>CAMFLW010000003.1 GCA_945957575.1 uncultured Aeromonas sp. | reverse complement strand
CCAGCCATTCGGATCTGTGGTGATCCGGCATGATGCACACCTTGCCGGTGCCGCCGTGGCCACCCGGCCCGTCGAGCCGCTCGGTCTGCTCGCCCCCCTGCAGATAGACGCTCAGGGTGTGGTGGCCCGGCTTGTGGTAACGGGTCTGATCGTAGCAGTTGCGCCAGCTGGCGACGCCAAGCCCGGGTTCGAGCCAGCAGGAGTCTTCCAGCCGGGCCCCGGTGCTGACCAATGCATCAAATACCCCTGCTGTTTTCATTCGCCCCTGCCACCTGTTCCGGTTATTTGCGCGGGCTTCTCCCGCCTGCCATCCATCTTACCGACCGAGCCCGCAGATGACAGCGCAAGGCGATGAAAAACCGCAAGATAGTGCAATCCAGCCATCAGGGCTCGCCCCATAGTGGGTCATCTCTCCCTGACTCACCGGAACTGTGATGAACCTGATGCTCTATCTTGCCACCGTGCTTATCTGGGGCAGCACCTGGATTGCCATCGCCTGGCAACTTGGCCCCATCCCCATCGAGGTGTCGGTGCTCTACCGCTTCCTGCTGGCGGCGGTGGCACTGTTTGCCCTGCTCACCGCCAGCGGCCGCTTTCCACGCCTCCCCTGGCACGGCCAGCGTTACGCAGCACTGCTCGGTGCCCTGCTCTTTTCCACCAACTTTCTCTGCTTCTACCACGCCACCCGCTATATCCCGAGTGGCATGTCGGCGGTGATCTTCGCCAGTGCCAGTATCTTCAACGGCCTCAACCTCTGGCTGTTCGAGAACAAGCGCCCCACCCTGCGCTGGTTGCAGGGCTCCTTGCTGGGGCTTCTGGGCACCCTGCTACTGTTCTGGCCGGTGCTGGCGGATGCGCAACTGGGGGCAAACGGCTGGAAAGGGCTGCTGCTCGCCTGCGGCGGTACTCTCTGCTTTTCGCTCGGCAATCTGGTCTCGGCCCGGGGTCAGCGCCACGGCTATCACGTGCTGCAACTGGTGCCTTGGGGCATGGTTTACGGCGTGGTGCTGTTGCTGGGTTGGGTCACATTGCTCGGCCAGCCACTGGTGGTGCCGACCGATAGCCACTATCTGGCGGCCATGGTCTATCTCGCCCTGTTTGGCTCGGTGATCGCCTTTACCGCCTACCTGACGCTGGTGGGTCGCATCGGTGCCAGCAAGGCCTCCTACGCCACCGTGCTCTTTCCGTTGGTGGCGCTCACCCTCTCCACCTTCTACGAAGGTTTTGTCTGGCAGCCGGTCTCGGTGGCCGGGGTAGTGATCAGCCTCATTGGCAATCTGGTGATCTTCGCACCGCCCTTGAAGAGCTGGCGCATTCGCCCGGCCAAGGCAGCAAACGACCCTTGCTCCTGAGCCAGTCAGCCCCTAAGGTAGCGCCATTCGATAGGCATGATGGCGATACGAGGGGACATGATGTTACTGGAAGGGCTGGAGACGCTGAGCCTGCTGGCGAGCGAAGGGACCATGGCCAAGGTGGCCAGTCGCCTCTATATCAGCCAGTCGGCGGTAAGCAAGCGGATTGCCCAGCTGGAGCTGCGCCTTGGCAAGAAGCTGATCGAGCCGGAGGGGCGCCAGATCCGGCTCACCCCGCAGGCAAAGGAGCTGCTTGAGCGAGTGGCCCCGAGTCTTGCCGAAATGAAGGGGGTGCTGGCCGATAGCCAGGATCTGGCGGATCACAGTCCCCTCCCCATCGCCTGCTCCGAAACCCTGCTGGCGGGCTACCTCGCCCACTTTATGCGCGACTATCTGGGCCGAGATCCCCATCTTGCCCTCTCTACCCACCACACTCCGGTGATTTTGGCGCGGGTGCGCAGCGGTGATGCCCTGCTAGGCATCTGCGCAGGTCGGCTCCCTCCCGGCCATGGCCTCGACGCCGAGCTGCTACTGGAAGAGCCCTTCTATCTGGTGGGAGAGGCGCAGCAGAGCCTGCCGCCAGCCAGCGCAGAAAGCAGGCGCAAGATCCTCACCATGGATCTGGATAATCCCTCCAACCGCTACCTGCGCGAACCGCTGGCTGATTTGGGGCTGGAGCCCGCCATGGAGCTCGACTCCTATCTGGCGCTCATCGAACTCGCCAAGGCAGGTATTGGCCCTGTGCTGCTGCCCGCTGGCCTGCTGGGGCTGGTGGGAGAACAGGGGGAGATGGCCCGCCCGCTGCCCGGGCTGGGCCGCCCCCTGCATCTGGTCTACCGGCAGAGCAGTCTCAAGCGCGAGCGGATCGCCAGGCTGGTGAGCGCCCTGCACCAACACTTTCGCGATTCCCACGACCCGCAGCACTTGCTGTTTCAGCCCACCAGAAATCACAGCGGAACCAAAGGGCCTGTCTCTTGAGCACGACCCTTGATGTTCAAGAGGTCGCGCCAGTTCATCGCCTTCAAAGACGGATCTGTCACCGCTCACGCCATACCGGGGGCTTCATTCGGCAAGGCCCTCTTCTCCCTCTTCCGCCACAGCTGCGTCCAGCTCTTCGTGCCCAGCAACATTTTACCGGGTTCTCCCTGTGAACAGGGTTTCTCTTTACTATCCGCTCCTGTTAATTGTCGAGTATTGGAGCTCTCCTGCACCGCCTCTACCACTCGGCCATCAGAGCGTAAGCGGGCAGATGAGCAGCTCAAAACAACGCCCTGGAGTGTTCACTTCAATAACCTTGAAAACCATGGCACAGTCCGCTTGGTTGAACGCTGTTCACGAGAGTTAATCACTTTATTGCCGAGTGACCCGGATCTGCAGGGTCTGGCGCTCGCTCTGGCTGCCTCGCCCCCCCTGTAGCTGGGTGCCGAGGCTACTCCCCTGATCTGCCGAGCTGGTCGAGAGCTCCCCCACCGTCAGCCACTGGCCCGGGGCCCCGCTCACCTCGGTGGCACTCTGCCCACGATTGATGGTGCCCTGATCCAGCCTCGCCTGTTCGCTGCTCAGCGCAATCTGCACCCGATCCCCAATCAAGGTGGCCGTGGCATAGAGGCCGTTCACCAGCGGCATCATCCCCACCACGGCTCCCCCATTCCACTGATAGAAGGTGACCGGTTGATAGGAGCCCATCTGCAGCAGCACGGGACGGCCCGACAGCCCGCGCACCTGCCAGCTGTCGTTCTGGCTGCGCTGGTACTGCCGGGCGTTGCCATCGACCAGCCACTGCCGCTTGGCCTCGTCGCGACTGATTGAGCCCCCCAGTTGCTGACCGCTGGCGGCACCATCGACCCGCCACTCGATAAGCAGGCTTTGCGGTGGCTGGTTGACCTGCGCCAGCGTGGCTTCGGCCTCCTGCAGCTGGGCTGGCGTCCCGCTCAGCACCAGCTGATTCCCCATGGCACTCACCCCAAGCTGGGGATAGATCTCCTTGAGGGTCTGCACCGCCGCCTGCGCCTCGAAGACCGGGATCACTTTCACCTCAGCCCACAGCGACGGGCTCCAGAGGCCCATCATGCAGCCAAGCCACAGCAGCGCCCTGCGGCCAACCTTGCCCATCCGAACCATTACGCTCTCCTCGTTCTCTGTGCTCTTCTCACACTCTGTTCTCTTCTCTCTGCTTAAGGCGTAGACCTACGCCTGCAGCCAACAGCTCAGCCCTATTCCGCTCACCCGTCGATGATGAACCCGGCGGTTGCCAAAAAACAATCGGGAATGCAGCAACTCCATGATTTCCCACCGTCTGAGGCTCTCATTCCACGCCCGTTATCGCGTAAGATAGCGCCACCATATATGCCCAAGCGGAATCCATCATGTTGAAACAGCTGTTGTTACTCCCCCTCGCCCTGCTGCTGGGAGCCTGCTCCCTGACCCAGTACAACGTCAGCGAGGCCGAAATCAACCAGTACCTCAAGGATCAGGTCTCTTTTGAAAAACAGCTGGGGATCCCCGGCATCATGTCGAGCAAGATCCGCCTGGACGAGATGCAGAGCCGTATCGGCCGCAAACAAGCAGATCGCATCGAGCTGGACGCCGCTGGCGACCTGCAGGTGAGCAGCCCCCTTGGCAGCCAGCAGATGAAGATCCGCGTTGCTTTGAGCGCCCGTCCGGACTATGTAGCCGATCAAGGCGCCATCTATCTGCGCGACCTTGA
This sequence comes from uncultured Aeromonas sp., assembly GCA_945957575.1. Taxonomy (GTDB): domain Bacteria; phylum Pseudomonadota; class Gammaproteobacteria; order Enterobacterales; family Aeromonadaceae; genus Aeromonas. The sequence goes on along the minus strand of CAMFLW010000003.1, from coordinate 93,139 downwards.
GCTGGTCTCGGTGAAGACCGAGCCGGCCGATATCGGGGCCGCCCTCACCCCGCTGCTGCCCACCTTCAATCAGTCGCTCTCCCTGTTCCTGTCGCAAACGCCGGTCTACCGCCTCGACAGCAGCCGCAAGAACGAAGCCAGGATCAAGGAGAAGGTCGAAGCCCTCAAGGTAGAGCCGGGCCGTCTGGTCATCCCGTTCAAGCTGCTCTGATCCCCACCGCACTGGCACTTTCAGCGCAATAAACAGATAACCGTCCTCTTCGACAGCGCACATCCGGTTTAACGTGCAGCCGAATGGGGCGGTTTTTTACTTCTCAAGTCCCCGCCAACACAGCATAATGCAGACCATTCTCATTTAGATTCGTCATGAGAAGCGTCAATAATAAAACCAATGGTGAGAAGGGACATGAGAAAAACCGTACTGGTTCAGGCGATCGCCTGCGCACTGATCAGCGGCGCCGCACACGCTGCCGTCAAAGTCGAAGACAAGACATTCAATACCGCCGCCAACATGCTGGCCTATACCGAATTCGAGCTCTCCGGTGAGCCGCAGGCCGAAGCGCTGGGGCTGGATCTGGATGTGCTGGATGCCAACCGTGCCGATGAGCCGACCCCGTTCGACTTCGCTGCCGGCATCGAATCCTACGAATACTCCGAAGAGGCGATGTACGCCCTCAACTACCAATCCGGCATGGGCCCGCATCTGGTGAACGGGCCGCAAAACCTAGCTCGTGGTGGCACCATGGCCTCTCTGGGGCAACGAGTGCTGGCCATGGCCGATGCCGTTGGCTTCCCGGCCGATGAAGTGCCGCAGGGCATGTATCCCCTCTCCCTGCCCTATGCCTCCGCCAATCCGGAGTTTGCCCAGGCCGTCAACGCCACCCCGGTCAATGGCGACCAGATCACCATCAAGACAGCCAAAGGGACCGAGAAAAACGTCAAGACCCAGGTGCCAGCCTACTTCCGCGACTACAGCACCCTGCGCTGGAGCGGCAGCGACAACCTGCTGGTGCCCGCAGCGGTGGGCGGCATCCTGCTCAAAGAGGTGATGTGGTCGCAAGACTTCCTCGGCGGCATGCACGTGGCCGAGACCGATGAAGAGGTAGAAGCCGCCTCCGCCACCATGGATCAGGATGGCAAACACAAGCTGGGCGTCTCTGCCGCCGATGGCTTCAACGGCATGATGCTGACCGAGCAATCCATCGACAAGCTGGCCATCATGCAGAACAAGCTTGGCTTCGATGGCAAACAACTGGGCGCCAAGATCACCCCGCAGTACGATCCGGCCAAGGGCGTGATTTACTTCCCCCATCAGGTGAAAGTGACCGAAACCAGCAACAACGATGCCGGTGCCATCGGCAAGCTGGAGGTGGTGGATGGTTCCGCCCAGCTGCGCGATGCCTGGATGATGCTGTGGCCGCTCTCCGAGTTCTATGCCTTCAGCGATCAGCGCAGCGCCAACACCAACCAGAACCCGGCCTTCCACGCCGTGTTTGACGGCGAGCCGTTTGCCGCCGCACCGGCTGCCAACAAGGCCAATGACTTGGGCAAAGCCGTCGCGGGCAGCGATGCCTTCTCGCTGGCGATCAATCTCTCCAACCTCACCTTCAAGAACCTGGCCGCCCTGCACTTTGATGCCAAGGCTGGCACTCTGGTCGACAGCTGGCAGGCAGGCAAACAGGGCAAGCACGTCACCACCTTTGACGCTGCTTACGCACTGGTCGCCCTGCAGATATTCCAGCGAGCTCAGGATGCGCTGCCGGTCGGTTACGCCGCAGGTGACAATGGCGAGCTGAACCTCAAGACCAAGCAGGGTCAAGAGGCGCTCGACTTGATCCGCAAACAGGCCGATTTCATCCTTGCCAACCTCAAGGGCAAAAATGGTCTGGTGCATGACGGCATCACCCTGGGTGGCAAGCTCGATGCCGGCCACTCCATCGATGCACAGTTCGCCGCCATCCGTGGTCTGACCGCTGCGTTCCTCGCTACCTCCGATGCCAAGTACCGCACTGCCGCCCGCGAGCTGTTTATCGCTGCCGACAAGGCCTACTTCAATGCCAAGGCGGGCACCTGGCTGGCGGGTAAACAGGGTGAATACACTCCCTGGACCCAGGCTGCCATCTCCGGCGCCCTGCGCTCTGCCATGCTGAACCTGCGCAACGAAGGGGTCGAGAAGGCGCCCGAGCTGGAGCTGGCCAAGCTGACCGGTCAGTACGTTAGCTGGTTCCGTGGCACCGTCAACGGTGGCATGCAGATGGCCGAGTGGATCGGTGACTCCGGCGAGAACATCATCGAAGGTGCCGGCAGCGACACCGATGAAGATGGCGTACCGCAAGTGACCGCTGCCGGTGGCAAGCACGGCACCGCCATGGTGATGGCTGCTAAAGCGGTGGTTAGCGAGTAATCCTCGCCATTCACCAGCATGAAAAAGGGAGCCAAATTGGCTCCCTTTGCATTACAGCGTCTGACACAGTTTCAAGGGCCTTCCTCAAACCAGCTTGTCCAGCATCTCCTTGGTCACCAGCACAATCCCCTGCTCGGAGCGGTAGAAGCGGCGGCTATCCTCATCGGCATTCTCGCCCACCACCAGCCCATCGGGCAGCACACATCCCTTGTCCACCACCACCCGGCGCAGACGGCAACCGGCGCCAATCTCGACCCCAGGGAAGATGATGGCCTGGTCCAGGGTGCAGAAGGAGTGCACCCGCACATTGGTAAAGAGCACCGAGTTGAGCACAAACGACCCGCTGACGATGGTCCCGCCCGAGAACATGGAGTTGATGGTCATGCCATGCTGACCATTGCGATCCTGCACGAACTTGGCCGGTGGCGTCAGGGTCTGGCTGGTCCAGATGGGCCAGTTCTGATCGTAGATATCGAGCTCAGGCAGCACGGAGGCAAGATCCATGTTCGCTTCCCAGAAGGAGTCCAGCGTACCTACATCACGCCAGTAGGGCTTTTGCCCCTCGCGCGCCCCGACACAGGACATGTTGAAGGGGTGAGCAAATGCCATCCCCTCCTCCACGATGCGGGGGATCACATCCATCCCGAAGTCGTGTTTGGAGTCCTGATTGTGAATATCCTCCTCCAGCAGTTGGTAGAGGTACTCCGCCTCGAAGATATAGATCCCCATGGAGGCCAGCGAGCGATCTTCGCAACCCGGCATGGCGGGCGGATTGGCCGGTTTTTCGACGAAGGCGCGGATCTTGCGCTGCTCGTCGATATCCATGATCCCGAAGGCGGATGCCTCGGCCCGCGGCACCTCGATACAAGCCACAGTCACCTTGGCGCCAAGGCGCACATGGTCGAGCAGCATGGCAGCGTAATCCATCTTGTAGATGTGATCCCCCGCCAGCACCACCAGGTATTTGGGGCCGTAGTCACGGATGATATCGACGTTCTGATAGATGGCATCGGCGGTACCGCGATACCAGTGCACCTCGTCCACCCGTTGCTGGGCAGGGAGCAGGTCGATGAATTCGTTCATCTGGTAACGCAGGAAGGACCAGCCCGATTGCAGGTGACGCAGCAGGCTGTGAGATTTGTATTGGGTGACTACACCAACGCGGCGGATCCCCGAGTTGATACAGTTGGAGAGCACAAAATCAATGATCCGGAATTTGCCACCGAAATGGACGGCAGGCTTGGCGCGGTTGTCAGTCAACTGCTTCAGGCGACTACCACGTCCACCCGCCAGCACCAGTGCCATACTCTGGTTCAATAATTGTCGTGCTTTGGCACTATTTTCGGGCTCTAACAACATGATTTACCTCTGCCTTGTTTGATCTATTTTCAACTCATCTTCGCCTGTTTCGGCACCTGTGAAAGTGGTTTCACTCACATTTAACCGATCTCAATTGACCCTTTTCACCGAGTTGCGAGGAATAGCATGCTTTGCTCCGCCAGCTTGGTTAAAATTCCCCCACAAAGCAGCCACTTCAAGGATGACAAGATGGTTCACAAGCTCGGACGTACCCTCTTTCTGATCGCCACCATAGTGACCATACCCCTGCTGCTCCTGCAAGCAGTTTGGTTGGCCCTTCAAAGCACACCGCTCACTTTGGCCATTATTCTGGCCACCACACTGCTTGGCATGATCCTGTTGTTGATGCTGGCCATCCGCACCATGGATGGCATGCTCCAGCATCAGGAGCTCACCTGGATCAAGGCGATCAGAGGGCGAGATCCCTCACAACTCGATGAGCCCGCCTCCCAGGAGGTGCTGCAACAGCTGCTGGAGCAGTTCGAAAGTGCCGAGCAGAGCGCTCATCGCCAGCTGACCGAGCTCAGCAACCTGGCCACCACCGACGAGCTGACCCAGCTACTCAACCGCCACGCGTTTCGCCGCGACATGACCGAGTTGCTGCAGCGGGATCAGGATACCCAGACCGCGACCCTGGTGCTGATCCGTGCCACCGAGCTTGGCAAGATCAACGCCCAGCGCGGCTTCCAGTCTGGCGATGCCTACATCAAGGACATGGCCGCCCTCATCAAACGGGTGGTAAGCCGCTTCCCGGGCAATCAGGTCTACCGCATCTCGGGGGCCGATTTTGCCGTGCTGGTGCAACCGGTGGCCAATATTCCCCCCCATCTGCTGGGGCAGGATTTGAAGGTGGCCTTCGATCACTATCAGGATCAGCACGAGCTGGAGAGCACCGGTTACTCGGGGCTGACCAAGCTCAGCAGCGGCCAGAAAATTGAAGCCGTGCTGGCCAGAGCGGATCTGGCACTGGCTCGCGCCCAGACTGAAACCATCAACGGCTGGGCCATCCAGCAGGATGACAGCGCTTCCGAGCTGCAGGGGCAACACCACTGGCGCGACGTGCTGACCGAAGTGCTGGCACAGGAGCGACTCAGCTTTACCTACCAGCCGATCCAGCCCCTGCACCGCAGCATGCTGGCTTACAACGAGATCTACACCCGCTTCAGCGGCAATGACGGCACCGCCCTGCCCACCGACACCCTGTTTGCCATGGCCCAGCGGCTGGATATGGTGATGCGGCTGGAGCAGCTGGTTATTACCCACATCATGCGTCAGTACCGGGCCTTTGGTGCCAACCAGAGTCGCTGGGGGATCAACCTCTCCCCCAACCTGCTGCAAAACAGCGCCTTCCTGATCTGGCTTGACCGCCAGTTGCTCAAAGATCCCAATACCAGTGCCAATCTGGTGTTCGAACTCGACGAGGAGCATCTGGAACGGAATCTGACCGGCGCCAAGCGGGTGTTTGAGCTACTGCGTCGCAATGGCAGCCGCTCGGCCATCGCCAACTTTGGCAAGGGGATCGGCTCCTTTACCCTGTTTCGCGAGCTCAAGCCCGACTACATCAAGCTCGATCCCGCCCTTATTACCGGGCTGGAGCAGGATCAGACCAACCAGCAATTTGTGCGGATGATCGTCGATGTATCACATCGGATGGGATGTCAGGTGATTGCGGAGGGGGTAGAACAGCTTGGCCAGAAACAGCTGCTGCAGGGGATGTACGTGGATGGCTTGCAGGGCTATCTGATCGCCCGGCCGCAACCGCTGCGGCCGGATATCAGCCAGCTGGGGCTCTTTACTGAGGATGCTTCAGCTTCAAAAGGGTCAGAATGATGTCATTGAGCTGGCGATAGCGCTCCAGCTCCTTCTGATCGTACCGGGTCGCCAGCATGGTGGGGTTGTGGCGGTTCTTGAGGTAACGGTTGATTTGCAGGCGATTGAACCCCGCCACCTGATAGACCTGGCCAAGCAGGCTATTGAGCTCATCGTGCTCCAGACCGGCTCTGGCCAGATACGTCCCATCGGCGGGACTCTCGGTCTGGTGGCTCCATTTGCCAATGCGGCCACTCTCTTGCAGGTAGCTGAGCCACTGCTCGATATAGAGCGGTTTGCATCCCGCCAACAGGTTGAAAAAGCCCACCGCATCGCAACGACAACCGCTCAGGAGCACGACCGCCAGCTGATCATCATCGCACTGGAAGGTCACTGGTCCGGCTTGCGCCCAATCCAGCGCCTGCACCCGAATGCTGGCCTTCTCACCCGCAGCTCCCGTTACGTCGAATACAAACATGGCGCTCCTCCCTTGGCAAAAGGTTGATGATGGACCATCCCCCTGACAGGTGCAAAGGCAAATCGGCTTTTAACTCATCAATCGGGCCATTCGACCATAAAAAAGACCGGTATCCTTGACGGATCCCGGTCTTTGTCTCGATGACCTGTACGTTCAGGCCATCAATGGAGGCGCTTTCAGGCGTCCAGTTCAACCAGTGCCTTGGCCAGCTCGATAGGTTCGAGCTCTTGGCCTTCCAGATCGGCGTTCCAGTTCGGGCCGACCAGCACATCGTCTTCATCCAGATCGTTGATCCAGATATCGAGAAACTCTTCCAGATCGATCACTTCCGGCTCGTAATCGGCCCACTCGTCCACGCAGTGCAGACGGGCGTCCTCTTCGGCAGACCAGAGCGGCATGACGTCGGCATCTTCAAACTCGGCAGAGCGGCAGACCACCCAGTCCTCACCATAGCGCAGGCCCCACACCTGACCCGACTCGCGGACTTGTTCGATAAACAGTTGGAAATTGGCGTCAAGGTTCTCGGTAAGCATGCTCATGGGGCTCTCTCATTTTCTCAGGTGCGGCGGCATTGCCGGCCGGCAATGCGGTGGCCAAATGGTGTCGCAAAAGCGACATGGACTCAAGCATATTGGGGTTATTGATGGAAAAAAGGGGCCAGAAGGCCCCTTTTCACGTCAAAACGTCTGCCAATGGCGGTGTTTTGCAACAATTCGGGATCAACGCTCCCAGTAAACCTCTTCCAGACTGTCCTCTTTCTCCGGCAGACCGCGAGAGAGACGCGGGCTGCTCTGGGCCAGCACCTCGTAACTTACCCGGTTGGCGTACTTGCACACCTGGGAGAGCGAGGAATAGGTGAGGAACTCGGAGATGTGCTTGGCAGAGTTGGGCACATTCATCCGGTGATAGGAGTTGGCCACCATGTCGTGCAGCACAGCGGAAAGGGCGCCATCCCCTGCCCCGTTGGTGTTCTTGATCTTCTCCGGCCCGCCCATGTAGGGAGAGATATGGGAGTAGATCCGTACCGGCTTGCGGCACTTGGCGCGCGCCATGGGGCGGCTGAACTCGTACATGTTGAACTCGGGAATCACCCCGGGCAGCAGCGGCAAGGTGGTCTCGCGCTTGAAGTCATCTTCGGTGTAGGCCGCCATATAGAGCCCCACCGGACCGGCGGTACAAAGCACCATGTCAGCCCAATCGAGCGCCTTGTCGGCTGCGGCCAGCGGATCGGAGAAACCGGTCAGGGCCTCGCCCTCCTCCTCGTTCATGGCGAGCACGGTGACGTTTTCGCTGATGAAGTCACGCCACCACTGGGGGGCTGACTCGATGACGAAACGGGTACCCAGAGTCAGCACCACCGGCACACCGGCCTCGCGGGCATAACGCACAGCGGCCATGGCGGCCTCTTTCATCGGGGTGCCATCTTCACCGCGCACCAGATAGGCGGTGATGACCAGCGCGGAGGACTCCTTGATGATCTCTTCGGGGATGTGCTCGACATCCAGATGATCCATCTTGCCGGCGTTGATGCCAAAGCTGCGCTCGCCCCCTTCGGTGATGAAGGTAAAGCAGCGACCGACCGGGCCGTCTACCGGCTGCAGGTAGTCGAGGTTGACGCGAGAGGAGGTATTGCAGAGGTAACGATAGGCGTAGCTGCCGATGCGGATATCCTGGCTCATGACGCCAAGCAGGATGGAGTGGGAATCAGCCAGCACCGAGTAGTTGTGCATGGTGTTGCCGATGGTGCCGCCGGCAAATTCGCTCACTACCATGTTGTTGCTCTTGAGCTCGTCATAGATCTGCTCGGCCACTTCATCGGAGATGAGCATGGAGTGGCCACGGCTCAGGCCATAACGCTCGAGAAACGCCAGATCGACATGGGCTTCGATGTCGACCAGCGTCTGGTCAATCCCGACCACATAGGCCTTGCCCCGCTCCGAAAGCACCGCACTCTGGGAGATGAGGGGATCACGACGGTCCACAGGAAAGTAGTGTTTGGACTTGCGCTGACCGGGAAATTTCATGGCAATGTTCTTGTGCTCTGGGGGAAAGAGGGGCGGGATTTTAACACAATCTGTCGCACCGAAAAGTCGCTCTGTTTAAATAATGGAGTCAGTATAGACAAGGGTTGCGAGGAAAAACGTTTGCCCTTTAACCACAAAAAAACCACCCGAAAGCGGGTGGTTTTTGACTCTCGATTCAGAGGGATGATTCATCCGTTGAGCAAACCGTGAAAAAGGGTCAACCCGGAAAACAGCGCGAGGGATAGCCAGAACAGCAGGATGCCTACGAAGCGGGGCACATTGGGTGCTCGCGGGATCTGGATGCCTATGGCATGCAGTACGCGACCAGCCAGCAGCATGATGCCGCCGGCATGCAGCAAGAGTGCGCTGGCTCCGGCCATTTCACTCAGGGCCATCAGCAACAGGGTCAGCGGTACGTACTCGGCAAAGTTGCCGTGAGCCCGGATCGCCGCCAGCATCTGTGGTGCTTCTCCCTGCCCTATCATCACCTTGAACTGGATCCGCCGTCTCACCACCCAGTAAGAAAGCCCCAGAAACAGGAAACCCAGCAGGCCTGCGTAAATCAGCGTGATATGCACCATAAGACGACTCCCTGTTTGACTGGCTGCCGGCCACTCATGCCAATTCGCGGCAAATGAGCGAGACCATCATCCTGATATGGGCCTGATCGCTATTGAGCGCCGGAATATAGCCAAACTCCTCGCCACCTTCTGCCAGGAAGATCTCCTTGTTCTGCACCTGGATCTCCTCCAGCGTCTCGAGGCAATCGGCGGCAAAGGCGGGGCAGATCACATCGAGCCGCTTGATGCCTCGGGCAGGCATGCCACTCACCGTCTCATCGGTATAGGGCTTGAGCCACTCCTCCTTGCCAAAGCGCGACTGGAAACTGGCCGTCCACTGCCCTGCCTCCAGCCCGAGCGCATCGGCCAGCAAGGACGCGGTGTGACGGCACTGATGACCGTAGGGATCGCCCTCCTGCTCGTAGCGCTCGGGGATACCGTGAAACGACATCAGCAGATGTTCGCCCCTACCATGCTGCTCCCAGTGACGACGCACGCTCATCGCCAGCGCCTGAATGTACTCGGGGTGGGCGTGGTAATCGCGAATGAGCCGCACCACGGGCAGGTTGCGCTCATGCTTCATCGCCCGGCCCCAGGCATCGAACACGGATGCCGTGGTACTGACCGAATATTGCGGATAGAGCGGCAACAGGATCACCCGGTTGACCCCCTTGGCCTTGAGTGCCTGCCACCCCTCCTCCAGCGAAGGAGAACCATAGGTCATGGCGAGCTCGACCGGTACATCGACCCCTTCACGCTTGAGCTCCTGCTCCAGCGCAGCCCGCTGCTGTTTACTGATCACCATCAGTGGCGAACCCTGCTCGGTCCACACCTGCTGATAGAGCTTGGCCACCTTGGGCGAGCGGGTTGGCAGAATGATGAAGTGGAGCAACGGGCACCAGAGGTAGCGTGGCAGATCGACGACCCGGGGATCGTGCAAAAACTGGCTGAGAAACGCTTTGACGGCGGCGGTGGTGGGGGCGGCTGGGGTACCCAGATTGACCAGCAAGATTCCGGTTTTCGTGGTCACATTGGCTTCCTGTCTATCTGTCATGATGCAAAAAAGGGCCCGCTGGGCCCTTTTTATCATTTGTCTGATGGCCCAGGGGACTGTGCCGGCAGTAACGCTTAGCCCAGAATGGTGGCAAGCTGCTTGCTGACCAGATCAACCGGCTGGGTGCCATCGATCTTGACGTAACGGGTATTGCCCGCTTCCGCCTCTTTGCCATAGAAGCCGATGAGTGGAGCAGTCTGCTGATGGTATACATCCAGACGCTTGCGTACTGTGGTTTCTTCGTCGTCGGCACGGATCACCAGATCTTCACCAGTCACGTCATCTTTACCTTCCACTTTCGGCGGGTTGAACACCACGTGGTAGGTACGGCCAGAGCCGGAGTGAACGCGACGGCCGCTCATGCGCTTGACGATCTCTTCGTCCGGCACATCGAACTCCAGCACGAAATCAACGTTGACGCCGGCATCCTTCATGGCTTGCGCCTGGGGAATAGTGCGCGGGAAACCGTCCAACAGGAAGCCTTTGGCACAATCCGGCTGAGCGATGCGCTCCTTGACCAGACCGATGATGATGTCGTCAGAGACCAGCTGACCTGCGTCCATCACGGCTTTGGCCTTCAGACCGAGCTCGGTGCCCGCTTTGATCGCCGCACGCAGCATGTCGCCGGTGGAGATCTGGGGAATACCGTGTTTTTCCATGATGAACTGAGCCTGGGTACCTTTGCCGGCGCCCGGAGCCCCCAACAGAACAATGCGCATACACGCTCCTATTGATTGGTTATTCAAATCTTGCGAAGGCAAAAAAGTACACGGTTTCGCCCGTTTCTACAAGCTCGCGCCGCCTGAATGGCCACTTTATCACCATAAAAAACGGGGACACGACGCCATACAAATTGACGGGGTTACGGGAAAAGTGAGTGAAAATTCAACAGGAGTGCTGACAGTGAGCTGATGACGGGGATAAAAAAATCCCGGCTCAAGGCCGGGAATTGCGCTCAAAAGTAACTACTTGTCGCTCGTAGTAGGAACAGGGCAATAGTAGTTGGCCCCCTGTGCGTCAACAACTGTCAGATGTGACAGGGAGGCCGCTATGAAACCGGAACTGGGGGTCTGGCGAGGAGATAAGCTCGGCTTCCAGCTTGCCAAAGTAGGCGACCCGCTCGCTGATGTCCTCCCCCGCATACTGCTCGGCCAGCGCGAGGTAATCCTGATAGTGGCGCGCCTCGGAGCGCAGCAGGGAGACGTAGAAGCGCCCCAGCTCCTCGTCCAGATGGGGCGCCAGCTTGGCAAAACGCTCGCAGGAGCGCGCCTCGATATAGGCACCGATGATCATCTTGTCGACAATGGTTGCAGGCTCATGGGTGCGCACATGCTGCATCAGTTGCCGGGCATAGCGAGAAGCGGTGACCGGACCATATTCGATGCCGCGGGCCTGCATGATCTCCAGCACCTGCTCGAAGTGGTGCAACTCCTCCTGAATGAGCCGCACCATGGGAAACAGCAGCGGATTGCGCTCCAGCTCGGCAAAGACCGAGCGATCAGACTCGCCCATGGTGCGCTTGCCCAGGATCTCGGCCTTCTCCGGAATAGCGTCCAGCTCGCGATAAAACTCCAGTTTGGGCAGCAGATGACGCTTGCCCTTGGGCAGGCAGTAGCGGCGCACCAGACTGTGCGCAGTGAGTGCAGCCTTGGTTTCACAGTTGGCATGATCGATAAGCAGGGTTGGCAAACGGGCCGGATCCCGCGCCATCTCCACCCACTCGTCAGGGGTTTCACACTGCAAGAACTGGCGCACGGGGGCTAGCAGATCATCCATCTGAACTCTCGTTAAAGGCGTATGAGAAAAGTGGCCCTATGCTAGCGGATCAGCCGTTGCATGCCCATATCTGGCAAGATAAGCGCTGTTTTTTCAAACAGATGCCATCTCTCCCCTTTCGTCACCTCCCAGCAAAAACAACAATGGGAGCCAAGGCTCCCATTGCGTTATGCAAACCAGTCAGAAGGAAAACGTTTAACTGCCTTCGTTAAAAATTTCCAGATTGCTGGTCCCTTCCTGCCACTCGCGCACTGCCTTGCTGTCGTCGCTGCGCAGGGCATTGAGGTGGTCAAGGTAGGATTGATCTACATCGGAGGTGACATAGTGGCCGTTGAACACCGAGGTCTCGAAGTGGCGCAGCTCGGGGTTGATCTCCCGCACCGCCGCTTCCAGATCTTCCAGATCCTGGAAGATGAGGCCATCAGCGCCAATAAGCTTGCACACCTCTTCCACTTCGCGACCATGGGCGATCAGCTCGTTGGCGGTGGGCATGTCGATGCCATAGACATTGGGGAAGCGAATTTCCGGCGCAGCCGAGGCAAAGTAAACCTTGGCAGCCCCTGCTTCACGGGCCATCTGGATAATCTGCTCGGACGTAGTACCACGTACGATAGAATCATCCACCAGCAACACCTTCTTGCCCTTGAACTCGGAGCCGATGGCGTTGAGCTTGCGGCGAACCGACTTCTTGCGCTGGGTCTGGCCCGGCATGATGAAGGTGCGGCCGATGTAGCGGTTCTTCACAAAGCCCTGGCGGTATGGCAGATCCAGGGTGTGGGCGATCTCCAGCGCCACGTCACAGGAGGTCTCGGGTATGGGGATGACCACGTCCACATCGAGATCTTCCCACTCACGGGCAATCTTCTGACCCAGCTTGCGACCCATGTTGAGGCGGGCGGCGTAGACCGACACCTTGTCGATGCACGAGTCGGGACGGGCAAAGTAGACATATTCGAAGATGCAGGAGCTCATCTGCGGGTTCTGTGCACACTGCTCGGAGAAGAGCTGGCCCTGCTCGGTGATATAGATGGCCTCACCCGGCGCGATGTCACGCACCGTCTCAAACCCGATGGCATCGAGTGCCACGCTCTCGGAGGCGAGCATGTACTCCACTTGGCCCTGCTCATCCTGGCGACGACCGAGGATCAGCGGGCGAATGCCGTTGGGGTCGCGAAAACCGATGAGGCCATGGCCAATCACCAGCGAGACCACCGCATAGGCGCCGCGGATCTGCTGATGAACCTTGCGCACCGCAGAGAAGATATCTTCGGGGCGCAGTGCCATCTTGTCGCAGCGATCCAGCTCGTGGGCCAGCACGTTCAGCAACACTTCGGAATCCGAGGTGGTGTTGATGTGACGACGCGCGACGCGAAACTGCTGCTCCTTGAGCTCCTTGGCATTGGTCAGGTTGCCGTTATGGGCCAGCACCATGCCGTAAGGAGAGTTCACATAAAAAGGTTGGGCTTCTGCGGCACTGGAGCTGCCTGCGGTGGGATATCTGACATGTCCGATGCCGATGTTCCCTTGCAGACGCTGCATGTGGCGCACTTCAAACACGTCCTTCACCAAGCCATTGGCCTTGCGTTGCCGGAAGTTTCCACTGTCAATGGTCACAATCCCGGCGGCATCCTGTCCCCTGTGCTGCAACACCGTCAAGGCGTCGTAGAGGGCCTGATTGACGGGGGTGGTGCCAACTATACCGACAATACCACACATGTCTTTGCTACCTCGAAGTCACTATACCTGTTTAAGAAAACTCGATGAGTTCAGCATGAACCCGAAGAACCACTGGATGACCGGTTTGAACTCGGGCACCAGCTTGGACGCCCCCCACCAGTCGCTCTGGGAGAGACTGGTGAAGGTATCCATGAAAAAAAGCAGGGCACTGACGATCAGTACCCCGCGAATTGCACCGAAGCAGACCCCCAGCACCCGATCGGTCCCGGAGAGCCCCGTCTTGTCCACCAGCAGGCCCACCACATAGTTGACCACGCTGCCGAGGATCAGGGTCGCCACGAACAGGGCCGCGATGGCCAATCCATTGCGTACCAGCGCGTCGGAGAAGGAGGTGAAATAGACGGCGAGATCGGGATAGAAATGGCTGGCGATAAAGAAGGCGACGAACCAGGTGACGAGCGACATGGCTTCCTTGACGAAGCCGCGCACCAGGCTGATAAGAGCAGAAAAACCAACGATGCCGATGATGGCGTAATCAATCCAGACCATAGAAAAAGATGTCCTGCGAAATTGCGGCGCAGTCTAACAAAAACGATTGCGCATTGCTTGATAAAAATGTGTTAACTGTTCAAAGCGGCGCCGAAAAAACGCTTTTTTTTCAGCACTAAAACGGTTGACCGGCGCCAGAATGCACAACGCCATGGCATGGCCATGGCGTTGTCGTCTGCAACGAGCGCTTACCCGATGTGGGTCAGGCCACCCATGTAGGATTGCAGCGCAGCCGGGATGGCGATACGGCCATCTGCCTGCTGGTAGTTCTCGATCACCGCCACCAGAGTACGGCCTACAGCCAGACCGGAGCCATTCAGGGTGTGAATGAGCTGCGGCTTGCCATCGACACGCACACGAGCCTGCATGCGGCGCGCCTGGAAGTCGGTGCAGTTGGAGACGGAAGAGATCTCGCGGTAGGTGTTCTGGGCCGGCAACCACACTTCCAGATCGTAGGTCTTGGCCGCGCAGAAGCCCATGTCACCGGTCGAGAGGGCCATCACGCGATACGGCAGTTCCAGCAGTTGCAGCACCTTCTCGGCGTGACCCACCATCTCTTCCAGCGCTTCCCAGGATTTTTCCGGGTGAACCAGCTGTACCATTTCGACCTTGTCGAACTGGTGCATACGGATGAGGCCACGGGTATCACGACCGTAAGAGCCTGCTTCGGAGCGGAAGCACGGGCTGTGAGCGGTCATCTTGATCGGCAGCTCCTGTTCGTCGAAGATTTCGTCGCGAGCCATGTTGGTGAGCGGCACTTCGGAAGTCGGGATCAGGGAGAACTTGCGCACCTTGCCCTCTTCTTCCCCTTCGCCGTCAATACCGGTATTGAACAGATCCTGGGAGAACTTCGGCAGTTGGCCGGTACCGTACAGGCTGTCCGGGTTGACCAGATAAGGAACATAGCACTCGGTATAACCGTGCTGCAGGGTGTGCAGGTCCAGCATGAACTGGGCCAGGGCGCGGTGCAGACGGGCAATCTGCCCCTTCATCACCACAAAGCGGGAACCGGAGAGCTTGACGCCGTTCTTGAAATCAACGCCCTTGGCCGCTTCACCCAGATCGATGTGATCCCGTACCGGGAAGTCGAAGTGACGCGGGGTACCCCAGCGACGCACTTCCACGTTGTCGTTTTCGTCACGACCAACCGGGGTAGTTTCGCTCGGCAGGTTGGGGATGGCATCGGCAATGGTTTTCAGCTCGGCCAGCAGGGCATCCAGCTCAACCTTGCTGGTCTCCAGCTCGTCGTTGATCTTGGTCACTTCAGCCTTGAGCGGGGCAACATCTTCACCGCGACGGGCAGCCTCACCGATGGACTTGGAGCGGGCGTTGCGCTCGGCCTGCAGCTCCTGGGTACGGGACTGCAGATCCTTGCGCTTCTCTTCCAGAGCATTGACAGCCGCTACGTCCAGAACGTAGCCACGTGTCGCCAGACGAGCGGCAGCTTCGTCGATGTCGCTGCGCAGATATTTGGGATCCAGCATGGGTTACCTACTTTTTTAATAAGGGATCTGGGCCTGAGTCATCATGACGGGCGGGAAAACAGATCCGGAAGTTAACATCGGTTGGCGCCCCCGTCGTTTTGAGAGTCAGGCCTTCGAAATCAAGAAGATGGTATCAGGCCGAAACCAACGGGGTCAGAGGGGCAGTGTAGCAGACCGCCCCCCTGCCCGAACAGGGACTATTTGGGTCGTTTTTGCCAACTTGTGGGGTCAAACACCCCAATTATTCCGGTGTCTGACCAATTTTCATTCTGCTGGCCAAAATGGGTGGCTATCGGCCCCGTTTTTGCGGGCTCTGTCGATCGAGCTCGTGGAGATAATCGAGCTTCTGGCCGATCTGTTTTTCAAGGCCACGATCGGTCGGCTGATAGTACTGCTTGCCGGCAAGTTCGGGGGGGAAATACTCCTCGCCTGCGGCGTAAGCACCCGGTTCGTCGTGGGCGTAACGATACTCGGCACCATAGCCCAGATCGCTCATCAGCCGGGTCGGTGCGTTGCGCAGGTGCACCGGCACCTCGAAGTCAGGCAGGTTCTTGGCATCATTGAGCGCTGCCTTCCAGGCGGTGTAGACCGCATTGCTCTTGGGCGCACAGGCAAGGTAGACGATCGCCTGGGCGATGGCCCGCTCCCCTTCCGCCGGTCCGATGCGGTGGAAACAATCCCAGGCAGATAGCGCCACCTGCATGGCACGGGGATCGGCATTGCCCACATCTTCCGAGGCAATGGCCAGCAAGCGGCGGGCAATATAGAGCGGATCGCAGCCGGCACTCACCATACGGGCATACCAGTAAAGCGCCGCATCCGGCGCCGAGCCGCGAATGGACTTGTGCACCGCCGAGATGAGGTCGTAGAAGTGATCCCCCCCCTTGTCGAAGCGGGCCACATGTTCCCCCGCCACGGCGGCGAGCAGCGCGCTGTCGATAAGCTTGTGGCCGCTGCCATCAAGCTCGGCCATGTCAGCCAGCAGCTCCAGATAGTTGAGGGACTTGCGCCCGTCACCATCCACCGCCTTGGCCAGTGCCTCCTTGACGCCGGGAGCAAAGGCAAGGGCCGGATCATTGAGGCCGCGGGGGTCCTGCATCGCCTGATCGATCATGGCGAGGATATCCTGCTCCTCCAGTCGCTTGAGCAGATAGACCCGGGCCCGGGAAAGCAGCGCGTTGTTGAGTTCGAACGAAGGGTTCTCGGTGGTGGCGCCGATGAAGGTGATGGTGCCATCTTCGATGTGGGGCAGAAACACATCCTGCTGGCTCTTGTTGAAGCGGTGTACTTCATCCACGAAGAGGATGGTGCGCACTCCGCGCCAGCTGTTCTCTTTGGCCTTGTCGATAGCGGCGCGGATCTCCTTGATGCCGGAGGTCACCGCCGAGAGTCGCTCCACTTCCGCCTGACAGTAGTGAGCCATCAGCTCCGCCAAAGTGGTCTTGCCGGTACCGGGTGGTCCCCACAGGATCATCGAGTGGCAGTGACCCGCCAGGATCGCTTTGCGCAGGGGCTTGTCAGGCCCCAGGATATGCTGCTGACCTATGTACTGGTCGAGGTTTTGCGGCCGCATCCGGGCCGCCAGCGGACGAAAGTCCGACGAGAAATCCAGCGAGAGATTGCTCATCAGCGCTGATCATCCAGCTCGACCCCCTTCGGGATCTTGAAGACAAATTCGTTGCCCTTGAGCACCGGCTTGCGGTTGAAGTTATTGAGGGTAAATTCGGTCCACTGCCCCTGCGCCTCTTTCACATCGAAGCGGCTGATGTTGTTGTCGCGATCGAAGGTGACGCGGAAGGAGGCGATAAGTTCGCTCGGATCACGGCTGGTGACTGTGTAGACATCACCCTGCTGGGTCACGTCATAGTTCTTCCACAGCTTGTCGTCATTGCCGGTGATGAGCACGAAGGGAGTGTTGAGCACCGCATCCTTCAATTTAAGGGCGGTCACCTGCTCGACAAAGGGGTCATATACCCAGACATCCTTGCCATCGGCCACGATCAGGCTCTCGTCAGGCGCAGTGGTATGCCAGTTGAAATGGTTGGGGCGCTGTACCACCAGATCGCCGCTGGCGCGCTGCAGCTCCTTGCCCTTGCTGTCGTAGACAGTCTGGGAGAACTTGGCGGAGAAGAGGCTGACACTGGCCAGCTTCTGCTTGAGATCGCTGGCCGCGTCGGCCCACACCTGGCTGCTGGCAACCAGCAGCATGGATCCGATCAACAGCTGTTTTTTCATCATGCTTTTCATAACGACCATCTCGATAAAAGGCCACGCCCGTGAGGGGCATGGCCAGGATAACAGTAAAAGGGTGGGCCTTAGTCCCGCACCGGCGGCGGAGCCAGCACATCGCGCTGACCGTTGCCACCCGGGGCGCTAACAATGCCCTGATTTTCCATCTGCTCGATGAGACGAGCTGCCCGGTTGTAACCAATCTTGAACTTGCGCTGCACGCTGGAGGTCGAGCCACGGCGGGACTCCACCACGAAGGCAACCGCTTCGTCAAACAAGGGGTCGAGCTCTTCATCGTCACTACCGCCATATTCGCCGCTGCCACCTTCACCACCAGATTCGCCGGAAAGGATCTCGTCGATGTAGTTCGGTTCGCCGCGCAGTTTCCAGTCCGCCACCACCTTGTGTACCTCGTGGTCATCGACAAAGGCACCGTGCACCCGGGTCGGGTTGGAAGTACCGGCCGGCATGTAGAGCATGTCGCCCATGCCGAGCAGAGATTCGGCGCCGCCCTGATCGATGATGGTACGCGAGTCGATCTTGCTCGACACCTGGAACGAGATACGGGTCGGGATGTTGGCCTTGATAAGACCGGTGATGACATCCACCGACGGACGCTGGGTCGCAAGGATAAGGTGAATACCGGCCGCCCGCGCCTTCTGGGCGATACGGGCAATCAGCTCTTCCACCTTCTTGCCGACGATCATCATCATGTCGGCAAACTCGTCCACCACCACCACGATATGGGGCAGCTTCTCCAGCTCCGGCGGCGTCTGATCCATGGAGTCGCCCGGACGCCACAGCGGATCCAGCAGGGGATCCCCCTCCTCGATAGCCGCCAGCACTTTGTCGTTGTAGCCCTTGAGGTTGCGCACCCCGACTGCCGACATCAGCTTGTAGCGACGCTCCATCTCGCCCACACACCAGCGCAGGGCGTTGGCGGCATCCTTCATGTCGGTCACTACCTCGGTCAGGAGGTGCGGGATCCCTTCGTAGACCGACAATTCCAGCATCTTGGGGTCGATCATGATGAAGCGCAGATCGTCCGGCGAAGATTTGTAGAGCATGGAGATGATCATGGTGTTCACCCCCACCGATTTACCGGAACCCGTGGTACCAGCCACCAGCAGGTGAGGCATCTTGGCGAGGTTCACGACTACCGGCTCGCCGGCGATGTCCTGACCCAGACCCATGGTGAGCGGGTTGCGGCTATCGCGGAACGCATCGCAGTCGAGGGTCTCGCGCAGGTAGACGGTCTGGCGCACCCGGTTGGGCAGCTCAATGCCGACATAGGTCTTGCCCGGGATCACCTCGACCACCCGCACGCTGCTGGCCGACAGAGAGCGGGCCAGATCGCGGGACAGGTTGGTGATCTTGCTCGCCTTCATGCCGGGTGCCAGATCCAGTTCAAAACGGGTGATGACCGGACCCGGATAGACACCGACCACCTTGGCCTGCACGTTGTAATCGGCGAGCTTGGCCTCCACCAGACGGCCCATGCGATCCAGCTCATCCTTGCTCATCATCTGAGTCTTGGCAGGCGGACGATCCAGCAGCTCGAGACTCGGCAACGGTGGCAGGTTGGCCTGTACGCGGCGCTTGGGCTTGGTCGGCATGGCGACGACAGGAGCAACTGGGGCATCCTCGCCTTCGGCCCACGGCAGGTCGAGATCTTCATCGTCCTCGTCATCGGCGACGGCAAGGGCGCTCTGGCGACGCGTGCTGGCAGGGGCTGGCCGTTTGGCTTTGACCACTGGCGCGGGTTCGTCGTCCTCATCATCAAACTGCGGGTCAAACTCGAAGGTGTCGTCGTCCAGTTCAGGCAACCACTCCTCCTTGGAGCCTTTCTGGTTTTTGCCCTTGGCGCGGCGACCCCAGTTGCTGTGGGGATCGTCTTCATCTTCGTCATCAAGCTCGATGGCACCCACGCCCCCTTCAAGCAGGGGATCCGGTCCCTCAACGCGAGGCTGACGCCAGCCGCCGGTCAACCAGCGACCCAGAGTGCCCGGGAAGTGGTAGATGGCACTGACGGAGCCGGTACAGGCGGCACCGATGCGCTCGACGATGGTGAGCCAGGACCAGCCGGTAAACAGGGTAATGCCGGTCGCCACGAAGCAGAGCAGCATCAGGTTGGCGCCCACCCCGCCAAACAGCGGTACTACGGCGGAGGCGATAACATCCCCCACCAGACCACCGGCGGAGAAGTTCTGCAGATCGTTGAAGTTCATGCTGGCGATGGCCGACATGCCAAGCACGGTCAGGATAAAGCCGATGATCCGCACCCCGAGGGTGAGGTAATCCACATCGAGCAGGCGGCTTGGCCGCCAGAAGAGGCTCCAGCCCAACAGCACCACCAGCGGCGGAACCAGATAGGAGAAGGCACCAAAGGTAAACATGGTGATATCGGCAAGCCAGGCGCCTGCGCTGCCGGCGAGGTTCTTGACCTCCCCTTCCCACGAGGTCTGGGACCAACCGGGATCGGCGGGATGATAGGACAACAGGGCAAGCAGAAGATAAGCGGCCATCAGGGTGATGGCGATCAAGACGGCTTCGAAGATCCGTTGTGTACCTGATAAAGGAGTAAACAGCTTTTTATCGGCCAAACTCCGGCTCCTTTCTGAAAACATGTAATGCAGGAAATAAGGGGGCCTAGTATCCCCGAAAAGCCCATCGATTGTCAGCCTGTGCCTGATGGGACGGGGCCATATTTGCAATCATCTTTACAAGAAGAAACGAGCGGACCGGCCGCTCGTTTCTGACTGTCGCAGTGTCTCATATGGAAAAGATACCACGGCATAATCTGCTTTATCGGGTGCTGATCACCAGACGGCTGCTCTGCTTGACCTCCTCCATCACCACGTAGGTGCGGGTGTCATTGACCCCCGGCAAGCGCAGCAGGGTCTCCCCCAGCAGACGGCGATAAGCCGACATGTCGCTTACCCGGGTCTTGAGCAGGTAATCGAAATCACCCGAGACCAGATGGCACTCCTGGATCTCTTCGAGCACCTGAACAGCCTTGTTGAACTGCTCAAATACATCGGGGGCACCGCGGTTGAGGGTAATTTCCACAAAGACCAGCAGAGACGCATCCAGATAATGAGGGTTTAGAATCGCGGCATACCCTTCGATATAGCCTTGTCGCTCGAGGCGACGAACCCGTTCCAGACACGGTGTAGGACTCAGGCCAACTCGTTTGGACAACTCAACATTCGAGATCCTGCCATCCTTTTGCAGTTCATTGAGAATGTTGCGGTCAATCCTGTCCAAATCCTTTAGCCGACTCTTAGCTTCCATCATTTTATTCCATCCTTTGGCTATTTTTTGGTAAGAATCACCAGTCATTTTATAATTATGGTCACAAATCCTGTCAATACCTGAATATACTAGGCGCAAATGTTAGATAACATTTTAGCAACACAAAACACCAATCGATAGACGAGGGATAGCATGATTATCGGTGTACCTAAAGAGATAAAAAACCATGAATACCGCGTAGGCATGGTTCCGGCCAGTGTACGTGAACTGACAGCACGAAACCATACTGTTTTCGTCCAAAGCGGTGCAGGAAACGGCATTGGCTTCAGCGATGCAGATTATACGGCTGCTGGTGCCGAAATTTTGGCCTCTGCCGCCGAGGTTTTCGCCAAGTCGGAGATGATCGTCAAGGTCAAAGAACCGCAGCCCATCGAATGCGCCATGTTGCGTCCCGGCCAGACCCTTTTTACCTATCTGCATCTGGCTCCCGATCTGCCGCAGACCGAAGCCCTGCTGAAAAGCGGTGCCATCTGTATCGCCTATGAGACCGTGACCGACGGCCGAGGCGGCCTGCCGCTGCTGGCCCCCATGTCGGAAGTGGCTGGTCGTATGTCCATCCAGGCCGGTGCCCAGGCGCTGGAGAAATCACGCGGCGGTAGCGGTATGCTGCTCGGCGGGGTACCCGGTGTCGAACCGGCCAAGGTGGTGATCATCGGTGGCGGCGTGGTCGGCTCCAACGCAGCCCGCATGGCCATCGGCATGCGCGCCGACGTGACTATCCTCGACAACAATGTCGACACCCTACGCCGTCTCGACAACGAGTTTCAGGGGGCGGCCAAAGTGGTCTACTCCAACAGCGAGACCCTTGAGCGCCATATTCTGGCCGCGGATCTGGTCATCGGCGGCGTGCTGGTGCCGGGCGCTACAGCGCCAAAACTTGTCAGCCGTGACCACATTGCGCGCATGAAGCCGGGGGCCGCCATCGTCGACGTGGCGATCGATCAAGGTGGCTGCGTGGCGACCTCTCATCCCACCACCCACGAAGATCCCACCTTCATCGTCGATGATGTGGTGCACTACTGCGTCGCCAACATGCCGGGCGCGGTAGCCCGTACCTCGACCGTGGCACTCAACAACGCCACCCTCCCCTTTATCATCAAGCTGGCTCAGCAAGGTTACCGCGATGCCCTGTCGTCAGACGTGCACCTGCGTCATGGCCTCAACGTGATGGAGGGCAAGCTCACTTGCAAGGAAGTTGCCGTGGCTCATGGCCTTGCCTACACGGATCCCCTGACCCTGTTGAACTGATCTGTGCTGACGTGAGCCAGTCAACGAATAAGTGAAAATCCGCCCGCGATGGGCGGTTTTTTTATCCTTTTATTTTGCGCTGTCACCCCTTGCGCACACGATTAGTGCAATCGACTCGCGAGCCTTTGACCCCGGATCACGAATTACCTACAATCGCGCAAACTCATCACATCCCGGAAATTACATCATGAGCCAAGTCACTCACAGCAAATTGCTGATCTTAGGGTCAGGCCCGGCCGGTTACACCGCGGCCGTCTACGCCGCCCGCGCCAACCTCAATCCCCTGCTCATCACCGGCATGCAACAAGGGGGGCAGCTGACCACCACCACCGAGGTGGAGAACTGGCCCGGCGATCCGGAAGGCCTGACCGGCCCGGCGCTGATGGAGCGCATGAAAGCCCATGCAGAGAAGTTCGACACCCGTATCCTGTTTGATCACATCAACAGCGTCGAACTGACCCAGCGCCCGTTCCGCCTCAAGGGCGACAATGGCGAATACACCTGCGATGCCCTGATCATCGCGACCGGCGCCTCCGCCAAATATCTGGGCCTGCCTTCTGAAGAGGCCTTCAAGGGTCGCGGTGTCTCCGCCTGTGCCACCTGCGACGGTTTCTTCTACCGCAATCAGGAAGTGGCGGTGATCGGTGGCGGCAACACTGCCGTGGAAGAGGCGCTCTATCTGGCCAACATCGCCAAGAAGGTGCACCTCATTCATCGTCGCGATGAGTTCCGCGCCGAGAAGATCCTGATCAAGCGTCTGCACGATAAGGTCGAGAGCGGCAATATCGTACTGCACACTCACCAGACCCTGGACGAAGTGCTGGGCGATCAGATGGGGGTTACCGGTGTGCGCCTGCGCAACACCCAGGACAACAGCACCAGCGAGCTGCCGCTGATGGGCGTCTTCATCGCCATCGGCCACCAGCCCAACACCCAGATCTTCGATGGCCAGCTGGAGATGCAAAACGGCTATCTGAAAGTACGTGGCGGCCTCGACGGTTTTGCCACCCAGACCAGCATTGAAGGTGTCTTTGCTGCCGGCGATGTGGCTGACCACAACTACCGTCAGGCAATCACCTCTGCCGGTACCGGCTGCATGGCTGCCCTCGATGCAGAGCGCTATCTCGATGCGCAATAAATAAGCGCATATGTGATATAAGGCATACCAATCGGTATGCCTTTTTTATTTGAAGGAGTCTAATGAAACAGAAGATATTAATTGTCGAAGATAGCCTGACCATCCGCCGTATGCTGACCCAGGCCATTGCCCAGCAGACTGGCCTCGAGATCGATGCCTTTGATACCCTCGAAGGCGCCCGTCACTGTCGGGGAGAGGAGTATGTGGTCGCGCTGGTAGATCTGACCTTGCCGGACGCACCTCGCGGGGAGGCGGTCAGCGTGTTGCTGGAGCGCGGCTTGCCAGTGGTGATCCTCACCGCCGATATCAGCGAGGATAAACGTGCTACCTGGCTGGAAACCGGCGTACTGGACTATGTGATGAAGGATTCGCGCCACTCGCTGCAATATGCGGTCAGCCTGGTGCACCGCCTTTATCTCAACCAGTCTATCGAAGTGCTGGTCGTCGATGATTCGCGCACCTCCCGCCACCGCACCATGGCCCAGTTGCGCAAGCAACTGCTGCAGGTGCACGAGGCGAGTCACGCGCGCGAAGCGATGGCGATGCTGGAGCAATATCCCGGCATCCGGCTGGCACTGGTCGACTACTATATGCCGGAGATCGATGGCATCAGTCTGGTGCGCATGCTGAGAGAGCGTTACAGCAAACAGCAGCTGGCAATTATCGGGATCTCGGTCTCGGACAAGCGCGGTCTCTCCGCTCGCTACCTGAAACAGGGGGCCAACGACTTTCTCAACCAACCGTTTGAACCGGAAGAGTTGCAGTGCCGGGTCAGCCACAATCTGGAGGCGCTCGAGCAGTTCAACAGCATTCAGGAGTCGGCCAATCGCGACTACCTGACCGGTCTTTACAACCGTCGCTACTGGTTCAACGAAGGGCAGAAATGGTTTGAGGAACATCAGCGGCTGCAGAGTACACTTTCACTCTGCGTGCTCGATGTGGATCACTTCAAGCAGGTCAACGATCACTGGGGCCATGCCATTGGCGATCAGCTGCTCTGCCATCTGACCCGCCAACTGACCCAGTTCTTCCCCGATGCCATGATCGCCCGCTTTGGCGGCGAGGAGTTTGCCCTGATGGTGCCCCACTGCACCGTCCCCGTGCTGCTCAAACGGCTGGAAGGGTTGCGCCAGCAGCTGCGCCAGCACCCCCTGTCACCGGATGTTCCGCTCTTTGTTCGCGCCAGCTATGGTGTGGTCAGTGTCGGGCGGGTATCCATGGACGAGGCGCTGAGCGAAGCGGATCGGCTCCTGTATCAGGCCAAGAACACCGGCCGTGACAAGATAGTCTCGCAAGAGAGCGCCATCTAGTTTCCTGCGCAGTCCCGTGTATTACCGCCCGCAAGACTTTCTGCCAACCGGAGAGTCTGCGGGTTATCTCCCCTCTCGACACCTTTTGATATCAACCGGCTTAAAACGTCTTGTCGACCCGCACCCCATCATCAAAATAGAGAATGCGTACTTTATCGCCGCTACTGAAGACCATGGCAGGATCATAATCCTGGATCACATTGACCAGCCCGTTCTGCTCGTTGCGAATAAGCAACTCGACCAGCTTGTTCTCCACTACCGTGTCGCCTGACTGATACTGCTGCGCCGCAGCGGCCCCGGCAATCGCCCCGACGGCGGTGGCGATTTCACGGCCATGACCGCCACCAAACTGGTTGCCCAGCAGGCCGCCCAGCACGGCACCACCCAGCGTCTTCCAGCCAGCGTGCTCGGACTCCAGGATCTGACGTTGGGTAATATTGCGCACCGTTTCGACCTGGCCAAACACCACCTGATTGACCGGCCGCGCGGTATTGCGCTGGTAAACTTCTGCCCCGGCGGGCGCCGTGACAAAGCAGAGCAAGCTGGATACTATCAAGATAATGGCCTTCATCTATGAACCTCGTTGCCTTATGTCTCGCTATCTTACCCAACTGGATGATGAGCTTTGCTGGTTTCCCGACCCCAGTCATGCGCTGGAAGAGCCCAACGGCTTGCTGGCGATCGGCGGGGATCTCTCCCCTGCCAGATTGCTGGCAGCTTACCACAAGGGGATCTTCCCGTGGAATGAACCCCACCAGCCGACTCTGTGGTGGTCACCGGATCCCCGCGGGGTGATCCGCCCAGACCAACTCCATGTGGGGCGCACCTTGCAGAAGATTATCCGCCGTACCCCATTCGATATTTCCGTCAATCGCGCCTTTAATGAAGTCATCACCGCCTGCGCCGCCCCTCGTCGCACCGCCGATGGCACCTGGATCAGCCAACCCATGATCGAGGCCTACCAGCAGTTGCACCGGCTGGGTCATGCCCACTCTATCGAGATCTGGCAGAAGGGAGAGCTACAAGCGGGGCTGTATGGCCTCTCTATCGGTCGAGTGTTTTGCGGTGAATCCATGTTCAGCCGGATTGATAACGGCGCCAAGCTGGCCATGGTGGCACTCTGTCGCCACTTTTCACACCATGGTGGAGCACTCGTCGATTGCCAGATGCAGAACCCGTTTCTGGCGACCCTGGGTATCGAAGAGTGGCCACGAACGCACTTTCTGACTGAACTGGGGCAACTGAGTCGCCAACCCCTGTTGGGTTCATGCTGGCAAAAGGGAGAGATCCGTTTATGACCGAAGAAGTGATCCTCAAGGTTGGGCTCACCCCCAAGCATCCCTGCAGTTATCTGGATCATGAGCAGGAGCAGTTGCTGGTGCTGATGGATCACAACCTGCTCAACGCCCACGGTTACGAGCGATTGTTGACAGCCGGTTTTCGCCGTAGTGGCAACGATATCTATCGCCCTCACTGTTCAGTGTGTCACGCCTGCCAATCACTGCGTATTCACAGCGAGCACTTTCGCCCGAGCCGAGGGCAAAAACGCATCCGCCAGCTCAACAAGGATATCGACATCGTCCTGAGCTACGATGACAAGCCCGAGTATTACCTGCTCTACGAACGCTATATCCGCGAACGTCATCAGGATGGCAGTATGTATCCGCCCAACCGAAAACAGTACCGCGGTTTTCTTCACTGTGACTGGATGCCCCCTCTCTATATGGAGATGCGCAAGGAGGGTCGCCTGATCGGCGTGGCCATCACAGATCTGCTGCCCCATACCCTGAGCGCCATGTATACCTTTTTCGACCCTGATTATGCCGACCGCTCGCTCGGCACCTTTGCCATATTGAGCCAGCTTGACCTAGCCAAACGCACCGGGCGAAGCTGGCTCTATCTTGGCTATCTGGTGGAGGCGTGTCGCAAGATGAATTACAAGCGCAATTATCGCCCTCACGAGCTGTTAATTCAGGGCGAATGGAAAAATATCGGCACCAAGTCCGAGTAAACTTTACACATAGCCTTAAATCCGGCATGATCCAGCGGTTTTTTGTTGTGGCTTATCAAGAGGATTCAATGGCTAAAGAAGACAGTATTGAGATGCAGGGCACTATTCTCGAAACCCTGCCCAATACCATGTTCCGTGTGGAACTGGAGAATGGTCACGTGGTTATCGCTCATATTTCCGGCAAGATGCGCAAAAACTACATTCGTATCCTGACTGGAGACAAAGTAACGGTAGCACTGACTCCCTACGATCTCTCCAAGGGACGTATTGTTTTCCGCTCTCGCTAAGCCAGGAATTCAGCAAAAAACCCCAACCTTCCGGTTGGGGTTTTTTGTCGTTTTCTGATCACTGATGCTTAGTGGGAAACAGCTTCAACATTGACCTGAAAATCAAAGCTGAGGCTGTCATTTACCAACTCAACCTTCACAATCCCCCCGTCAACCAGTGAACCGAACAGGATCTCGTTGGCCAGGGGTTTCTTGAGGTGCTCCTGGATAACCCGACCCATCGGTCTGGCACCCATGGCTCTGTCATACCCCTTCTCTGCCAACCAGTGGCGGGCACGCTCGGACACCTCGAGAGAGACTCCCTTCGCATCCAGTTGAACCTGCAACTCGACAATAAATTTGTCGACCACCTGATGGATTACCGTCATATCGAGATGGTTGAACCAGATGGTGTGATCAAGCCGGTTGCGAAACTCCGGACTGAAGGTCTTGTTGATCACCGCCATGGCGTCGTGGCTTAAATCCTGTTGCTGGAAACCAATCGACTTGCGCTGGGTCTCCTGCACACCGGCGTTAGTGGTCATCACCAGAATGACGTTACGGAAATCTGCCTTGCGCCCGTTGTTATCGGTCAGGGTACCGTTGTCCATCACCTGCAACAGCAGGTTGAAGACGTCCGGGTGAGCCTTCTCAATTTCGTCGAGCAGCACCACCGAGTGGGGATGCTTGATCACCGCATCGGTCAGCAACCCCCCCTGTTCAAAACCAACATAGCCGGGCGGCGCGCCAATCAGGCGGGAAACGGTATGGCGTTCCATGTACTCGGACATATCAAAGCGCAGCATCTCGACACCCAGCGCCTTGGCAAGTTGCTGGGTCACCTCTGTTTTACCGACACCGGTAGGACCGGCAAACAGGAAACAACCTACCGGGCGACGCTCGTTGCCAAGGCCTGATCGTGACAGGCGGATCGCATCAGCCAGCACTTCAATAGCCTTGTCCTGACCAAAGACCACCATCTTGAGATTGCGCTCCAGATTCTTCAGCACCTCTTTATCCGAGGAGGAGACTGATTTCTCCGGAATGCGGGCAATCTTGGCCACAATGGACTCAATCTCCTGCACATTAATTACTTTCTTGCGCTTGCTCGCCGGCAGTAACCGTTGACCGGCACCCGCCTCGTCGATCACGTCGATCGCCTTGTCGGGCAAGTGACGATCATTGATGTACTTGGCGGACAATTCAGCTGCGGCACGGATCGCCTTGGCGGTGTAGCGCACGCCGTGGTGAGCCTCGTAGCGGCTCTTGAGTCCCATCAGAATACGCGTTGTGTCATCGATAGTCGGCTCGACGATATCGATCTTCTGGAAGCGACGCGCCAGTGCCCGGTCTTTCTCGAAGATCTGGGCGTACTCCTGATAGGTGGTGGATCCCACACAGCGGAGCAAACCGTTGGAGAGCAGTGGTTTGATCAGATTGGCCGCATCCAGCTGCCCACCGGATGCCGCGCCGGCACCGATGATGGTATGGATCTCGTCGATAAAGAGGATGGCCCCTTCCTGACGCTCAATCTGCTTGAGCAGTACCTTGAGGCGCTTCTCGAAATCACCGCGGTATTTGGTGCCCGCCAGCAGAGACCCCATATCCAGCGAATAGATAGTGCTACCGGCAATCACCTCGGGTACATCGCCCTTGACGATACGGTAAGCCAACCCTTCGGCAATGGCGGTCTTGCCCACACCCGCTTCACCCACCAGTAGTGGATTGTTCTTGCGGCGACGGCAGAGCACCTGGATGGTCCGATTGAGCTCCTGGTCACGACCGATCAGCGGATCGATTCGCCCTTCCAGCACCAGCTGGTTCAGGTTGGTGGCAAAGCTCTCGATCTGGGCGGCAGAGGCATCATCGTCAGATTCCGGATTGTTATTGCTGACATCCGGTTTGCTGTCCTTGCGCACCCCGTGGGAGAGGAAGTTCACCACATCGAGGCGGCTGATCTCGGCTTTTTTCAGGAAATAGGCAGCTTGTGACTCCTGCTCACTGAAAATAGCAACCAGCACATTGGCGCCGCTGACTTCGGTATTGCCGGAGGATTGCACATGGAAGACAGCACGCTGCAACACGCGCTGGAAGCCCAGCGTCGGCTGGGTTTCCCGATCTTCATCATCGCGCGCAATGAGCGGGGTAGTTTGAGTGATGAATGCGCGGATCTCCTTGCGCATCTGCTCGACATCGGCACCACAGGAGCTCAGCGCCTCATGGGCTGAACTGTTATCCAGAAGGGCTAACAACAGGTGCTCGACAGTCATGAATTCGTGGCGCTCGTCACGGGCCAGTTTGAACGCCTCGTTCAGCGTCTTTTCCAGATCTTTATTCAACATAGGCACCTCCCCTAGTACAGCTACAATGTGGTGTCACACTCGCCATCAAGTCATCAGCTTCATGCCTTTTCCATAGTACAGAGCAGTGGATGTTCGTTGTTACGTGCATAGGTGTTGACCTGGACAACCTTGGTTTCAGCGATCTCAGCAGTAAACATGCCACAAACCCCTTTACCACTATAATGCACACTCAACATAACCTGAGTCGCCTTGTCCAAATCCATACCAAAGAACTTTTGCAGCACCTCCACCACGAACTCCATCGGCGTGTAGTCATCGTTGTTCAGCACAACTTTATACATGGGTGGCGGCTGCAGCTTGGTTTTCTCTGCTTCTGCAATCTCTTCATTAGCAAAGAGTTCTTTCTGCTTGCTCATAATCGCGCTTTGGTACCTCTAGATTACTACCGTCTCACACAAGCTTGTCAATAGACTTGTTAACCAGATCACATCAGTTGTTAACAACTCCTTGACTCGCTCAAAAGTTGGACTAGATTGGTTACTTGCTAATCTGTGCCCGTCTGCTATGGGCTCATGTCCCTAGTTATAATGGGCTGGCGCAGGTTACTCAACGACTTCTGGGTAATCAATAAAAGGATGTAGAAGTATGGCAACCGGCACAGTTAAGTGGTTTAACAACGCAAAAGGATTTGGGTTTATCTGTCCGGAAGGAGGCGGTGAGGATATCTTCGCTCACTACTCCACCATTCAAATGGAGGGCTACAAGACCCTGAAAGCGGGTCAGGCCGTCAATTTTGAACTGCAACAGGGGCCGAAAGGAAATCACGCTTCTGTGATTGTGCCAAACGAAGCACAAAATATGTAAATAACGCCCGTTGGATAAATAAAAAACCGGTTCCTCTTCGAGCAACCGGTTTTTTATTGTCAGATTTCTGTCGCGTCCTGTCTCCTCACGGGCTCACAGGGTGATCACCAGCCATGATCAATCGTGATATTCACTGCAGGCGATCAGGGTATTTTCCATCAGGCTGGCGACCGTCATCGGGCCCACGCCACCGGGTACCGGGGTAATGAAGGAGGCATGGCTGCGCGCAGTCTCAAACTCCACATCCCCGACCAGCGAGCCATCAGCCAGGCGGTTGATGCCCACATCGATCACCAGTGCCCCCGGTTTGATCCACTCGCCCGGAATGAAGTTGGGCTTGCCGACTGCGACAACCAGCAGATCGGCACGGCGTACCTGCTCTTCCAGATCCCGGGTAAAGCGGTGACAGGTCGTAGTTGTGCAGCCCGCCAGCAGCAATTCGAGGGTCATCGGACGCCCCACTATGTTGGAGGCTCCCACCACGACCGCATGCAGACCGTGCGTCTTCACGCCGGTGGTCTCGATCAGCGTCATGATCCCTTTCGGGGTGCAGGGACGCAGCGCCGGAATACGTTGGGCCAGACGGCCGACGTTATACGGGTGGAAACCGTCTACATCCTTGTCAGGCTGGATCCGCTCCAGCACCTGAGTGGTATCGAAGTGATCCGGCAACGGCAACTGAACCAGAATGCCATCTACGTGGCTATCCGCATTCAGCTGGTCGATCAGCGCCAGCAGCTCTTCCTGACTGGCGGTGGCACTCAGGTCATAGGAGCGGGAGAGAAACCCCACCTCCTCGCACGCCCGGCGTTTACTGCCGACATAGACCTGAGAGGCGGGATCCGCCCCCACCAGAATGACTGCCAGCCCAGGAGCCCGTTTCCCTGCCGCCAACCGCTGTTGGACTTGCGCCGCGACCTGGCTGCGAATCGTTTGCGCAACCTGTTTTCCATCTATGATTTTGGCAGACATCGTTCTCCACTCACCATGTGTTCAACTGCCGCGCATTGTCGCATTTTTTTAGCCGGGATGTTAGCGGCAGACGCACGCCAGACCTGTAGCGGGCAATAAGTAGGCACTTGAATTTACTGGGGGAAAAAGTCGTTGACGCTGGCCCTTACGCTTGGCTATGATGCCCGCCCGTTGCCCAGCACGACTGTTGTCGATATGCTGGTCAGAGATTTTCGGTGATTAGCGCAGTCCGGTAGCGCATCTGGTTTGGGACCAGAGGGTCAAAGGTTCGAATCCTTTATCACCGACCATGTTCATCGACTCGTCGTCAAGACGGATTGATACAGAGCGCCCTTAGCTCAGTTGGATAGAGCAACGGCCTTCTAAGCCGTGGGTCGCAGGTTCGAATCCTGCAGGGCGCGCCATTGATTCTCCCCTTTCCTTCCGGATTGGCGAGCGTTGATGAAAATTTCAGTGGTGGCTGTAGCTCAGTTGGTAGAGTCCCGGATTGTGATTCCGGTTGTCGTGGGTTCGAGCCCCATCAGCCACCCCATTATTCTGTCGATAATTGCCGCAAGGCGATGCCAATCGATACTGTGTTGTGACCTTCTGGTCTGCACCACTTAAAAACCGGCCTTGGCCGGTTTTCTGTTTTGCGCTCGACAGCGCAACGCCTTCTCTGCAAGGCCATCCCCACTTTTTCCCTTATCGATAAACGCTGTGCTGCTGATCCGCCACGATTCACCACGCCCCATAGATGGATACAGCTACACGCCCCCGCACATCAACCTGCCCGGTTCTTTTTCTGTATTTCCCAAGCGCCATTGATATGCTGACAGCTCCTCTTTTCTCCTGCTTCCGGTTGGAGCTTTTCTATGCAACGCATTCTTTTTGTTGAAGATGATCCCGAGATTGGCCAGCTCATCAGCAACTGGCTCGGCCGTCACGATATGGAAGTGATCCTTGAACCCAGAGGGGACATGGCACTGGCCCGGGTCGAGGTCGAACAACCGGATCTGGTACTGCTCGATATCATGCTGCCGGGACAGGATGGTATGTCCATCTGTCGGGATCTTCGACCGCACTTCGATGGCCCCATCGTGATGCTCACCTCACTGGACAGCGACATGAACCAGATCCTGAGTCTGGAGCTGGGCGCCAACGACTACATCCTCAAAACGACGCCACCGCCAGTGCTGCTGGCCCGGTTGCGGGTGCAGTTTCGTCAGCACCAGCAAACATCAACCCAACCCGTCATCACCAGCAGCGTTCCCCAGCAGCTGCAATTTGGCCGTCTGCTGGTCGACGGGCCGGGGCGAGATGTGCGGCTCGATGGCGAGAGCATTGCCCTCTCGACCGCCGATTTTGACCTGTTGTGGGAGCTTGCCAGCCACGCCGGCCAGATCCTGGGACGGGAAGCCCTGTTCCGCAGCCTGCGCGGCCGAGAGTATGACGGTCAGGATCGCAGCATGGATGTGGCCATCTCCCGCCTGCGCCGCAAACTGGGCGATAACCCCGACAACCCGACCCGGATCAAGACTGTGCGCCAGAAAGGCTACCTCTTTGTCCCCCACGCCTGGGAATAACCCTCTTTCGGGAGCACCGCCATGCGCCGTCTCTTTATCCAGTTCTATCTGTTGCTGATCGGCTGTTTCACCCTGGCCATCATGCTGGTTGGCATGGTCTATCAGGTGACCGCCGAACGGGCGAGTGATCGCTATCTCGAGCGGATGATGCAGGGCTCTCTTGGCCTGTTGACCGGTGAGTTGGCAAGAACTCCGACCGAGCACTGGCCCGATCGGCTGGCCGAGCAGAGCAGTCAGTTTACCCTCCCTCTCAAGATCGGCGAGCTGGTGCATCAGCCCCTGGCCAGCGAGGATCAGGCCTTTCTGGCCGCCGGCAACATTGTCATCGTCGAGGAGGATGACACCTTCCTGCAGCGTATCCCCGATACCGACCGGGTGCTGATTGTCGGCCCTGTCCCCTACCTCTCCTACTTGCACGAGCTGCACTGGGTCGATGTGGGACTGCTGCTGGTGATCGGCCTCTCTCTCGGCCTGCCCATCCTGCTTTGGCTGCGCCCCCACTGGCGCGGTTTGCAGCAGTTGGAGCAGACCGCACGTCGCGTAGGCGATGGGGATCTCTCCTGCCGAACCAATCTGGCACCGGGCAGCAGCCTGGCCCGGGTGGGACGCACCTTCGATCAAATGGCGACCCAATTGCAGGCCATGATTGCCAGCCGCAAGCAACTGACCGATGCCATCGCCCACGAGTTACGTACCCCGCTGGTCCGGTTGCGCTATCGGCTTGCCATGCTGGAGCCGGCCCCTGCCGAGCAAGAGCAGCAGGCGCTGGAACGAGACTTGGGAGCGCTGGACGCCCTGATCGAAGAGATGCTTACCTACGCCAGGCTGGACAGGCCGGAGCTGCCGTTGCAGCGGGACGAGCTGGAGCTCAGCCACTGGGCACAAGCGCATCTTGGCGACTGGCAGGCGCTGGCACCCGAGAAGAGGCTCACCCTCGAGCTGCCGCCACGCCACATGCCCTGGTGTGGCGATCAGCGTCTGCTGACGCGCGCGGTGGAGAACCTGATCGGCAATGCCCTGCGCTACGCCGAGAGCGAGGTTACCCTCTCCATCTCGCGGCTGCAGGAGAACTATCTGCTGGAGGTGAGTGACGATGGGCCGGGGATCGATCCGGCGCTGGCGCCCCAGATCTTCGAGCCGTTCGTGCGCCTCGATCAGAGCCGGGATCGTCGCACCGGCGGCACCGGGTTGGGACTGGCCATCGTGCGCAGCATTGCCCGTCATCACGGGGGCGATGTGGCGCTGCTGGTCAGTGACCACGGCGCCCGCTTCTGCCTCACCCTGCCTGTACATTTGGATACAAACCGTCACCAACCGCTCACTGAAGGGCCGCCGCAACCGTCATAGGATGACGGTCATGGAGAACGCTCCATAACATCAACCCGAATAAGGAAATTGAACATGAAAAAGATCATTCCCCTGACCCTGGCTGCCGTCTTCGCTCTCACCTCCGGTTTCACCATGGCGGCCACCCCGACCAAGACCGCCACACCGCAAGCGACCCAGACCAAGGTGGTGAAAAAACACCATAAAACCACCCACGCCAAGACCCCAGCCGTCAAAGTCGCGCCGAAAACCAAGTGATCCAACCGGTCACTGGATAACACAGAGGGAGGCTGACGCCTCCCTCAGACTATTGAGCCCCCCTAGCTCAGACAAATAGGGTTTTCTCATCAAACAAAATTCATGCGTTACGATGACGATTTTGGCTTTGTCAGCAATCTGAAAGCCGCATCAGCGGCCTTGTCTGTTTCCTGCACACCGTCAAGCGCTGCGCCACCAGGGCTCAAGCAGCGTGAGTCTCTGTCTGTCGAGATCCAGCTCCACCTCGATACCCAGTGGCAACGTCAACATGGGGTGGGTATGGGCGCAATCAAACTCCGCCAGAATGGGGAAGTTCGGCTCCCCCACCACCTCCAGCAGGATATCGAGGGGGCGCTTGCCACTGCCCTGCTCGTTGAACAGTTCGTGCTTGCCGAGGATAAGGCCGCCGATCCGATCAAATATCCCGCACAGCTTGAGATGGGCGAAGGCGCGCTCCAGCGTCTCGGCAGATTTCAGGCTGTCCTCCAGCAGCAGAATGTCGCCGTGCTCGATGGGCGGCATATAGGGGGAGCCCCAGATCCCCGCCATGGTGTTGAGGTTGCCGCCCATCAGCCTCCCCTCAACCCGGCCTGAGCCCACCGAGATCAGCCGATTGGGCTGGCACTGCTTGGCCCGGGTCTGGTTCTCCCAATCCAGCCGTTCATCGCTCCACTGCACTGGCGTAGGCAGCGTGCAGGGGACGCCAGCTTCATCGGCCAATGCAATCTGTAAAAAACTGGCCAGCGTTTCGTCCACCAGCGGCGGCAACTCGCCGAAAGAAGCCACCAGCGCCGGGCCATAAAAAGTGACCAGGCCGGTTTGGGCATAAATACCGAGCAGCAGGGCCGTCACGTCGGAGTAACCGATGATGATCTTGGGATCGCGCTTGAGCGCCTCAAAATCGAGATAGGGCAGCAGGGAGTTGGAGTTGCTGCCGCCAATCACCGACATGATGCAGCGCACTTCGGGGTCGCGAATAAGGGCGTTGAGCTCCTCGGCCCGCGCGGCGATGGAGCCGGAGCGCCAGTGATCCTGCAGGCCGGTGAGGCGGCCCGCCTTGAGCCGGAAGCCTTGCCCTTCGAGAAAAGCTTTTGCACGGACAAAGCGGTTGGGGGCCCAGGCAGTCGCTGCACTGGAGGGGGAGAAAAAAGCGATGGTATCGCCACGTTGGATCAGCGGGGGAACCAATAACGTCATGACACACTCATCCTTGCCAATATCCAGCCATCACAGAGTCGTTGAGACTCCTACACAACCCCTTTGATCACAACAGGTTTGTCACTATCGTTTAGAAATACAAAACACTTGGTTCATTATTAGCAGATATTCTAAACACTATCCCCTTCCTAGAATGACCTCATTGCGATGGCCAACCCGGTTGGCAGTCAGAATATTCGGCCTGACCGGCTGAACGTTTCTTCTCCTACGTATCAATGAGGTGTCTGTCATGAACAAAAACGCATGCCCCAGTGCATTGGTCGTAGAAGGCGGTGCCATGCGCGGTATCTTTGCCAGCGGCGTGCTGGATGCGTTTATTGAACATGACTATCGCCCCTTTGACTTTGCCATCGGCGTCTCGGCAGGTGCCACCAATCTGCTGGCCTACCTTGCCAGCCAGCATGGCCGCAGTCACGACATCCTGACCGAACTGGCTTGTAGCCAAGAGTTCATGGACCCCCTGCGCTTTGCCAAGGGGGGCAATCTGGTGGATATTGAGTGGCTGTGGAATACCAGCTGTCGCAAATACCCGCTCGATATCCATACCTATCGCGAGACCGGCATCCCCTTCTACGCGGTCGTGACCAATACCCTGACCGGCAAGGCGGAGTATATCCGGGTCAAGCCGGAGAACATGAACGAAGTGTTGCCCGCCAGTTGTGCGATTCCCCTCGCCTATCGTGAGTATCCCGAGGTGCATGGGGTACCGATGACAGATGGTGGGGTGGCCGACTCCATTCCGGTGCTTGAGGCCTACCGCCGCGGCGCCCGTCACATGACGGTGATCCTCTCCGAGCCGCTCGGCTATCGCCTCAAGCCGATGCCGTTCTCCTGGATGCTTCGCACCCTGCTCAAGACCCGCCCAGCGCTGGCCCATGCGCTGGAGCAGCGGGATCGCAGCTATAACGAAGCCCTCGATTTTATCGCCAATCCGCCGGATGACTGCCAGATCGAGGTGATCGCCCCGGCCGACTACTTCCCTGTTTCCCGTTTTACCCGCGATATCAACAAACTGGAGATGGGATATATGATGGGCAAATGTGCAGGCTATCAGGCCTCCCTGCTCAATTGATTACAGGTGAGACCCGGCCTACGCGGTACACCAGTGCCGCCTATAACAACAATCGGGTCAGTTGAGCAACATGAGTCATAGAAACAAACCATGGCGGGGCAAGCGCGGCCAGCCCAGGTGTTAAACACCCTAACCAGCCCGCCCCTCATCCATATGTCAGGGCATCTCACCCTCATACAAGGTGTTTATTTATGTCGTTTCTTCTCTCCCATCCCGCACTAGAGCAGTTGTTTGAACGGCTGCTGCCTGACTACAAGATCATGGCGCCAGCGGCCGAATATCGGGGCGGTCGCTTCTCCGACACTGACAACGTCACCTATCACAGTATCCGCCATCCGGCCGATCTGGTGTGGCAGGAAAAATCCCACTTCTCCCCGAAAGAGGTGGTGCTCCCGATCACCCAGACTCTGTTCCATTTCGACAATCTGGAGCTGCGCGAATCCAAGGTGGAGGCCAAGCCCACCCTGTTGTTCTTGCGCAGCTGCGATATCCACGCCCTGCGCCGCCTGGATCAGGTTTACCTCAAGAACGGCCAGAATCAGGATGTTTACTACGCGAGGTTGCGCAGCAAACTGAAGCTGGTGCTGCTGGAGTGCCGCGAAAGCTTCGAAAGCTGCTTCTGCGTCTCCATGGGCAGCAATGAGACCCAAGACTACGCCGCCGCCATTCGTCTGAGCGATGAGGGGGCCCGCATCGAGGTCAAGGATCCCGATCTGCTCGGCTACTTTGCCGAACTCGGTGAATCCGATGACTTCACCCCGGAATTTGTCCAGAGCAACCCGGTCAAGGTGCGCACCCCGGACAGCGTCTGTGACGACCCCCAGCGGATCCGTCAGATCCTCACCGGTCATCCGGTCTGGGCCGAGTACGACAGCCGCTGCATCGGCTGTGGCCGCTGTACCACTTCCTGCCCGACCTGCAGTTGCTATAGCGTGCATGACCTCACCTATGCGGAGAACCCGCAGCAAGGTGAACGCCGTCGCCAGTGGGCCAGTTGTATGGTGGATGGCTTCAGCGACATGGCCGGTGGCCACGGTTTTCGCGCCAAGCACGGCGAGCGCTTGCGTTATCGCGCCCTGCACAAGGTCAACGACTACAAGGCCCGTCAGGGAGAGGAGCACATGTGCGTCGGCTGCGGCCGCTGCGATGACCGCTGCCCTCACTACATCTCTTTTAGCAACATCATCAACAAGATGACCGATGTGGTCGCACAGACCATCGCGGCCGACAACGTGCAGGAGGCGAACTGATATGTGCCAGTGCCAACATACCGCAACAGCAGAACAGCAGCAGGAAGTGGTTGAGAACCGCCTGTTGCCCAAGGCCTACTCCATTCTGGCCATCGAACGCCATACCGAACTGGAGTGGAACTTTCGAGTCTCTCGCGACTTCGATGTCCACTACGGCCAGTTTGTCGAAATCTCACTCCCCACCATCGGCGAAGCCCCTATCTCGGTCTCCGACTATGGCGATGGCTATGTGGACCTGCTGATCCGCAAAGTGGGTAAAGTCACCGATGCACTGTTCACCCTTGGCGTGGGTGACCAAGTGTGGATGCGCGGTGTCCATGGTAACGGCTATCCGCTGGAGACCTACCGTGATCAGCACCTCATCGTGGTGGCAGGCGGTACCGGTGTCGCACCGGTCAAGGGGCTACTGCGTCGCTACAGCGAGCATCCCGATCAGGTTAAATCCCTCGACATGATCCTCGGCTTCAAAAACGAACAGGCGGTGCTCTATCGCCAAGAGATGCCGCTGTGGGCCGAGCGCCAGAACCTCATCGCCACCCTGGACGAGGGCAAGGAGAGCGAGCAGTTTCGCATCGGCCGGGTCACCGACTACATCGACCAGCTGGATCTGTCCGATAAGGAGGATATCCAGGTCATCGTGGTCGGCCCTCCCATCATGATCCGCTTCGTGGTGCTCGCATTCCTCGAACGGGGCATTCCCAAAGAGCGCATCTGGGTCGACTACGAACGTCGCATGGCCTGTGCCGTGGGTAAATGTGGCCACTGTCGGATGGGCGATACCTATATCTGTGTGGATGGCCCTGTCTTCCGCTTTGACCAAGCCCAGCATCTGATCGACTGAGGGAGAACACCATGAGTCTCGATATCGACATCATCAAGGCCCGCGCCAAGAACGAATACCGCCTCTCCAAGGTGCGCGGCGAAGCAATGATCAGCGTACGCATTCCCGGCGGGATCATGCCCGCCCACCTGCTGGCGGTGGCCCAGCAGATCGCCGAACAGTACGGCAACGGCCTGATCCACCTCACCACCCGCCAGAAGCTGGCGATGCCCGGCATCAAGTATCAGGATATGGACAAGGTCAACGCCGCCCTCGAGCCCTTTATCAAGGAGATCGAGGTGGAGACCTGCGGCATCGAGGTAGCAGACACCAAGGCCGGTTACCAGAGCATCGGCGGGCGCAATATCGTCGCCTGTCAGGGCAACACCATCTGTCAGAAGGGCAATATCGACTGCACCGGGCTGGCCCAGCGGATGGAGAAGCACCTCTACCCCAACCCCTATCACCTCAAGATGGTTATCGCCGGCTGCCCCAACGACTGCGCCAAGGCCAACATGGCCGACTTCGGCATTCTCGGCATCGCCAAGATCCACTTCAATGCCGAGCGTTGCATCGGCTGCGGCGCCTGCGTCAAGGCATGCAGCCACCATGCGGTCGATTGTCTCGCCCTCAAGCATGGCAAGGCAGTCAAGGAAGAGAGCAAGTGCATCGGCTGTGGCGAGTGCGTGCTGGCCTGCCCGACCATGGCCTGGCAGCGGGATCCCAAGCAGCTCTACATGGTCAAACTGGGAGGACGCACCAGCAAGAAGACCCCTCGAACCGGTAAGCTGTTCCTTAACTGGGTGACCGAAGAGGTGCTGCATGCGGTGATCAAGAACCTGTTCGAGTTCGAGGCCGAGATGCTGGAAGGCAAGCCCATCTACCTGCACATGGGCCACCTTATCGACCGGGCCGGTTATCACAAGTTCAAGGAGCGAGTGCTGCGCGGCGTCACCCTCAACCCGGAAGCCATGGTCGCTGACCGCATCTTCTGGGCCGAAGATGAGTATGTCGCCAACATGCACGTCAAAGCGGCGCAATAGTAAAAACCTCGTTTGGGGAAGCGTGATCAAGTGGGCAACACAGGTGGGGATCTGTTGTTGATCCGGGCGTAAATCTAGCTTCCCCTTTTTTATTCCCGTTGGGGGTCCCCCCCCGACTATCCGGGGTGCGTCACGGCGCACCCCGTTATCTCGCCTGGCGCGGCATTGCGAGCGGGCCAGCATCCGGAGCCTGTTATGGACTTTCTCCCTCTCTTTTGTCAGTTGCAAAACAAGCCGGTGCTTATCGTCGGTGGCGGTGAAGTGGCGGTGCGCAAAGCGCGCCTGCTGCTCGATGCCAAGGCGAAGCTCACCATCAATGCTCCACACCTTGAACCTCAGTTGATGGACTGGGCCGAGCAAGGAGTGCTGACCATCTGCGCTAGCGATTTTCACCCCGAACTGCTCGATGGCAAGTGGCTGGTGATCGCCGCCACCGATCAGCCCGAAGTCAATCATCAGGTATTCCACGAGGCGACCCTGCGCCAGATCTTCTGCAATGTGGTGGACTCCCCGGCCCACTGCAGCGCCATCATGCCCGCTATCATCGATCGCTCACCACTGATGGTGGCGATCTCCAGTGCAGGTTCAGCACCAGTACTGAGCCGCCAACTACGCGAAAAAATCGAAACCATGTTGCCGCAGCATCTCGGCCAGCTCGCTACCCTGGCGGGCAAATTGCGTGACCGGGTCAAACTCATTCCAGACAAGCTGGCCCGCCGCCATTTCTGGGAGCGGCTTTTCCGCAACGATCGCCTCGCCCGCCAACTGGCCCGCGGCCAACAACAGGCTGCCGAGCTGAGCGTCGCAGCGTTGATCAATGAGCCTATGCAGAGCAAGGGGAGCGTTACTCTGGTGGGGGCAGGCCCCGGCGATGCCGGATTACTCACCCTGAACGGCTTGCAGCAGCTACAACAAGCAGATGTAGTGGTCTATGACCGATTGGTATCAAAAGATGTGCTGGCGTTTATTCGCCGGGATGCCGAGCGGATCTTTGTTGGCAAGGAGGCAGGGCACCACTGCGTGCCTCAGCAGGCGATCAACCAGCTGTTGCTGGAACAAGCCCGGTTGGGCAAGCAGGTGGTGCGACTCAAAGGTGGCGATCCCTTTATCTTTGGCCGGGGTGGCGAGGAGTTGGAGACCTTGGCCGAGGCGGGCATCCCGTTTACGGTCGTGCCGGGTATCACGGCGGCCTCAGGCTGCACCGCCTACAGCGGCATTCCTCTCACCCACCGTGATCACGCCCAGCGGGTGCTGTTCATCACAGGTCACGACAAAGA
The DNA here is from genome assembly GCA_945957575.1 of uncultured Aeromonas sp. GTDB lineage: Bacteria > Pseudomonadota > Gammaproteobacteria > Enterobacterales > Aeromonadaceae > Aeromonas. Next base: position 52,480 of record CAMFLW010000003.1, on the reverse strand, counting down.
GGGCAATATCACCCATGAGTGGTCAGCACTGGCTGCCCCCCACCAGACCCTGGTCTTCTATATGGGGCTGGCCCACGCCGCTCGCATTCAGGATGAGCTGCAAACCCACGGCATGCCCGGCCACACTCCGGTTGCGCTGGTGGAGCACGGCACCCAGCTCAGCCAGCGGGTGGTGCGCGGCGAGCTTCAGCACCTGGCCGAGCTGGCCCGTCAGGTGAAGAGCCCGAGTCTTATCATCATCGGCTCAGTGGTCACCTTGGCCGACAAGCTGGACTGGTATGGAGAGGCCAATACCATCCACGGCGTCTAATCACGCCAGGACATCAACCAAGAGAGACAAAAAAGCAGAGAGCGGCCATGCCGCTCTCTGCTTTTTGCATCAATGACACCACTGTGGGGTAACGCACGGATTATTCCAACGTGATGGTGCCAGGATTCTGGGCCTTGCGGTTGTTCCCGTCACGTTCTCGCTCGGAGCATTGCCCACAACAACGTTGTAGGCACGGTCAAACTACGACTGCGGTGCCGCTGATACTGACCATCAGCATGCTGCCGTTTTGTCCCACCACCTCGTAGTCGATATCGATACCGACCACCGCATTGGCGCCAAGGGCGGCGGCGCGCTCTTTCAGCTCGTCGAAAGCGATCTCGCGGGCACGGGCCAGCTCTTTTTCATAAGCGCCGGAACGGCCACCGATAATGTCGCGGATCCCGGCGAAGAGATCCTTGAAAATGTTGGCGCCGAGAATGGCTTCGCCAACTACTATACCGCGGTATTCACGAATGGTTTTGCCTTCCAGCGTGGGGGTCGTCGAGAGGATCATCTTGAACTCCAATGAGTAGCAGAAGCCCCCAGACTACCCCAACTGCCCCAAAATCCCAACCGGGGGGTGGTCTTCGCGACGCGGTGCTTAAAAATGACGACCACCAGATAAAACAACACCGCGCACGGGGCGCGGTGTTGCGATCGGAACGTCATGGCCAGCCGGCCAGACCGTTACGGATTGTAAGAGACCACCGAGCCACTGAGGCCGGTCATCTGGGCGATCCGTCCCTGCATCCCCTGCAGCTTGGCCTTGGAGACATCCGGCCCGATAAAGACCCGGTTGAGCTGACCCTGCACCGGGGTGCGCGGCGAGGTGTGGGCCGAGTAACCGGCAGCCCGCAGCTTGCTCACCAGCGCGTTGACGCTGTCGACGTTTTTGAAGGCGCCAAGCTGAAGGATCCAGCTCCCCTGCGCCGGTGCCGCAGCAGGTGCGGGTGTGGTCGGCTGGGTCATCTTGCTTTCAATCAGATCGTCGAGGGACTTGATCTGTCCCGCCTGCGGCTTGGTCGGTGCGGGCGCCTTGGCCACTTCAACCGGTTTGGCTGGCGTCGGCTTGGGTGCTGGCTTTGGTGGTTCGACCGGTTTTTTGGCCACCACTTCCGGCTTGGGCTGTGGCTTGGGTTGTAAATTCGGTTGCGACTGTACCGGTGCCGTTTGCACAGCCGGTGCAGCAGGGGTTGTCGCCGGCTGCGCGCCGTTGCCCTGACCGGCGAGGGTCATGGGGTCAGCCACCTCTTCCACTTGCCACTGCTGGGCTGCAGAGGCCTGTTGCTGGCTGGCCAGATGATCGGCTGGCAGAGTGCTGGCTGCCGAGACCTGCAGCGCGGGCTTGGCAGGCTCCAGATCAGGACGCAGCGGGATCTTAGCAAACGCCTCCTCCTTTTGCGCCAACTTGTGGCCATCCAGCAAGTCCGGCAGGAAAATAACAACCAAGGCCACCAGGATGACGGTGCCCACCAGACGGTTTTGAAACTTCGAAGCCAAGTTGAATCCTACCTTTACCTAACTCAATACACGATTTGACTCCCCTGCTGCAGGCAGGGGAGCAAGGGTGCAGCCTAGGAAGCAACACCCGCCAGAATGTCGGCGACAGTGTAAAACGAACCAAACACAATGACCATATCGTCAGGACTCGATACGGCCAAGGCTGCCTGATAAGCGGCGCTGACATCATCAAACTCCCAGGCAGGCCCCTTGCCTTCCCCCAGCGCCGCAGCCAGCTGCGTAGCGGTGGCGGCACGCGGGCCGGTGAGACTGGCCAGATACCACTCGCCAATCAGGCCATCGAGTTCGGCCAGCGATCCCGCCATGTCCTTGTCTTTGAGCATGCCCACCACGGCGCGGCGCACGCCGGTGCAGGGCATCTTGCGCAGTTGGGCTGCCAGATAGGTTGCCGAATGGGGATTGTGGGCCACATCGACGATAACCTGCGGCGCACTTTGCAACTGCTGCATCCGGCCCGCCAGCCGGGCATTGGCCAGCCCGTCACGAATGGCCGACTCCGGCAGCGTTAAGCCAAGGGACTCCAGTGTCGCCAACACGGTCACCGCGTTCATCAGCGGCAAGGCCGGTTTTGGCAGGTCGCGCCACTGGTGAAGACCGTGGAAATCCCAGCCGCTCTCATGCTCATCACCACGAAAATCGATACCGACCTGACGCAGGTTGGCGCCAAGGCGCGCCGCCTCGCTGGCGATGGTCAGAGGGGGATTGGGCTCGCCGCTGATAGCCGGTTTGCCGGCGCGATAGACCCCGGCTTTCTCCACCGCCACCGCCTCGCGGGTATCACCCAGCCAGTCGCAGTGATCGAGCGCGATGGAGGTGATCATCGCAACATCGGACTCCACCACATTGGTGGCGTCGAGCCGACCACCCAGCCCCACCTCCAGCAACAGCACATCGGGCGCGGCGCGGCGGAACAGCCACAGCCCAGCCAGCGTGGCGAACTCGAAGAAAGTGAGGGCAATTTCGCCGCGAGCCGCTTCCACCTCGACAAAAGCGGCGCAGTGATCGCTATCGGCCAGCTCTTGCCCGTTGATCCGCACCCGCTCGGTAAAGCGCAGCAGATGGGGCGAGGAGTAAACGCCGACATTGTAGCCTGCGGCCATCAGAATGCTGGCCGCCATGGCGCAGCTGGAGCCCTTGCCGTTGGTGCCCGCCACCGTGATCACCTTGAACGGCAATCGGGTGAGCCCCATGCGACGGGCAACCGTGCCGACCCGTTCCAGCCCCATGTCGATAGTGACCGGATGGATCTGCTCCAAATAAGAAAGCCAGTCGACAAGCGACCGGCTTTGGGATTGTTGCATGTTTGAACTCATCTTCACTCTTCGATGACGTGAGTATTCAGCATTTTGGCGAGCAGGCTGGCCAGACGGTTGCGCATGTCGCGGCGATCGATGATGAGGTCGATAGCACCCTTCTCCAGCAGAAACTCGGAGCGCTGGAAGCCTTCCGGCAGTTTCTCACGTACGGTCTGCTCGATGACGCGCGGGCCGGCAAAACCGATCAGCGCCTTGGGCTCGCCTACGTTGATGTCGCCCAGCATCGCCAGACTGGCGGAGACCCCCCCCATGGTGGGGTCGGTCAGTACAGAGATAAAGGGCAGGCCTGCCTTGGAGAGTCTGTCCAGCGCAGCACTGGTCTTGGCCATCTGCATCAGAGAGAACAGCGCTTCCTGCATGCGGGCACCACCTGAGGTGGAGAAACAGACCAGACCACGCCCTTCCTTGATGCACTCCTCGACGGCGCGCACGAAACGGGCACCAACCACGGAGGACATGGAGCCACCGATAAAGGAGAACTCAAAGGAACAGGCGACAACCGGCACCCCTTTGAGGGTCCCTTTCATCACCACCAGCGCATCTTTTTCTCCCGTCGCTTTCTGGGCTGCAGACAAACGATCCTTGTAGCGCTTGGAATCCTTGAATTTCAGTACATCCTGCGGCTCCAGCTCGGCACCGACTTCGGTTCGACCCTGCTCGTCGAGGAAACTCTCGAGACGGGCGCGGGCGCTGATGCGCATATGATGATCACACTTGGGGCACACTTCGAGGTTGCGCTCCAACTCTGCCCGGTAGAGCACCTGTTCACAAGCACTGCACTTGGTCCACACCCCTTCCGGAATGTTGTGACGACGGGGCGCAGTGATCTTGCTCTTGGGAAGAATCTTCTCAAGCCAGCTCATGGAATTCCTTAATGCTTTTGTGCCTGACAAAACGCATCGAGCCTAGATTGTTCAATGACTTAATAGCTCGATGGCAACAAATGACGGGTCATTAAACCACAATTTTTTGGGCGCAGTTACTAAAAACTGGTCGTACCCGGTGCCGAGTCCGGCAGCCACAGCGGGCCGAGCGGCAACTGCGGCAGAGCAAACTCGGCCGGGTAATCCACATCGACCAGATAGAGGCCACCGGCCTTGGCGGTCGGCCCGGCCAGATTGCGATCCCGGGCCGCCAGCACCTCGGCAATCCACTCCACCGGTTTCTGCCCCTGCCCCACCAGCAGCAGGGAGCCGGTGATGTTGCGCACCATGTGGTGCAGGAAGGCGTTGGCGCGAATATCCAGCACGATATAGGGCCCCTGACGACTGACGCACAGATGGGTCACATTGCGCCACGGGGTGTTGGACTGGCAGGCGACGGCACGGAAGGTGCTAAAGTCGTGCTCCCCGAGCAGGCTCTGGCCCGCCTGGTGCATCAACTCGGCATCGATGGTCTCGTGATAGTGGCTGACGCCACTGCCGAGGATCGCTGGCCGGTAGTTGTGGTTGTAGATGACATAACGATAGCGACGGGCGGTGGCGCTGAAGCGGGCGTGGAAACTCTCGTCCACCTCCTTGACCCAGCGCACGGCAATATCCGGCGGCAGATTGGAGTTGAGTCCCAGGGTCCAGGCCCCTTCGGCACGGTTCGCCTCGGTATCGAAGTGGATCACCTGACCGGTGGCATGGACACCGGCATCGGTGCGTCCTGCGCACTGGATGGAGACCGGATGATTGGCGATCCGGCTGAGGGCTTTCTCCAGCTCCTCCTGCACGCTGATCACTTCACGCTGACGCTGCCAGCCGAAATACCGGCTGCCGTCATATTCAATACCTAGGGCAATTCGCATGGATAAACTTGTCTTGTTGTGAAAACGCAGTGAAATAAACGGGGCGGATTATACGCGCTCAGCCCGAAAAGTCCCACCACGCGCGCAATTGGCTTGGATAACCTGCCTGCGTGGCCATGCTCACCCCATAACAAATAGCCAAAAGAAGAGGGCAGCCTGCTGGCTGCCCCCGTTTTGCTGCTCCCTTGATGGGAAAGGATCTAGCCCAGCCGCTTGAGCAACTTCTCGGCTTCGGCGCGCTGGTGATCGCTGCCCTGCTCTGCCGCCTCTTGCAGCAGCTCGCGAGCACTGTCCTTATCATCAATTTCAAGGTAGGCGCGAGCCAGATCCAGCTTGGCGCCAACACCGCCATCATCGGCATCCACATCAAACCCGGTAGATTCCGGCAGCACCTCGGGGAAGCCATCGAGCCCCACATCCAGCGAGAAGCCCTGATAAGGTTCCTGCTCCGACGCGGTGGCATCCGCTTCAGCCAGCAGCTTGTCGATCTCGACGTAACCACCCTCCTGTGCCTGCTCTCGGGGCTGAACATCTGCCGGATGAGACTCCACCTCGGCGAACGCATCTTCGAAATCGGAGAGCGCCAGCTCATTGGGATCCCACTCCAGCACCGGCTCTGCAGCCTTCGCCTTGACAGGCTCAAGACCGAGCTCGGCCAGCATGGCAGCCGTACTCTCGTCAGCGCCGTCGGCAGCACTGAGATCAATAACATGGTCATTTTTGCCCGCTGCAGGCTCATCGAAAGCATTTTCGAAATCGTTGAGATCTAAGTTGGCCAGTTCGTTGTCAGCAACACCGACATCGTCAAGGGATCTCAAATCCGGAGCAGTATCGGCAGAGAGATCCGCATCCAGCTCGGCAAACAACGCGGCCTGCAGCTCCTCTTCGCTCATGACCTCATCAGCGGCCTTGGGGTTGAACTCGCTGGCCAGATCCATCGCAGGTTCACTGACCAGAGCGATGGACTCATCCTGCGAGAGATCGAGATCCGGCACCAGATCCGGGTCACGGCTGGCAGGTTGTGCTGCCAGTCGCTCCGGCTCGAAACCTTGCAGCGCCATCTCGCCGTCATCGCTGAACACCAGATCCACGTCCGGCTTGCTCGGTTCAACCGGCATAAAGCCATCGGGGGTATTGAGATCCGGCACCGGGCGTACCGGCTCGTTATCGGTCACATCGACACTGAGCAGATCGTCAAACTCGCTTTGATCCTGCTCCATCATCATGGCGGTGGACTCGGATAGGCTCTTCTCCTGCTCCTCCAGCTCGCGTCGGGCCCTGGCCCGCAGCCACAGGGTCACCAGCGCCAATACCAACAGCACCGGCAGCAGGATGATCATGGCGAGATTGAGCGGTGAGGCGAGCAGGTCCATCAACCAATTTTGCTTGGGCTCGGGCGCTGTCACCACCGGCGGGACCGGCTGAGCTTTGAGCTCGGCAATCTCTTTTTGCAGCGCCGTCTGATCCTGCAACTGGGCCTTGAGGGTCTCCACCTCTTCGGTCAGGGATTGCAGGCGCAGCTTGAGCCTGTGGTTCATTTCGGTAACCTGGCCGAGCTGGGCATTGGCATCTTCCAGTGCCAGCGCCATCTCGGTGGCCGGTTTGCCGACCGGTTTATCCAGATCGGAAGGCAAAGGCGCCGGTGTGGTGCTTGCTGCGGCGCTCGTCGCGTGGACTGGTGCCACCACCTCTTTTGGCGCGGGCTCGCTCGCCTTGGCCACGTCTTTGGTTTCAGCCGCCGGTGGTGGTGCGACAACAGGAGCAGGAATGGGGGCCGCTTTCGCCACTGGCAGCGGCGCAGGCGCAGCCTTCGCCGGCTCGGGTTTGGTTGCTTCAACCTTCGCAGGTTTGGCGGCAACCGGTTTGGCGGTGTGGGCCTGCTTCTCGGCAAGATACTTGGGACTCAACCCCTTCCAGCTGGCGTTGTCACTACGGAACCTGGCGCGCGCCTGGGCATCTGTGATGACGCTCGCCTCGGCCGCGGTTGGCAGCAGAATGCGGGACCCCACCAGAATGTGATTGATATTGCCATCGGCAAAACTGCGGGGGTTTTTCTCGTAGATCGCCACCATGGTCTGATAGACGCTGACCCGGTTGGAGGGGCGATATTTGCTCGCCAGACTCCAGAGGGTATCGGTTGGACGAACAGGGCCATAGCTACCGGCATTGGCAGTGACCTGACGCACCACCGGCTGGGCGGTTGCACGCACGGGTTGCGCCACGGGTCTGGCGACCGGTTGTGCCAACGGCTGGGAATTGACGGCAGGAGGTGCGGGCTCGTCAGGGCCTTTTAGCTCGACAAAAAACGGCTCCCGCGCCGAGTCTTCAGCCTGGACGGTGCCCAGCAGACCCAATGCGAGTAGCGTTGCCAATGTTATGCGGGAATGTCCCATATTCGTTCCTTCGTATGACGGCCCTATCACATTGAAAAATCTGGATAGTTACCCCAAAACAGTCGGTTCAATATAAATCAGGCTCGCGTCGCAAGCCAGTAGTCCGACACATTTAGCACCCGACTTGACTCTGAGTGTAGGAAAAAACTTAATCAGTTGATATCGCAACAGAATCTTGATGCAACAGAGTGCGGCATGGGTCACACCCCGATTTATCACCGTTCGGATCACTGGCAGGATGGGCAGCACTCCCTGCTGCCCATCTTTAGCGCCTGTCCAGCCTTACAGATAGTCGCGAACCAGCAGTTCGGCAATCTGGACGCTGTTGGTGGCAGCGCCCTTACGAACGTTATCGGCCACGATCCACATATTGATACCACTCGGGTGAGAAATATCCTGACGCACCCGCCCCACCAGCACCTCATCCTTGCCGGTTGCATCGCGCACCGGGGTCGGATAGTCCCCTTCGTCATCAAACAGGGTCACGCCGGGAGCGCTGCGCAGCAGATCCTTGACCTGGTCGGCATCGAGCGGCTGGTGCAGTTCGACGTGTACCGCTTCGGCGTGGCCGTAGAAGACCGGCACCCGCACGCAAGTCGGGTTCACGGCTATGCTGGCATCCCCCAGGATCTTCTGGGTTTCCCACACCATCTTCATCTCTTCACGGGTGTAGCCGTTGTCGGTGAAGCTGTCGATCTGCGGGATCAGGTTAAAGGCGATCTGCTGCGGATAGAGGGTGGGCTCTACCGGACGACCGTTGAGCAGATGAGCGGTCTGGCCTGCCAGCTCGCTGACCCCCTCTTTGCCGGAACCTGATACCGATTGATAGGTGGCCACGTTGATGCGGGCTATGCCCACTTCGTCGTGCAACGGCTTCAGAGCCACCAGCATCTGGATGGTGGAGCAGTTGGGGTTGGCGATGATGTTGCGATTGCGAAAATCGGCCAGCGCATCCGGGTTCACTTCCGGGATCACCAGCGGGATATCTTCGTCGTAACGGAAGCAGGAGGTGTTGTCGATGACGATGCAACCGTGCTCGGCAGCGATCGGCGCCCAATTGGCAGAGACCTCGGCACCGGCGGAGAACAGCGCGATCTGCACCTGGCTCCAGTCAAACTCCTCCACATCGAGGATCTCGAGGTTCTTGCCGCCAAAACGCACGGTATCACCGGCACTGCGGCTGGAAGCCAGCGGATAGAGGGTCGCTACCGGAAATTCGCGCTCTTCCAGGATCTCGATCATCGCCTGACCCACGGCGCCGCTGGCACCCAATACCGCTACGTTAAACTGCTGACTCATTCTGTTCTCCTCTGATAATGCTGCAATGGCGCCGGGTGGCGCCATGGTCGGCAGGCTCCTGCACGGCGAGATGACGCTGCCTGATATAGCTGAGCCGGCGCGGCAAGATCTGCGCCAGCTCATTAAAAAATAGGGTCGGTGTGGCCAGTGCGGCTCACTCTTTCCAGTTATCTTCCAACAAATTGCCCCCTATTCAGGAGCGTGACAGCGCAAATCCCAGTGCGCCCAGCGCCTTGTAGGCAAAGGCTCCCTCGATCTGCAGGGAAGATAGTTCACGGCGCTCGGGATAGTGTTTGCGTTGCTCGTCAAAGCTGCCGGGCAAACCGAGTCGGGCCCGGAAGCGGGCATCATCGCGGCGCACGTCATAGACCAGATGCACCAGCTGCTTTATCAGCGCCTGATCCGGCGCACGGCCCGGCACCACCGCCTGCACATCGGGTGCTGGCAAGAGCTGACTCAAATCCTGACGAGGCTGGCGCCCCAGCTGCTGGCAGAGCGCCAGATAGAGCATCCAGGTGCCGCGCGCTTTCCCCTCCAGGCTGTAACCGGCGATATGGGGGGTGGCAAGCTCGGTATGGGGCACCAGCTCTGCCAGCGGCTCAGGCTCGTTCTCCCAGACATCCATCACCAGTCGCAATGGCTTGTCGCTCAACTGACGCGCCAACAGGGCCCGGTTATCCCACACCTCGCCACGGGATGCGTTGATCAGGATCTGCCCGGCGGGGCGCGCAGCAATCTGCCCGGCATCCAGCAGATGGTAGGTCGCATCCGGCCCTTCACGGGTGATGGGCACGTGGAAACTGACGATATCGGCACCAAGGGCGGTCTGATAATCGACAAAACCCGCATCAGGATTATCCCGCGCTCTGGGTGGATCGCAGCGCAGCACCCGCATGCCGAGCGCTTGGGCCTTGGTCGCCACACACTCGCCGGTATTGCCGGCCCCGATCACCGCCAGCGTCATGGCCGAGAGGTCGAGTTCGTAACGCTCCGCCAACACCAGCAGGGCTGAGAGTACATAGTCCCCCACCGAATACTTGTTGCAACCGGGGGCGCTATAAAAAGGGATATTGCGGCTTGCCAGCAAAGCCTTGTCGACATGATCGGTGCCTATGGTCGCGGTACCGACAAACCCGAGTTTGGGGCTGGTCGCCAGCAAATCGCCGTTGACGCGGGTGACCGAACGCACCAGCAGCACATCGGCATCCAGCAGATCGCGGGCCTGCATCTGCCGTCCGGGCAAGGGGATCACCTCGCCAAATTCGGCAAACAGCTCCACAGCATGGGGCATATTCTCATCTACGACTATCTTCATCGGGCTCTCTTTGGTCACAACCGCCACGGGGGCGCCATTCTAGCGCAAAGCAGCCCGAGATTTCAGCCTGTGATGCACTCAGGCGCGAAAGGGGGGCATATCGCACGGCGGCCTCCCCATTCGCCCATTCAAACAGAGGATATCGCCACAAATGTGTAAGCAGAGGTAACAATCACGCAGCTCGGCTTGGTTCAGGCATGTCACGGTGGCACAATGCCCCTCTTTTTTCGCGATCCCCCCTATCCACCATGCCGCCACACGCCCCGTTGCTCTCAGCGTCAACCTCTGCCTCCGTCTCCTCACTCACCCGCAGCCGGGTTCTCGGGTTCACAGTCCTGTTGATCCTGCCCCTGCTGTTGCTCGCCACGTTGCCCTGGCAGCCTTTTCTGACCGGCTCCCTGCAATCGGGCTGGCTCTGGTGGCCTTATGCTCTCACCCGCATGGTCGATATCCCCGGAATTGGTGTCAGTGGCGCCCTCTTGCTGCTGCTGACCCGCTACAAACTCAAACTGGATCTCACGCCCTTCGTTGCGCTGAGCTGCGCGCTGGCGGCCCTGCTCGCCAGCGACTGGGTGCTCAAGAGCCTGATCAAGCACCTGACCGAAGAACCCAGACCCTATCTGCTCTGGCTAGAGAGTCAGGCGCTGATCCCGGCCATCAAGAGCTTCTACGCCAGTAGCGTCGAAATGCGCAGCGAACAGGTTCACGCCGCCAGCCAACTGCTGGCACTGCCCGAATGGCTTGGCAATCACTGGCAGAAAGAGGTGAACTACGCCTTCCCCTCCGGCCACAGCATCGCTGCCATCAGCCTTGCCCAGTTCTTTGGCCTGATCTGGCTGGCCCGCGCACCGGCAGGGGTCTGGCTGCTGCCGCTCTGGGCCCTCGGAATAGGACTGTCGCGGATGGTGATGGGAATGCACTGGCCGGTGGATGTACTGGCCAGCGCCATTCTAGGCAGCATCACGGCGCTGCTGGTCGCTCACTGGTGGCTGCACAGATATTGAGCCATCGCTTGTCCCGCAAGGCGCCCTCTTGCAGGATGGGGACAAGCCTGTGCTTTTTTGCCATAATGCCGCCTCATTTTATCCCGACCGAGATCCCATGACCGACGCAGTTCATACCCTCAAGGGCCGTTTTCGTGGTTTTTACCCCGTCGTCATCGATGTTGAAACAGCCGGGTTCAACGCCAAGACCGACGCCCTGCTCGAGATCGCGGCTTACACCCTGAAAATGGATGAGCAGGGTTGGCTCCTGCCCGATCAGATATTCCACTTTCATGTCGAACCCTTCGAAGGTGCCAATCTGGAGCGTGCCGCTCTGGAGTTCACCGGCATCGATCCCTACAACCCGTTACGCGGTGCAGTCTCGGAAAAAGAGGCGCTGACCGAGATCTTCAAGGGGATCCGCAAGGGGATGAAGGAGCAGGATTGCGGCCGCGCCATCATAGTGGCCCACAACGCCACCTTCGATCACGGCTTCGTGATGGCCGCCGCCGAGCGCGCAGGCCTCAAGCGCAATCCGTTCCACCCGTTTGCGACCTTCGACACCGCCGCTCTCTCCGGGCTGGCACTGGGTCAGACCGTGCTGGCCAAGGCGTGCCAGAGCGCCCGCATCCCGTTTGATAATAAAGAGGCGCACTCGGCCCTCTATGACACCGAGCGAACCACCGAGCTGTTCTGTCATATCGTCAACCGCTGGAAGAGCATGGGCGGCTGGCCGCCGGCTCATCCGGATGACGACACGGCAGATGCCCCTGCTGACGATGAGGGGCAGGAATAAACGGATGAAGGCTGCTACTGGCAGCCTTCGCTTTTTTGGGAAGTGATTGATTGCACAGCGCACCGGAAATCGCCATCAACGTCACTATCAACCGCTGCGCACGCGACACATGACAACAAACTGGTAACAAACGCTCACATTGAGCAACCTTGTGCCACATGCTGCTGCGATATGAGGGGGTTGGCTGACTTTTTTCTCGACATTTGTCACATTTTTCGCAAACTAACTCCCCTTCACATGACAGACAGCAATAACAAACTATAAGGAAATCAAATGAATCCAGTTGTTATCGCAGTCGGGCTGATGCTGGTACTCAGTCTGCTGCGGATCAATGTGGTGGTCTCACTGGCGCTCGGGGCCATTGCTGGCGGCCTGGTCGGCGGACTATCGTTGACCGATACCCTCACCACCTTCAGCGGTGGCCTGGGCGGTGGTGCCGAGATCGCCCTCTCCTACGCCATGCTGGGGGCCTTTGCGGTTGCCATCTCCCGCTCCGGGATCACTGACCTGCTGGCCAGCAAGGTGATCAGCCAGCTGGGCAAGGATGCCAGCAGCAGCCGCATTTTGTGGGTCAAGACCCTGCTGCTCTCATCCGTGCTGGCAGTATCCATCTCCTCGCAAAACATCATCCCGGTGCATATCGCCTTTATTCCGATCCTGATCCCGCCGCTGCTCCATGTGATGGCGCAGATGCAGATCGACCGTCGTCAGGTGGCCTGTGTCATCACCTTCGGCCTGACCGCCACCTATATGGTGCTACCGGTCGGCTTTGGCGGCATCTTCCTGAACAATATTCTGGCCAAAAACCTCATCGATAACGGTGTGCCGATCACCTCCAGCCAGATCCCTCTGGCCATGGCCATCCCGGGCTGTGGCATGGTACTGGGCCTGTTGATTGCTGTGTTCTTCAGTTACCGCAAACCGCGCCAGTATGATCTGGCCAAGATCCTGGACGCCGAGCCCGAAGCGGTCGAGCTCAACCTCACCCACATCTGGGTGGCCCTGCTGGCCATTGGCGTGGCACTGGGGCTGCAACTGATGACCAACAGCATAGTACTGGGTGCGCTGGCCGGTTTCGTCATCTTCACCTGCGGTGGCGTCATCAAGTTTCGCGAGAGCCAGGATGCCTTCACCCAGGGGGTACGCATGATGTCGCTGATCGGCTTTATCATGATCTCCGCCGCCGGCTTTGCCGCCGTCATGAAGGCAACTCACGGCGTCGAGAGCTTGGTTCAGGTCGTCTCCAGCTCCATCGGTCAGCACAAAGGCATTGCCGCCTTCCTGATGCTGCTGGTGGGTCTGCTCATCACCATGGGGATCGGCTCCTCCTTCTCTACCGTGCCCATTATCGCCACCATCTATGTGCCGCTCTGCCTGCAGTTGGGTTTCTCTCCCATGGCGATCATCGCGCTGGTCGGTACCGCCGGTGCGCTGGGGGATGCGGGCTCACCAGCTTCGGATTCCACCCTCGGCCCCACATCGGGTCTCAACGCCGATGGCCAGCACGACCATATCTGGGACAGCGTGGTGCCCACCTTCATCCACTACAATATCCCGCTGGTTATCTTCGGCTGGATTGCCGCTATGGTGCTCTGATCGCCCCTCTGGCATCGAACCATGCACTGCATAACACGAAACAAGAAGGCAACCTGAAGGTTGCCTTCTTTATGATCACGTTCGCGGAATCACCAGGATATGGTTCCGAGAGGATAAGTTCTTTGTGGGGCTACATTGATTCCCGGATCTGGATGATTGCACACATTAATTGCTCAGTGATTTGATTTCATTTTGAAAAACTGATGGTTAACTGGCTACACTAGCCAATATCAATATGCAGGGACGTCTAATAAATGAGCTTGATTGGCTTGGTGCTGGCATTGATCGCCATCCTTGGCGGCAATATGATCGAGGGAGGGCACCCCAGTGCACTGCTCGATCTGCCCGCATTCCTCATCGTGATCGGCGGCACCATAGGTGCAGCCCTGACTCAATTTCCCTTCTCCGTCGTCGGCAGCACCATGAAACGTTTCAAATGGCTGCTCTCCCCCCTCAAGCTCGACATGCTGGAGCAGGCCCAGTTATTGGAGACCCTGGCAGGCAACGCCCGCCGCAGCGGCATGCTGGCGCTGGAAGGCATGATCGACGAGATCAAGGATCCCTTCCTGAAGAAAGGGGTACAGATGATGGTCGATGGTTACGAAAAAACCAAGATCCATGAGGTGCTGGAGAACGAGATCGAGTTCGAGCAGGAGGATCTCGAACAGACGGTCAAATTCTATGAAGCCATGGGCGGCTACTGCCCGACCATGGGGATCGTTGGCGCGGTGTTTGGCCTGATCCACGCCATGGGTCTGCTGGATGCGCCGGACAAGCTGGGCGGCGCCATCGCGGTGGCCTTTATCGCTACTATCTACGGGGTTTCTGCCGCCAACCTGATCTTCTTGCCGTTCGGCAACCGCTACAAAGGGTTTGCCCACCAGATCCGCCACTACAAGGAGATGACCCTGACCGGCATTCTCTGCATCGTGGATGGCGAGTCACAGGCACGCCTGCAAGTTACCCTCGAACCTTATCTGGGAGGTCACGGTGGCGAAAAAGAAAAAGGCTGAAGCACCGGAAAACCACGAACGCTGGCTGGTCTCCTATGCCGACTTCATGACCCTGCTGTTCGCCCTGTTTGTGGTACTCTACTCCTTTGCCATGGCCAAGCAGTCCGAAACCCGGGTGCTGATCCAGGGCTTTATCGAGTCGCTCGGTAAAATCGGCCTCATCTCCCCGCCAGCCGGTTCACCTGTGATGCAGGGCGGCACAGGGATTCTCGAACCGGAATCGAAAACCACTCCCAGCAGTTCGGAAAAAGAGACCCTATTGGATAAAGAGGCTCAACCCGCGGCATCTGACCCCTTCAACGAGACCATTGGTGCCTCGGAAAAACCGAGCGCTACCGAAGCCTGGCCCCATAAGACCAAGGAGCAGGAGTGGGTGCAGGTGACCAAACAGAAGCTGGAACAGCAGCTCAAGGCCCAGATCGAATCCAAAGATCTCGAGGTCGAGCAACTCGGCAGTCAACTGGTGATCCGCATCGGCGAGAAGGCGCTCTTCCCCGCCGATTCCGCGTTCCTGCAGCCCCAGTTCATCCCGCTGGTCAACAAAATCGCCGGCATTCTGGCCAATATTCCGGGGCAAGTTGTGGTCACCGGGCATACCGATAATTCTCAAGCGCCGGTGGAGCTTTATCGCAATAACTGGGAGCTCTCGGTGCTGCGGGCCTCCTCCATCGTGCAGACCATGCTGGCCAACCCCCAGCTCGATGCCAGACGGGTCATAGCCCAGGGTGTTGCCGACACCCGGCCCCGCTTCGCCAATGACACCCCTGAACATCGCCAGGCGAACCGCCGGGTCGATATCACCCTCTCTCAAGGCAAGGCAGCAGAAGAGTCGCTGCAGTTGCTCAAGCCCTAACCACCCCGCTCCCGCCTCGCGCGGGAGTATCTTTTTAAAAACAAATAACTCGGTAATATCAACACCACAAGACCAAAATGGTAATTATTTGCATTTATCACCTAATGGTCAGGCCTCTGCAATAATGTCGCCCTCAGACCCAAACAAAAACAATTGTCATTACGAACAAACTGCTTCCGGCATGGCCGGCACTCCGGTGTGCCTCGGCTAGCGCGGCCGCTCTTCCCCTGTGGAGAAGGCGCGCAGCGATGACACTATCATTGTCACCGGGCAACGGATACAACAGAAACATCTCCGATGTCTCCGGCTCCATCACCATCATCACCCAGGAGGATCTGGACCGTCAGATCGCCAGCGAGCTGACCCGTGTGTTTCGCAAGATCCCCGGTGTCTCGGTCGCCGGCTCTGCCTGGCGACCACAGAACATCAGCGTGCGCGTCAGCAACGGCTTTGGCGCCGATAAAATCAATGACAAGGTGGGTCGCTTCAACTTCGATCTCGATGACATCAAGCAGATCGAGGTGGCCAATCCTCCCTGCACGGCTCCGATGCCATCGGTGGCACCGTGGTGATGAATACCAAGCAGCCGGAAAATTATCTGCAACAACAAGATAGCTATCTGGCGGCCAAGCCCCTCTATGGTGGCGACAGTAACAAGAAGAAGCTCAGCATGACCGGTGCAGTGCGGGCGCAGGAGAGCGAACATCTGTTGCGCCTCTCCAGTGGGCTCGGCAACAAAACCGCCGACGTTGAGGAGAACCACATTCCGGCGGACCTGGATGGCATGAGTGCCTCCATCAGCAGCCGCCTCCCCTTCAATGTCCATCACGCCCTGCAACTGGAGCTGGACTACTACGAGGGTCACGCCAAACGCCTGATGGGCCCCAAGGCGGTGCCCCAACCCGATGGCAGCTGGGATGTGATCGGTTTTCAGGAAGATGGCGATCAGCGCCCCCAGGACGGCACACTCGGCTGAGGAGCTGGCGGCCCTGGTCGAGCATGCCTGCTACAAGCCCTCTCTCAATGAAGCCATTTTTCCCGCGTGCCATGGCGGGGGATGGCAAAGAGGTCAATGAGGGCTATGTCTATCTGATGAGCAGCACGGTGGCCTCCGCCAATGGCCAGAGGGCGTATCTGGATATCACCGGTGGAGATATCGGTCTTCGCGTCATTGGTGCCTATCCGAACCAGATCCTCTGGTTACCGCCCCCCTTGCAACCGCTTTGCCCTCTGATCCGTCCCACCTGAGGGAGGCCAAGTGGCCTCCCTTCCCGTTTTGGCTCTCTCACCCCTTCAGGGAAGGCGGCCAAGATGCCTCGCCCCCCTCCCCGGCGCGCTCATTATTGACATTCATGCCAAAAAAAACGCACCCATTAACAAATTTTAATTACCAATTAACCGATTAATAAATAATCCACAAAAAACACATGTAAATCAGTACGAAGGTGTCATAATGCGCAACACAGTTGTTAAGTCGCATGATTAATTCGGTTAGGAAAAACCTCTATGTTTGCTGATATTTCTGCTCAACATTGGGCTTTTGCCATTTATGTCATCGGTGCCATTACCATCTGTCTGGTGATGATAGGCCTCGCAGCCCTGCTGGGAGGTCGTGCCTACGGCCGCACCAAGAACAAGCCATTTGAATCTGGTGTCGACTCGGTCGGCAGTGCCCGCCTGCGTTTTTCCGCCAAGTTCTATCTGGTCGCCATGTTCTTCGTCATCTTCGACGTCGAGGCGCTCTACCTGTTCGCCTGGTCTGTCTCCGTGCGGGAGAGCGGCTGGGTCGGCTTTATTGAAGCCACCATTTTCATCGGACTGCTGCTTATCGGCCTGATCTACC
This sequence comes from uncultured Aeromonas sp., assembly GCA_945957575.1. Lineage (GTDB taxonomy): Bacteria > Pseudomonadota > Gammaproteobacteria > Enterobacterales > Aeromonadaceae > Aeromonas. Next base: position 35,450 of record CAMFLW010000003.1, on the reverse strand, counting down.
TCTGGCGCATCGGCGCACTGGACTGGTCACCGCGCAAACCGCAGTTGAACAACAAAAACAGTGATTGAACCACAGACCCTTTCCTTGAGGTTGCACCATGAAGTACACCCTGACCCGGATTGACCCGGATGCACCCGTTGAGCGCTACCCCCAGGAGCAGCGCCAAACCGTCGATGACCCACTGGCGCAAGAAGCGACGCGCGGCATCATGATGGGCCGCCTCGAGGAGGTGCTGCAAGATACAGTCAACTGGGGCCGCAAAAACTCCCTCTGGCCTTACAACTTCGGTATCTCCTGCTGCTACGTGGAGATGTGTACCGCCTTCACCTCCCCCCACGATGTGGCCCGCTTCGGCGCCGAAGTTATCCGAGCCTCGCCACGTCAGGCCGATTTCATGGTGATTGCAGGGACCCCCTTCATCAAGATGGCACCGGTCATCCAGCGCCTGTATGAACAGCTGCTCGAACCCAAGTGGGTGATCTCCATGGGGGCCTGTGCCAACTCAGGCGGCATGTATGACATCTATTCAGTGGTGCAGGGGGTGGACAAGTTTCTGCCGGTCGATGTCTACATTCCGGGTTGCCCGCCCCGCCCCGAAGCCTTTTTGCAAGCCCTGATGCTGCTGCAGGACTCCATCGGCAAAGAGCGCCGCCCCCTCTCCTGGGTGGTGGGCGATCAGGGGATCTACCGTCCCCAGATGCAGGCCGAAAAAGAGCGCAAGCGCGGCGAACGGATCAATGTGACCAACCTGCGCACGCCGGATGAGATCTGACCATGAAACTGACTCGTGATTTTCCCAGCAATTACGCCATGGCCCAGTGGCAGCCCAGCGACCACCAGGATGCCAAAGTCATTGGCGAACTGTTTACCCACTTCGGGACCGAGCACTTCACCGTGCAGACCACGCGCACCGGCGTGCCGGTGGTCTGGCTCCCCCGCGAACTGCTGCAGGATGTGATGGGCTTTTTGCGCAAGGTGCCCTCCCCGTTTGTGATGCTGTTTGATCTCAGCGCCACCGACGAGCGGCTGCGCAGCCACCGCGAAGGTCTGCCGCAAAGCGACTTCACCGTCTTCTATCACCTCATCTCCATCGACCGTAACGCCGATGTGATGTTGAAAGTGGCGCTGGCCGAGAGTGACCTGCATCTGCCCACCATCACCAACCACTTCCCCAATGCCAACTGGTACGAGCGGGAAGTGTGGGATCTGCTGGGCATCACCTTCGATGGTCACCCCCATCTGACCCGCATCATGATGCCCAAGAGCTGGCAGGGTCACCCGCTGCGCAAGGATTACCCTGCGCGCGCCACCGAATTCGATCCCTTCATGCTCGATGCCGCCAAGCAGGACATGGAGCAAGAGAACCTGCTGTTCAAACCGGAAGAGTGGGGTCTGGCCCGCGGCAACGAGAACGAGGACTACATGTTCCTCAACCTCGGCCCCAACCACCCCTCTGCTCACGGCGCATTCCGGTTGGTGTTACAGCTCGATGGCGAGGAGATCCGCAACTGCGTGCCCGATATCGGCTACCACCATCGCGGTGCCGAGAAGATGGGCGAGCGCCAGTCCTGGCACAGCTATATTCCCTATACCGACCGGGTCGAGTATCTGGGCGGGGTGATGAACAACCTCCCCTATGTACTGGCGGTCGAGAAGCTGGCCGGCATCAAGGTGCCGCAGCGGGTCGACATGATCCGGGTGATGATGGCGGAGCTGTTCCGCATCCAGAGCCACCTGTTGTTCCTCGGAACCTATATCCAGGACGTGGGGGCCATGACCCCGGTCTTCTTCACCTTCACCGACCGGCAGAAGATCTACACCATCATCGAAGCGATTACCGGTGCTCGCATGCACCCGGCCTGGTTCCGCATCGGCGGTGTGGCCCACGACCTGCCCAACGGATGGCAACGGCTGGTGCAGGACAACCTGTTGAGCTGGCTGCCCAAGCGGCTGATGGATTACGAGAAAGCCGCGATGCGCAACAGCATTCTGCGTGGTCGCACTATCGGCGTCTCGGCCTACACCACCGAGCAGGCGCTGGCTTGGGGCACTACGGGTGCAGGCTTGCGCGCCACCGGCCTCAACTTCGACGTGCGCAAGTGGCGTCCCTACTCCGGTTACGATCAGTTCGACTTTGAAGTGCCGGTCGGCAGCAATGGCGATGCCTATGATCGCGCCACCGTTCGCATTGAGGAGATCCGCCAGAGCCTCTCCATCATCGAACAGTGCATGAAGAACATGCCGGAGGGCCCGTTTAAGGCGGATCACCCCCTCACCACGCCGCCGCCCAAAGAGCGCACCCTGCAGCACATCGAGACCCTGATCAACCACTTCTTGCAAGTGTCGTGGGGCCCGGTGATGCCGGCAGCCGAGTCGTTCCAGATGATTGAGGCAACCAAGGGGATCAACAGTTACTACCTGACCAGTGACGGCTCCACTATGAGCTACCGGACCCGGATCCGCACCCCGAGCTTTGCTCACCTGCAACAGATCCCCTCGGTGATCAAGGGCAGCATGGTGTCGGATCTCATCGTCTATCTGGGCAGTATCGATTTCGTTATGTCGGATGTGGACCGTTAACTCATCACGGGTTGCTCGCCAAGGCGAGTGACCCGCAATGACGAGACAACAGGACTCGCAGTAAAAGGACAAGCCACAAAAGGTCAAGTCATGAGCCAGCAATGTCAGTGTCACAATAATCAGACCCCTCAGGGGCAAGGGGCATGCAGCAGCAAACAGAGCGACTTCGTTCTGAGTCAGGCTGAACGCGACGCCATCGAGCATGAGAAACACCATTACGAAGATCCCCGTGCTGCCAGCATCGAAGCGCTCAAGATAGTGCAGCAGGCCCGTGGCTGGGTGCCTGACGGCGCCATTTCAGCGATTGCCACCGAGCTTGGCATTCCCGCCAGCGACGTGGAGGGGGTTGCCACCTTCTATAGCCAGATCTTCCGCCAGCCGGTGGGGCGCCACATCATCCGCGTCTGCGACAGCATGGTCTGCTACATCAATGGCCATGAAGAGCTGATGGCCGGTCTCAAGGAGGTGATGAACCTAGGCCCCGGTCAAACCACCCCGGATGGCCGCTTCACCCTGCTGCCGGTCTGCTGCCTTGGCAACTGCGACAAGGGGCCAGCCATCATGATCGATGACGACACCTATGGCGGCCTCGATCCGGTGACCTTGCTGAAAACCCTGGAGGCATACCCATGAGCCTGCAGCAGAGCAAGATCCTCACCTCCTTTGGCACCGCCAACCGCACCCCGCGTGCGGCCGAGACCCATCCGCTCACCTGGCGGCTGCGTGACGACGGCCAGCCGGTGTGGCTGGAGGAGTATCAGGCCAAGCAAGGCTATGCAGCCGCCCGCAAGGCGCTCGGCCAGATGAGTCCGGACGAGATCGTCAGTACCGTCAAGGATGCCGGTCTCAAGGGGCGCGGCGGCGCGGGCTTTCCCACTGGTGTGAAGTGGGGATTGATGCCCAAAGACGAGAGCATGAACATCCGTTACCTGCTCTGCAACGCCGACGAGATGGAGCCCAACACCTGGAAAGACCGGCTGCTGATGGAGCAACTGCCCCACCTGCTGATCGAAGGGATGATCATCTCGGCCCGGGCGCTGAAAGCCTATCGCGGTTATATCTTCCTGCGCGGCGAGTATGTCGATGCCGCCATCAACCTGTGCCGAGCGGTAGAAGAGGCAAAAGCAGCCGGTTTGCTTGGCAAGAACATTCTGGGCTCGGGCTTTGATTTCGAGCTGTTCGTCCACACCGGCGCCGGTCGCTACATCTGTGGCGAAGAGACGGCGCTGATCAACTCGCTGGAAGGGCGCCGCGCCAACCCGCGCGCCAAACCCCCCTTCCCCGCCGTTTCCGGTGTCTGGGGCAAACCCACCTGCGTCAACAACGTCGAGACCCTCTGCAACGTGCCCGCCATTATCGGCAACGGTGTGGCCTGGTATCACGGGCTGGCCCTGCCGGGCTCCGAAGACCACGGTACCAAGCTGATGGGCTTCTCCGGCAAGGTAAACAACCCCGGGGTGTGGGAGCTGCCGTTTGGCATTACCGCCCGCGAGCTGTTTGAAAACTATGCCGGCGGCATGAAGAGCGGCTATCGCCTGAAAGCCTGGCAACCGGGCGGCGCCGGTACCGGCTTTTTGCTGCCTGAGCACCTCGATGCCCAGATGTATACCGCTGGTATCGGCAAGGTAGGCACCCGAATGGGGACCGGCCTCGCCATGGCGGTGGATGACTCCATCAGCATGGTCTCCCTGCTGCGCAACATGGAGGAGTTCTTCGCCCGCGAGTCATGTGGCTGGTGTACTCCCTGTCGTGATGGCCTGCCCTGGAGCGTCAAGCTGCTGCGTGCGCTGGAACGTGGCGAGGGGCAATCAGGCGATCTGGCTACGCTGGAGCAGCTCTGCAATTTCCTGGGCCCGGGTAAAACCTTCTGCGCCCATGCTCCGGGCGCCGTCGAACCGCTTGCCAGCGCCATCAAATATTTCCGCTCCGAGTTCGAAGCGGGGATCAAGGGCAGCGGCGATAACCGCAAGCCGGTCAAAGGGATCCAACCCAATCTCTTGGGTGAACGCTGGTAAACGCCAAGCGCATCAGACAATAGCCGAATTCACAAAACAGGTTTCAGGGAAGTTGTATGGCGACCATTCATGTAGACGGTAAAGAGTACGAGGTAGACGGGGCAGATAACCTGCTGCAAGCCTGTCTGTCCCTCGGTCTGGACGTCCCCTATTTTTGCTGGCACCCGGCGCTTGGTAGCGTGGGAGCCTGCCGCCAGTGCGCGGTCAAACAGTATCAAAATGCCGATGACAAGCGTGGCCGTCTGGTGATGTCCTGCATGACACCGGCCACCGATGGCACCTATATCGCCATCGAAGATGAAGAGGCCAAGGAGTTTCGCAAGAGCGTAGTGGAGTGGCTGATGACCAACCACCCCCACGACTGTCCGGTGTGTGAAGAGGGTGGTGCCTGCCACCTGCAGGATATGACGGTGATGACCGGCCACAACAGCCGTCGCTACCGCTTCACCAAGCGCACCCACCAGAATCAGGATCTCGGCCCCTTCATCAGTCACGAGATGAACCGCTGCATCGCCTGCTACCGCTGCGTCCGTTACTACAAGGATTATGCCGGTGGCGAGGATCTTGGCGTCTACGGTGCCCACGACAACGTCTATTTCGGTCGGGTCGAGGATGGCACGCTGGAGAGCGAATTCTCCGGCAACCTGGTGGAAGTCTGCCCTACCGGCGTTTTCACCGACAAGACTCACTCCGAGCGCTACAACCGCAAATGGGACATGCAGTTTGCCCCGAGCGTCTGCCAGCAGTGCTCCGTGGGCTGCAACATCAGCCCGGGCGAACGTTATGGCGAGCTGCGCCGTATCGAAAACCGCTTCCATGGCAGCCTCAACCACTACTTCCTCTGCGACCGCGGCCGCTTTGGCTATGGCTATGTCAACTTGGCCGATCGCCCACGCCAGCCGCTGCTGCGTGAAGGTAACGACAAGCTGGCCATCACAGTCGATGGCGCCCTCAACCGCGCTGCAGATGCCTTGCGCACCGCCAGCGGAGTGATCGGTATCGGTTCGCCCCGCGCCTCGCTGGAGAGCAACTTCGCTCTGCGCGAACTGGTGGGTGAAGAGAACTTCTATTGCGGCATGGAGCAGACCGAGTGGGCATGCCAGCAGAAGATCCTGCAGATTTTGCAGCATGGCGGCGTATCAACACCGAGCCTGCGCGACATGGAAGAGGCCGACGCCATTCTGGTACTCGGCGAAGATGTCACCATGAGTGCGGCTCGAATTGCGCTGGCCCTGCGTCAAGCCGTCAAGGGCAAGGCCCGCGAACTGGCCCGCAAAATGAAGGTCGACCTGTGGCAGGTTGCCGCGGTGCAGACTCTGGGCCAGAACGAGCGCTATCCGCTGCTCATCACCAGTCTCGACAACACCCGTCTCGATGACGTAGCGGCCGACAAGCTGCACGCTCCCTACGCCGATCAGGCGCGCCTTGGCTTTGCCATCGCCAACCTGCTCGACCCGAATGCACCGGCCGTGGCCGATCTCGGCCCCGAGCAACAGGCACAAGCGGCTCGCTGGGCCGAACTGCTGGGCAACGCCAAAAAACCGCTCATCATCGCCGGCTCCAGCGCACACAGCGTGGCGCTGGTTGAAGCAGCCAGCAACATAGCCCGCGCCCTGAAAGGACGAGGTCTGGAAGCCAGCATCGCGCTGGTTGCCCAGGAGACCAACTCGCTCGGTCTGGCCATGCTGGGTGGCAAGCCGCTTGAAGCTGCTTTCGAGCGCATTGAAGCGCAAGAGAAGCTGGCGCTGGTGACGCTGGAGAACGACCTTTATCGCCGTGCACCGCGCAACCGTGTGGATGCAGTGCTGGCACGCCTGCAGCACCTGCTGGTCATCGATCATCAGGATACCCGGACTGCACAAAAGGCAGATCTGATCCTGCCGGCCGCCAGCTTTGCCGAAGCCGACGGCACCCTGGTGAACATGGAGGGTCGCGCCCAGCGCTTCTTCCAGGTCTATGCCCCAGCCTTCTACAACGCCGATATTCAGGTGCGTGAAGGGTGGCGCTGGCTGGCGGCGCTGCAAGGCGCTCTTGAGCACACATCTCTGCGCTGGCAGAACTTCGATCAGATCAACCATGACTGCGCCACCAGCAATCCGATGCTGGCCACCATGCTGGAAGCTGCCCCCAACGCAGGCTTGCGCATCCGCGGCATGCGTCTGGCTCGTGAACCGCACCGCTACAGCGGTCGCACCTCCATGCTGGCAGATCAGAACGTCAGCGAACCGCGGGTAGCGCAAGATCCCGATTCCCCTTTCAACTTCTCCATGGAAGGGTATGCCGGTGCCCGCCAGAACATGCCGCAAGTGCCCTTTGCCTGGGCGCCGGGCTGGAACTCCCCCTCCGCCTGGAACAAGTTCCAGGATGAAGTGGGTGGCAAACTGCGCGCCGGTGATCCGGGTCGCCGTCTGCTGGAAGCAAGCGAAGATACCCTTGGCTGGTTTGCCACCATCCCCTCCCCCTTCAAGGCAGAGGATGCACTGCAAGTCGTCAATTATGCCCAGTTGTTTGGTGGCGAGGAGCTCTCCGCCCGCAGCCCGGTCATCCAGACCCGGATGAACGAGCCCGAGCTGGTGCTCAACCCCCAGGATGCGCAGCGTCTGTCCCTCAATGAGGGCAGTCAGGTCTCCTTCTCCTGGGGCGGGAGCCACTGGCAGTTGCGTCTGCGGCTGAGCGATCTGCTGAGTACCGGTCTGGTGGGGCTCCCCCTTGGGGTGAACGGCCTGCCGACAGCGCTGCAACAAGCCTCAATCACTAACCTGCAGGAGGTGATCGCATGAGCGAGTCGCTGATCGATCTGTTGCTGGAGGTGGGCAAGGCACTGATTGTGCTGGTGGGGATCGTGGGGGCTGGCGCCTTCATGAGCTTCATCGAGCGCCGTCTGCTGGCCCTGTGGCAGGATCGCTACGGCCCCAACCGGGTGGGGCCGTTCGGCCTGCTCCAGCTGGCGGCCGATATGATCAAGATGTTCTTCAAGGAGGACTGGATCCCGCCGTTCGCCGATCGCAGGATCTTTATCCTGGCCCCCATCATCGCCTTCACCGCCTTTATTCTGGCGTTTGCGGTGGTGCCCATCACCCCTACCTGGGGCGTGGCGGATCTCAACGTGGGGCTGCTCTACATCCTGGCCATCGCAGGGCTGGCGGTCTATGCAGTGCTGTTCGCCGGTTGGTCGAGCAACAACAAATACTCCCTGCTCGGCAGCTTGCGCGCCTCGGCCCAGACCCTCTCCTACGAGGTGTTTCTCGGCCTCTCCCTGATGGGGATAGTGATCCAGACCGGCAGCTTCAACCTGCGGGATATCGTCGAGGCACAGGCAGATTTGTGGAACGTGGTGCCCCAGATTTTGGGCTTTGTCACCTTCCTGTTTGCCGGTGTCGCCGTCACCCACCGTCACCCGTTCGATCAGCCGGAAGCCGAGCAGGAGCTTGCCGATGGCTATCACATCGAATATGCGGGGATGAAGTGGGGTCTGTTCTTCGTGGGCGAATATATCGGCATCGTGCTGGTCTCTTCGCTCATCGTGACCCTCTTCTTCGGTGGTTGGCATGGTCCCTGGCTGCCCCCCTTCATCTGGTTTGCCCTGAAGACCGCCTGTTTCATGGTGTTCTTCATCCTGTTGCGGGCCTCCCTGCCTCGCCCGCGCTTTGACCAGGTGATGTCGTTTGGCTGGAAAGTCTGCTTGCCGCTGACCCTGATCAATATGCTGGTCACCGCGGCAGTTGTACTGATAAGTACGCAGTGAGGCACTCAATATGAAAATTGTTAGCATTATTCAGGGTGTCGGCACCCAGTTACGCAGTCTGGCCATGGTCTTCTCCCATGCCTGGCGGCCCCGTGAAACCCTCAACTATCCGGAGCAGGCGGTCTATGCGGCCCCCCGCTACCGGGGTCGTATCGTGCTGACCCGCGACCCCGACGGGGACGAACGCTGCGTGGCTTGCAACCTCTGCGCGGTCGCCTGCCCGGTTGGCTGCATCTCGCTGCAAAAGTCCGAGCGGGAAGATGGTCGCTGGTACCCGGAGTTCTTTCGCATCAACTTTTCCCGTTGCATCTTCTGCGGCCTGTGCGAAGAGGCTTGCCCCACCACCGCCATCCAGCTGACGCCGGATTTCGAAATGGGTGAGTATCGCCGCCAGGATCTGGTGTACGAGAAGGAGGATCTGCTGATCAGCGGGCCCGGCAAATACCCGGACTACAACTTTTATCGCATGAGCGGGATGGCCATCGACGGCAAGCCGAAAGGGGATGCCGAAAACGAAGCCAAGCCCATCGATGTCAAGAGCCTGCTGCCCTGAGGAGTCAATCATGGAACTGGCATTTTATGCCTCGGCCCTGGTGGCCATTTACAGCACGCTGCGGGTGATCAGCACCAGCAATCCCATGCATGCGCTGCTCAATCTCATCATCTCCCTCATCGCCGTGGCCATGATCTTCTTCTGCCTGGGTGCCGCCTTTGCCGGCGCCCTGCAGGTGATCGTCTACGCGGGTGCCATCATGGTGCTGTTCGTGTTTGTGGTGATGATGCTGAACCTGGGTTCAGCACAGGCGCAGGAGAAAAAGTGGCTCACCCCCATGACCTGGGGGGGCCCAGCCCTGCTCTCGCTGATCCTGCTGGGCTTTCTGGCCCACGGCATTCTCGGGGTGACCGGGGGCCTGATCGGAGTGACCGAGGTGACCGCCAAGCAGGTGGGTGTCGAGCTCTTTGGCCCCTATGTACTGGCGGTGGAGCTTGCCTCCATCCTGCTGCTGGCGGGTCTGGTAACCGCCTATCACCTGGGTCGGGAAGAGAAGAGCGGTGAAGTGCTCTCCGTCCCCCGCAATCAATCGCGTCCGTCACATGAAGGAGGTCAGCAATGAATGGAATCCCCATGGAGCACGGACTTTTGCTGGCCGCGGTGCTGTTCTGCATCGGCTTGTGCGGTCTGCTGATCCGTCGCAACCTGCTCTACATCCTAATGAGCATCGAAATCATGATGAATGCCTCGGCACTGGCATTTGTGGTGGCGGGTAGCCGCTGGGCTCAGGCCGACGGCCAGATCATGTACATACTGGTGATTTCTCTGGCAGCAGCGGAGGCCAGTATCGGCCTCGCCCTGTTACTGCTGCTCTATCGTCGTTACCACACCCTGAACGTGGACACTGTGAGCGAGATGCGCGGATGAGCCTCTTATATCTGACTTTTCTATTTCCGCTGCTGGGATGGCTGGTATTGGCCTTCTCCCTCGGCCGTCTGGGGGAGCGCACCTCGGCGCTGATCGGGGTGGGTTCCATTGGTCTCTCGGCGCTTACCACACTCTGGGTCGGCATGGACTTTCTGGCCAACCCGCCCGAGGGTGGCGTCTATATCCAGCACCTGTGGCAGTGGATGGCGGTAGGCCACTTCACCCCCACCTTCAGCCTGGCGCTGGATGGCCTGTCGCTGACCATGCTGGGGGTGGTGACCGGGGTGGGTTTCTTTATCCACCTGTTCGCCTCCTGGTATATGCGCGGGGAAGAGGGCTACTCCCGCTTCTTCACCTACACCAACCTCTTTATCGCCAGCATGCTGTTTCTGGTACTGGCCGATGACCTGCTGTTTGTCTACCTCGGCTGGGAAGGGGTGGGGCTGTGCAGCTACCTGCTGATCGGCTTCTACTACAAGGATCGCAACAATGGCGCGGCGGCCCTCAAGGCCTTCATCGTGACCCGTGTGGGTGACGTGTTCCTCGCCATCGGCCTGTTTATCCTCTATCGCGAACTGGGCACACTCAATATTCACGAGCTGCTGGTTCGTGCCCCGACCATGTTTGCCGAAGGCTCCCCTGCCCTGTCACTCGCATGCCTGATGCTGCTGGGTGGTGCGGTCGGCAAATCAGCCCAGCTGCCGCTGCAGACCTGGCTGGCAGATGCGATGGCTGGCCCGACGCCGGTCTCCGCGCTGATCCACGCCGCCACCATGGTGACCGCGGGTGTCTACCTGATTGCCCGCACCCATGGCCTGTTCCTGCTGGCACCGGAGATCCTCCATCTGGTCGGGCTGGTTGGCGCCATCACCCTGGTGCTGGCAGGCTTTGCCGCGCTGGTACAGACCGATATCAAGCGGATCCTTGCCTACTCCACCATGAGCCAGATTGGCTACATGTTCCTGGCGCTCGGTGTCGGTGCATGGGAAGGGGCCATCTTCCACCTGATGACCCACGCCTTCTTCAAGGCGCTGCTGTTCCTCTCCGCCGGTGCCGTTATCGTCGCGACCCATCACGAGCAGAACATCTTCAAGATGGGTGGCCTGCGCAAGAGCCTGCCGCTGGTCTATGCCTGCTTCCTGGTGGGTGGTTCGGCGCTGGCCGCGCTGCCGCTGGTCACCTCGGGTTTCTACAGTAAGGACGCCATCCTGTGGCAAGTAGAAGCGTCTGGCCAAAGCGCGCTGCTGTGGGCCGGTCTGGTGGGGGCATTCCTCACATCCCTCTACACCTTCCGGCTGATCTTTATCGCCTTCCATGGCAAAGAGCAGACCAAAGCCCACGCCGGTCACGGCTTGGCTCACCATCTGCCGCTGCTGGTACTGCTGGTGCTCTCCACCGGCATAGGCGCGCTGATCACCCCGCCGCTGGCCGGGGTACTGCCGGCAGGCCCAGGTGATCATATCGAAGAGGGTCGCCATGCGTTGGAGATCACCTCCGGCATCATCGCCATCACAGGCATTGCGCTGGCAGCCTTCCTGTTTCTCGGTGAGCGCCGACTGGCCACCTCCATTGCCAACAGCGCACCGGGTCGCCTGCTCAGCACTCTCTGGTTCAACGCCTGGGGCTTTGACTGGCTCTATGACCAGCTGTGGGTCAAGCCCTATCTGCTGGCGACCCGTCTGGTCGGGCAGGATCCGCTGGACTGGATGATGGGCCTGCCCGCCTGGCTTGCCCTGCGTGGCAACCAGCTGCTGGCCTGGACCGTGACCGGCAAGTTGCGCTGGTATGCCGCCTCCATGGGGATCGGTGCCGTGCTGGTGCTGGCGCTGTTGCTGCTGGGGTAACGCGATGAACAACCGGACAATCATACAGCTAGGCTGTTTGCTCTCCCTGATGGAACAGGGCGCGCAATCTCATATGAACTTGAACGAGAGCTGATACCGTGACCTTACTCTGGATCTTGCTAATTCCTTTTATCGGCGGCTTGCTCTGCTGGCAGATGGAGCGTCTCGGCGGACAGTTTGTTCGCTGGGTAGCCCTGCTCGCCATGAGCGCCAGCCTGCTGCTCTCCTGTGCCATCTGGCTAAGTGGTGATTTCTCCCTTGCCACCACGGGTCTCGACAGCGCGGGCGTCTCTGGTGCTGCCTCCGCCTGGGCCGCCGAGTGGCGCCTGCCGTGGATCCCCCGCTTTGGCATCTCTTTGCATCTGGCGGTGGATGGCTTGTCACTGTTGATGGTGATCCTCACCTGCTTTATCGGGGTACTGGCCATCCTCTGTTCGTGGAAAGAGATCGTGCAACGCATCGGCTTCTTCCATCTGAACCTGCTCTGGATCCTGGGTGGCGTACTCGGCGTCTTTATGGCGCTGGATCTGTTCCTCTTCTTCTTCTTCTGGGAGATGATGCTGGTTCCCATGTACTTCCTGATTGCGCTCTGGGGCCATTCGGTCACTGACGGCAAATCACGGATCAACGCCGCGACCAAGTTCTTCATCTACACCCAGGTGAGCGGCCTGATCATGCTGGTGGCCATCATCGGGCTGGTGCTGACCCACCAGCATGCCACCGGTGTCTTCACCTTCAACTATCTGGATCTGCTCAATACCCCGATGAGCAAGGGTGTACAGTGGCTGCTGATGCTGGGCTTCTTCATCGCCTTCGCGGTCAAGATGCCGCTTGTGCCGCTGCACGGCTGGCTGCCGGATGCCCATAGTCAGGCACCGACCGCAGGCTCCGTTGACTTGGCCGGTATTTTGCTGAAAACCGCCGCCTACGGTCTGCTGCGCTTCGCCCTGCCGCTGTTCCCCGAAGCCTCCGCCGAATTTGCCCCCTACGCCATGGTGCTGGGTCTTGTCGGCATCGTGTATGGCGCCATCGTGGCCTTTGCCCAGACCGACATCAAACGGCTGGTGGCCTACACCAGCATCTCCCACATGGGTTTTGTGATGATCGCCATCTACTCGGGTAGCGAAGTGGCCCTGCAGGGCGCCGTTGTGCAGATGATCGCCCACGGTCTCTCCGCTGCCGGCCTCTTTATCCTCTGCGGTCAGCTCTATGAGCGGCTGCACACCCGCGATCTGCGCCAGATGGGTGGTCTGTGGGGACGCCTGCGCTATCTGCCGGGCGTGATGCTCTTCTTCTCGGTCGCCTCTCTGGGCATGCCGGGCACCGGCAACTTCGTCGGCGAGTTCCTGATCCTGATCGGCAGCTTCCAGGTCGCCCCGGTGATCACGGCGGTCGCCACCTTCGGTCTGGTGCTGGCCTCGGTCTACTCCCTCATCATGTTGCAGCGTGCCTGCTTTGGCCCCGCCAAGGACGAGAGCATCCTGAAAGGGCTGGATCGCCGCGAGCTGACCATGATGATGGTGATTGCGGGCCTGCTGGTTCTGCTCGGCCTCTATCCCCAACCCGTGATTGATACCGCCAGCAGCAGCCTTATCAACGTGCTGCACTGGTATCTGCTGCCAACTGCTGGAGCCCTGCAATGACTTTCTCCGCTTCCCAACTGCTGGCACTGCTTCCCCTGCTGCTGACCACCGGGGCCATGGCGGCCCTGATGCTGGCCATCGCGTGGCGCCGCTGTGTCACTACCGCCTTTACCGTCACCATCATTGGTCTCAACCTGGCGCTCTTCTCCCTGCCCATCGTGATGGCGCAAGGGGATCAGGGGGTCACCCCGCTGCTGCAAGTCGATGGCTATGCCGTCTTCTACATGGGATTGGTGCTGATTGGCGCGCTGGCAACCTGTACCTTCGGCCAGTCGTGGCTGAAAGCCTACCCGGACAACCGGGAGGAGTTCTTCCTGCTGCTGCTGATCGCCACCGCAGGTGGTCTGGTGCTGGCCTGCTCCCGCCACCTCGCCTCTCTGTTTATCGGGATCGAGATGCTGACCCTGCCGATGTTCGGTCTGGTCGGTTACGCCTACCGCGAGCGCCACTCGCTGGAAGCCGCGGTGAAGTACATGGTGCTCTCTGCCGCCGCCACCGCCTTCTTGCTGTTTGGCATGGCGCTGCTCTATGCCCAGGCAGGCAGCCTGAGCTTTGCCGCCCTGGGGCAGACCCTGGCCCAGAGCCCGGCTCACCATCCGCTGTTGATGGGTGGCCTCGGTCTGATGCTGGTCGGCCTTGCCTTTAAACTCTCCCTGGCTCCCTTCCACCTCTGGACCCCGGATGTCTATGAAGGTGCTCCGGCACCGGTCGCCACCTTCCTCGCCACCGTCAGCAAGGTCGCGGTCTTTGCCGTGCTGCTGCGCTTCTATCTGGCAGTTCCGGCGGCGAGCGATCCCATGATCCACTGGCTGCTGGCCGCCATGGCGGTCATCTCCATCCTCGTTGGCAACCTGCTGGCACTGGTGCAAAGCAACATCAAGCGGATGCTGGGCTACTCCTCCATCTCCCACTTTGGCTATCTGCTGGCGGTGATTGTGGCGAGCCGTATCGGCCAGATGCCGGTGGAAGCGGCCGGGGTCTATCTGCTGATGTATCTGTTCACCAGCCTAGGTGCCTTTGGTGTCGTCAGCATGATGTCGAGCCCCTATCGCGGCAAGGATGCCGACTCCCTGCACAGCTATCGCGGCCTGTTCTGGAAGCGCCCCTATCTGACTGCCGTAATGACCGTGATGATGCTCTCGCTGGCAGGCATCCCGATGACGCTCGGCTTTATCGGCAAGTTCTACCTCATCGGCGTCACCGTCGAGGCGCAACTCTGGTGGCTCTCCGGTGCCATCGTGCTCGGCAGCGCACTGGGTCTCTACTACTACCTCAAGGTGATGGTGACCCTCTATCTGCGTGAGCCGGGCATGCAGCAGCGCGATGCCAGCGCCGACTGGGCACTCTCTTCCGGTGGCGTGGTGGTACTGCTCTCTGCGGCGCTGGTGGTGTTGCTGGGGCTCTATCCCCAGCCGGTCATCAGTCTGGTACAAGGGTTCCAGCAGGTGGTATTGCAGTAACCTTTGCCGTCGTTAATCCTCATCATCATCCGTAAAAATCGGCAGCCTTGGCTGCCGGTTTTCTATTTCCAATCCGACAGCATCACGCCACGCGCCCTCTCCCCCCCCACGCAAGCAAAAGACAAATCGGCCAGTAAGGGGGATGTCATCATGATTGTTGACATATAACCAAGGTCATGCAGGACAACGCTACGTTTGCCATTTTAACCCAACAGACATGGCCGCCAGACAGGGAGGCAAGCCGACCAGGTTGCAGGCCGAACAGGATTTTGCTGTTGCAGCAGATCGGTGCTGCGCTTACTGCCCGGCTGGTACGGTAGTCAACCGGAGCGTTGTCCCCAGGATCGGGGGATCACTGTTGTCCGGGCCGACCTTGTAATAAATGGACTCCCCATCTCTGTGCCGAGTTATATGCCTCAAGCCCCTACCGGTGAACGATCACGATTCTGCCGCCAGAAACGCATTCAACTGCTGATTGACGAATGCCGGATTTTCCAGCGACGAGATGTGACCCGCCGCCGGGATCTCCTTGAACGGGCAACCCAGCACCTCGGCCATCAGATAACCCTCCAGCACCGGACGCGCCTTGTCCTCACAACCGGTCATCACCAGCGCAGGAGTGGTGATCTCCTCCAGCCACTCGATGCGATCTTCGCGGGTCACAAAGCTGCGGCCCACCGCCACCATGGCGGCAATCTTATCCTTTGGCCAGGCGGCAAGGCGCGCCTTGAAACCGCTCATCAGCGCCTCATCAGGCTGATTGGCAAAAAATAGCGGCGCCACCTGTTCGACGATGGGCGCAGGAATGGCGCCGAGCTGCTCGATCATTGCCAGCATGCCGAGATAGCGCTCGCAGGTGATCTGCGGCTCGAGGCCAACAAAGCTGTCCATCAGCACCAGCCCCTTGAGGCGAGCTGGGGCCATACGCGCCAGCTCCACACCCCACATGCCACCGATGGAGAGACCCACCAGCACGCACTCGTCGACCCCGAGAGCATCGAGCAGCGCCAGATGATCCCGCGCCAGGGTTGCCAGGGTGCAGGCGCCTTCGGGGAGTACGTCGGAATCACCGTGGCCCCACAGCTCGGGGACGATGCAGCGATAGCTCCCTTTGAGCGCCTCAATTTGCGGCGCCCACATGGCGCTATCCCACAGGTAGCTATGGCCAAACAGCAGCACCGGCCCTTGCCCTTCATCCAAATAGGCCATCCGGCGGCCCGCGATCTCCATAAATTGCTTCATGTTCTCTCCTGTTGCCAACTTCTGATGATTAGACGGCAGTGTAAATCGCCATAGCCATAAATGGCTTCATGTTGGCTTCTGTTGCCAACTAACGGGGCGGCAGTGTAACACGTCCCCCTTGGCAGTCGACTCTCCCTGGTGCAAGCTGAAGTGGCGGCAAGAAGGGACTCATAAAGGAGAAGAAGATGCCGAAGGACAAGAGCAAGAAGCGGCCACGTCTGGACAAGAAATGTTATGAACACCACCTCGCCCATCTGCAGGAGGAGCTGGTCAAGCTGCAGGAGTGGGTCAAGCAGGAGGGACTCAAGGTGGTGGTGCTGTTCGAGGGACGGGACGCCGCCGGCAAGGGGGGCGTCATCAAGGCGATCACCGAACCGCTCAACCCCCGGGTTTGCCGGGTCACGGCGCTGCCCGCCCCGTCAGACAGGGAGCGCTCCCAGTGGTACTTTCAGCGCTATGTCGCCCACCTGCCCGCCGCTGGCGAGATGGTGCTGTTTGACCGCTCCTGGTACAACCGGGCCGGGGTCGAGCGAGTGATGGGCTTTTGCAGCGATGCGGAGTATCGCGAGTTTCTGCGCGCCTGCCCCGAGTTCGAGCGAATGCTGATCCGCTCCGGCATCACGGTGATCAAATACTGGTTCTCGGTCAGCGACGAGGAGCAGGAAAAACGGTTCAAGGAGCGGATCAACACCCCCATCAAGCGCTGGAAGTTCAGCCCGATGGACTTGCAGTCCCGCTCGCGCTGGGTCGAATACTCCCGCGCCAAGGATGACATGTTCACCTACACGGATACCGAGGATTGCCCCTGGTTCGTGGTGGAGGCGGACGACAAGCGCCGCGCCCGCCTCAACTGCATCGCCCATCTGCTGGGCAAGGTGCCCTACGAGGCGATCCACTACGACCCCATCGAGCTCCCCCCCATCAAGACCGAAGGGTATGAGCGCCCGCCGCTGACCAGCCAGACCTTTGTCCCCGACATAACCGCCGAACTCGAGGGCTGAGCCCAGCTACCGCGCCTGCCGGTTTAGCCAAACGGCAGGCAATAAAAAGCCGGTCGCAAGACCGGCAAAAAGGCATTGAAGATACGGAAAACTTGCACCAAACCGCGATCAGGTACGGATGTACTTGGCGGTACGGGGGAACGCCTGCTCCTTGGCATCGAACAGATAGCAGGCTTCGGCCGGAATACCCACGCTGTAACTCTGACCGGTCGCCACATCCACATCGGAGGTGGTCTTGACGGTAAAGTCGTGACCATCCACATCCATATAGACGAACGATTCGGCGCCCAAATGCTCGGCAACCTGCACCACGCCGCTCAGCTTGCTGTCGGCATGAGCATGGCTCAGCGGCACCAGATGCTCCGGGCGGATACCCAGCTCAACCTTGTCACCCACCGCGCCACGACGGGCATCGACCCGCACCCGCACGCTGTCGCCGGTAGAGAGCTTGACCACGCACTCCTGCTCGCCAATCTCCATCAGCTCGGCGGCCAGGAAGTTCATCTTGGGCGAACCGATAAAGCCCGCCACGAACTTGTTGTCCGGGTTGTGGTAGAGATCCAGCGGTGAACCGAACTGCTCCAGGTTGCTGGCGGCATCGGCCTTGAGCGGACTCAGCACCACGATCTTGTCGGCCAGGGTCATCGCTTCCACCTGATCGTGGGTCACGTAGATGATGGTGGAGTTGAGCTCCTTGTGCAGCTTGGCGATCTCGATCCGCATCTTGACCCGCAACGCGGCGTCGAGGTTGGAGAGCGGCTCGTCAAACAGGAACACCTGCGGCTGCTGCACGATGGAGCGACCGATGGCAACCCGCTGGCGTTGACCGCCCGAGAGTGCCTTGGGCTTGCGCTCCAGCAGCGGCTCCAGACCCAGAATTTCAGCGGCGCGCATCACCCGCTTGTGGATGTTCTCCTTGTCCATCTTCTTGAGCTTCAGACCGAAGGCCATGTTCTCGTAGATGTTCATGTGCGGATAGAGGGCGTAGGACTGGAACACCATGCCGACGTTGCGCTCTACCGGCGGCACGTCGTTCATGTAGCGACCGCCGATGGTCAGCTCACCGCTGGTGATGTCTTCCAGACCCGCGATCATCCGCAGCAAAGTGGATTTGCCGCAGCCGGACGGGCCGACGAAGACGATGAACTCGCCCTCCTTGATGGAGAGGTTGATATTGCGCAGGGTGTCCTTGTGAACAGCCGGGTCGTAATTTTTGCGAACGTTGTTGAGTACTACTTCAGCCATGTCGAGCTCCGCTCTTGAATCTTTGCAAATCGTGATAGCGGGGGGAGCCAGCTCCCCCGGCCATAAACTTAACCTTTCACGCCACCGGCAGTGAGACCGCCAACCAACCAGCCCTGAGATAGACCAGCAGGAGCACCTTGGTGCAGGCAGCGTAGCGCCACTTAACCTTTCACGCCGCCGGCAGTGAGACCGCCCACCAACCAGCGCTGTGCCAGCAGGAACACCACTGTGATGGGGAAGCCGGAGAGCACGGCGGCTGCGGCAAAGTCACCCCACAGGTAGTTCTGCGGATAGAGGTACTGCTGGGCTCCGACCGCCAGGGTCAGATTGTTCACATCCTGCAGCAGGATGGAGGCCATGGGCACCTCGGTAATGGAACCGATAAAGGCCAGAATGAACACCACCGCCAGGATGGGAACCGACAGGGGCAACAGGATCAGGCGGAATGCCTGCCACGGAGTGGCACCGTCGATGGCCGCTGCCTCCTCCAGAGAGGAGTCGATGGTCTCGAAGTAGCCCTTGATGGTCCAGACGTGGAGGGCAATACCCCCCATGTAGGCCAGGATCAGGCCACCGTGGGTGTTGAGACCCAGCCACGGGATGTAGTCACCAATCTTGTTAAAGAGTGCGTAGATGGCCACCAGTGCCAGCACAGCCGGGAACATCTGGAAAATCAGCATGCCCTGCAGGATGGTGGACTTGCCACGAAAACGCAGGCGGGCAAAGGCGTAGGCACAGGTGGTGGAGAGCGTCACGATCATCAGGGCAGTGATGCCAGCGATCTTGATGGAGTTCCACAACCAGGTCAGCACCGGGAACGGCGGCGGGGTGATGCTGCCGTCGGCGTTGGTGATGGACATGCCCAGCGCCAGTTTCCAGTGATCCAGAGTCGGATTGGAGGGGATGATCTCCCCTACCGCGAAGTTACCGTTACGGAACGAGATGGCGATAACCATGATCAACGGGAAGATGATCAGCGCCAGGAAGCCCCACATGACCAGGTGGGTTGCCCACACCCGGTATTTGACTGATTTGGGTTGTACGATTGCCATGTTGAAGCCTCCTTACAGCTGCTTGTCGGCTTTGGACAATTTCAGGTTGAGCAGCGCCAGCGCACCTACGATGAGGAAGATGGCGGTGGCGATGGCACTGGCCAGACCGTAGTCCTGACCACCCGATCCCTGGAACGCAATCCGGTAGGTATAACTCACCAGCAGGTCGGTGGTACCGGCCGGAGTGCTGGCGCCGATGATGTCCGGAGCACCGTTGGTCAACAACTGGATAAGTACGAAGTTGTTGAAGTTGAAGGCGAACGAGGCAATCAACAGCGGGGTCAGCGGCTTCATCAGCAGCGGCACGGTGATCTTGAAGAAGTTCTGCACCGGACCGGCACCGTCCATGGCGGACGCTTCATAGAGATCTTCCGGAATGGCTTTGAGCAGGCCCATGCAGAGGATCATCATGTAGGGGTAGCCTAGCCAGGTGTTGACAATAAGAATCATCACCTTGGCCAGCATGGGATTGGTATACCAGTCCGGCTTGATGCCAAAGGCCGCTTCCAGGAACATGTTGATCTCACCGAAGTTCTGGTTGAACAACCCCTTGAACACCAGGATGGAGATAAACGCCGGGATGGCATAGGGCAGGATCAGCATGACCCGATAGAAACCGCGTCCCTTGAGAGACTCCCACTGCACCAAGCAGGCCAGCACCATACCGATGGCCAAGGTAAACGCCACGGAACAGGCGGAGAAGATCACGGTCCAGACGAAGATCTGCAGGAACGGCGCCTGAATACCCGGGTCAGTCACGATGCGGGCGAAGTTCTTCCAGCCCACGCTCACCACAAAGCCCGGAGCAATGCCCTTGCCAACAAACTGACCCTGTTCGTCGATGTACTGATAGAAACCGGTGTCGCCGTTGGGCAGCATTAGCTCGCCATTCTGGGTATCACGCAGCAGGTTGCTGTCTTTGATCACCACCCCGGACTTGAGCACGGCACCATCCATCAGGCGGGTGTAGTGCTGCTTCTGGGCGGCAAACTTGCGCAGACTGCTCAGGGTCAGGTGGGTACCGCTATCCGGCAGCACCAGATCAAGGTCACTCAGGTGAGTACGATGCTCAACAATGGCGCGGATCGGTGCGGCCTTGCTGGCGACGTCGCCAGTCACGGGCTGCAGCTCGACCACTTGCTGGGTGCTCTGCACCCGGCCCTCGCGGGACGCCAGCTCACGGGCCTTGTTGGTCATCAGGGAAACAGGCTGGCTGATAAAGGCGTGATCATCCTGTGTCAGCAGCAGCTGGAACTGGCCGTTGTCGCCACCCAGCAGGGTAAAATCGAATTCACCGCCCGCCACCTTGTAGCTTTTCTTCAGGTGGTAGTCCCGCGCCTGCTCCACGGAGAGCAAGTTGGCCCCCGAATAGTTGGTGAAGGCGATGCCAATCGTGTAGGCAAGAGGGAAGATGATAAACACAACCATGCCCGCAACACCCGGAAAAATGTAGCGATGGGCATAGGTCTTCTTATTCATGAAGACATACAGACCGACGGAAACCACCACCAGATCCAGCAGCGCGAATACCCACTCGCCACTGGCGTACATCATCACGGCTGCGTAGCCGTTGAGGATGGCAACCAGGGCCGCTATGGTCCACTTAAGCCAGGTGTGCTTATCCTTCGGACCGGCATAGGACTCAACAGAAGGTACTACTTCCATGCCAATTAACCTTTATAACGCCAAGAGAGATTTGAGAGAGTGGGAGGCCATGACGGCCTCCCGGGTAGTGCGTGCTTACTGAACGATACGCTTGGCAGCGGTATCCAGTGCTTCGTCAACACCCTGACGACCGGAGGTCACGTTCTTGAGGGCAGTTTCGAAGGAAGACCAGAAACGGCTCATCTCGGGCACGGATGGCATCGGTTCGCCAGCTTGGGCGTTTTGCATGGTGGCCTTGATGTGCGGATCGGACTCCAGAGTTTTCTGGAAGGATTTCAGCGCAACGGCACCCAGCGGCTTGTCGGCGTTAACCGGCGCCAGACCGGCATCGGTCAGCAGGTAGTTTTCCAGGAACTCGATAGCCAGATCCTTGTTCGGGCTGGCGGCGTTGATGGTGGCACCCAGTACGCCAACGAAGGCTTTGGCCGGCTTGCCGTTCAGGGTCGGCAGCGGCGCTACGCCGTACTTGATGCCGCTCTTGTCCAGGTTGCTCCAGGCCCAGGGACCGTTGATCATCATGGCCACTTCGCCCTTGTTGAACTTGGCGTCCATCACACCGTAGTCGATACCTTTTTCCAGGTGACCGGACTTGATCATCTCGGAGATGTAGCCCACGCCCATCTTGGCACCTGCGTTGTTCACGCCGGTATCTTTGACGTCATAACCGGTCGCGGTTTTCTTGAAGGCGTAACCACCGTTGGCAGCCACCAGCGGATAGCTGAAGTACGGGGTGTCATAAGCCCACATGATGGCGCGCTTGCCGTTTTTCTTCAGAGTCTCGTCAATCTTGGCGATCTCTTCGAAGGTTTTCGGCGGCTCGGGCAGCATGTCTTTGTTATAGATCAGGCTGACCGCCTCCATGGCAACTGGGTAGCCATAGGTTTTGCCATCAACAGTCATAGCATCCCATGCCAGCTGTTCAAATTTGCCTTTGGTGGCAGCGTTCGGCGTTACCGGAACCAGCAGACCGGCTTTGACCCACTCACCATAACGGTCGTGAGCCCAGAAGAAGATGTCCGGGCCGTTGCCAGTGGCAGCGGCTTGCTGGAATTTCACTTCAACCTGATCCGGGTGAGCCACAGTCACCTTGATGCCGGTTTCTGCTTCAAACTTCTTACCCACTTCAGCCAGGCCGTTGTATCCCTTGTCACCGTTGATCCAGATGGTCAGCTGGCCTTCATCGATGGCAGCAGTAGCAGAGCAAGCGACGCCAAGAGTGGCCAGACCGATCAGGGATGACAGCAATTTCTTTTTCATGAGCCTTTCCTTGTTTTAGTTCCGCGCTGTAAGAGCATTGTGTGCGAGATGAATATTATCCCAAGCGGCAAACGGCTCACATGACGCAACTCGCATTTTTGAAATGCAATTACGTATTTCCTTCCAGAAAGTTTTGAAAACATTTTCTTATTTCAGGGAATTACGGCCAATTATCGGCTTAATTCCAGACAACCACAGAATAATAATTACCAAAATGAAATAAAATTTCACGAATGAAAGGGTTTTCACCTCAATGAAAACCCTTTCAGGTGGTTTATTTTGTTTGATTTGTTAACAAAGTACCGCACCAGTTTCGAGGTCTGCCCAGGCGCGATAAAAAAAGAGACCCCGCCGGGGCGGAGTCTCTTTTTGCCAGAAATGACGACCAGATCACACTCGGGAGCATTACTACGACTGGCGTAGCAGCTGATCCTTGAGATTTGGCGGCACCCCCTTGATGGTCAAGGTGTCAGTCTGGGGGTCGTAAAAGATCCGGCTGTTCAACAGCTTCTGCTCAAAGCTCAGGGTCAGGCCGCCGCCGGAGCCAACAAACTTGGTCAGCCCGCGCAGGGTAGAGCGATCCGCCGGGAAGCGATCTTCCAGGTCATACTCCTGACCGATAAAGCTGTAAAAATCGAGGTCACCCTCGCCGGCATCTTTTGCGGAGAGTTCCGCGGACAACTCCTTGATCTCGATCTCTTCACCGGCACTCGCCTGCTCGGTGCAATATTTGAAGACCTGCTTTTTATAGTCATTGCGCTCTGCCGGTTCGAGCTGGCGACTCTCGCAATAATCTTCAACCGCCTGCAGCAGCCCTTTATTCTGGATTTTGGCATCCATTCCTTCGCTGGCACCCAGCAGATCCATAAAGAAGTCGCCCAGCTTGCGGCCAATACGTCCCTTGCTGAAGGTAATATAACGGCGTGACTCGGGTTGGGTTTTCCATTCGGTCAAATCGATGCGGGCCACCAGATTGAGTTTGCCAATATCCAGATACTGGATATGGCGCAACTCCAGCGCTTCACTGACCGTGACGCTCTCCTTGCCCTCCAGCAGAGCGATCATCAGATAATCGACACCGACATAGTTGTATTTGGCAATCAGCAATACCCCCTGCTCATCGAGGGCGTGCTCCACCAGCTGTTTGACCAGCATCTGGGTCACATTGACCGAGAAAGGCACGAATTCGCTCTGCTCGCCGAGCAGCTGTTCGAGGGCGATGCGAAACGCGGGAGAGGGCTGCTTGGGAGCATCGATGCCGTCGGCCAGCTCGGCGACGGCGGCCTCGGGATCGGCAAAGAAGCCAAAGCCCTTGCCGCCCTTGCCATTGTAGATCCGATGCAGTTCCGCCATCAGTCCCTGTACCGCCTCATCAGGGGGCAGGGTCTGGCTGCGGGTATCGGCGTGGGGTTGACCATCGCCGCCCTGGCGCAGGGAGTGAAGAATGATCTTGTCGATATCGAGACTCATGTCACAAAGCCATAGTGTTAGCCGAAAGGGTGAAGTATTATAAGGCGCTTTGAACCGAGATGAACTGAAGATTATGCCCATCGTATCAAAGTACAATAACGAGCAGTTTGACGCCCTGATGAACGACCTGATCACCGCGCTGGAAAAACATAAAGCGCCGGTAGATCTCAGCCTTATGGTGCTTGGCAATCTGACCACCAATATCATCAACGGTATGGCACCGGCCCAGCGCCAGGCCATCACTGAAAAGTTTGTCCAGGCCCTGACCGCATCGGTCGATAATCGCCACGACGCACACTGAGTCCCCGACTCTGTTGATTTGACGTTTCTCAACGCAGATGGATCACTATGGTCGAAACCGGTAACCCCTATCGTGATAATGTCTCTCGCCTGATCACCTGGGGGCATTGGTTCTCCTTCTTCAACATTATTCTGGCCATGCTGATTGCCACCCGTTATCTGGGTGCCATCAGTTGGCCATCGACCACGCTTGGCGTGATCTATCTCGTTGTAAGCTGGATTGGCCACTTCTCGTTCCTGAGTTTTGTCACCTACCTGTTGACGATCTTCCCGCTCAGCTTCGTGCTGCCGAAAGAGAAGTCGTTACGGTTCATCTCGGCCATCATCGCCACCCTGGCGCTGGTGTTGCTGCTGATCGACACCCAGGTATTCCGGCTGTTCAAGTTCCACCTCAACAGTCAGGTATGGCAGTTGCTGCTGGATCAGGCCCAGACCGAGGAGGGCTCAATCTGGAGCATCATCTTCGTCGCCGTGCCGACCATCTTCCTGCTGCAACTGCTGCTGTCGGCCTATGTCTGGCGCAAGATCAACAAGCGCAAGCGCCGCCAGTACGGCAATCAGGTGGGGCTGTCCCTGCTGATCTGCTTTATTCTGACCCATGTGGTCAACAGCTGGGCGGATGCGACCCTCTATCAGCCCATCACCATGCAGAGAGCCAACTTCCCCCTCTCCTACCCCATGACGGCCCGCTCCTTCCTGGCCAAACATGGCTGGCTGGACCTGGATCAGTACGAGAAGCAGGCGGCCTCCCAGGGTGATAACAGCGACAGCCGGATGCACTACCCGCTGCGCCCGCTCAACGTCAATGCACCCATGACCCACAGCAATTTGCTGATTGTGGTGGTCGACTCCCTGCGTTTTGACATGCTCAACAACATCAACATGCCCAATCTGCAGCGCTATGCGGATCAGCACCTGACGTTTCGCAATCACTTGAGTGGCGGCAACGACGATCTGATGGGCATGTTCAGCCTCTTCTACGGGTTGCCCGGCCACTACTACAAGGACATCAGCAGCGATAAGCGCCCCCCGGTGCTATTCGACGAGATGCTGCGTCAGGATTACCAGTTCGGGCTGTTCGGCGCGATGGAAGATGCCCAGAAGTATCGCAAGAGCATCCTATCCGGCCTGCGCAAACAGGTGTTTGTCTCCGAGCAGAGTGACGATGGCAAACTGCTGACCGACTGGCAGCAGTGGCTCGGCAAGCGCACACCGGAGCGTCCCTGGTTCTCGCTGGTCTATCTCTCGAGTCCTGGCGACTATCGGTTACC
The DNA here is from genome assembly GCA_945957575.1 of uncultured Aeromonas sp. Taxonomy (GTDB): domain Bacteria; phylum Pseudomonadota; class Gammaproteobacteria; order Enterobacterales; family Aeromonadaceae; genus Aeromonas. The sequence continues at coordinate 10,240 of CAMFLW010000003.1, read as the reverse complement.
TGCCACCATGAAGGGGCCATTCCAACCGGAGCTTGCCAGCTTCAATCCGGCGACCGCCTATCGGGCGGAGAACCTACAAAAGCTGGGGAACCGCTACAAGAACTCGGTCTTCTATATCGACCAACTGCTTGAGCAGATGCTGACCAGCTTGCAGTCGCAGGGAATGGACAGCAACACCATCGTCGTGATCACCGCCAACCACGGCCAGGAGTTCAACGACACCCGCAGCAACAGCTGGGGCGCAGGCAGCAACTACTCACCCTATCAGGTGCAGGTGCCGCTGGTGCTGGCCTGGCCGGGGCACGGCAGTGACGTTCGGGAACAACCGAGCAGCCATTTCGATCTGGTGCCGACCCTGATGCAGGGGATGCTGGGAGTGCGCAATCCGACGCGCGATTACAGCATTGGCCGCTCGCTGTTTGATACCAGCCCGCGCAACTGGCTGCTGGCCGGGGATCAGAACGACTTTGCCATCTATGAGGGCGACACCATCACCCACTTTAACAAGCAGGGTGACTTCGAACTGCTGGAGCGCAACAGCTATCGCCCGATCAAGCACGGAACCCCCGATATGGGTGCAATGATCCAGGTGATGAACGAGCTGAACCGCTTCTATCGCAACCAGTGAAACGCGCGTTGCTGGCTTGATGCCATAAAACGCGCCCCACATTTGGGCAATGCGGCTCACTTAACGGAGCCGCATTGCGATCTACCGGAAAACGTTATTTGAAATCTTTACCGCCCCGGTCCTAATGCCTGGGCGTTTTTATGAACATGGCATCTCTGCAACCCGCAACTCCGCCCATCTCCGTGGCGTATGTACTGGTGATAGCACAACAGCCATCATCACCATCAGGCTTGCTGCAGGCAAATTTGAAGCTCGGCTTATTGGTCGCTCGTTGATTGGCTACAGCTGCTTAGATTGTCTCCAAGCTCCCCACCACGCCTGATACACCAAGTCCAATTTCTTGCTTCTGAGCGTCGCAGTGATCAACCACCGCATCGGGCAGGATACTGCCGCTCGGTTGACCTGTTATCTCTGAAAAAGCCTGATAAAACAATGCCAGTCAGGTTTAACTGACTGGCATTAGCCTCATGACGATTTTTCTATCAGAGAGTTGTCAGCGTATCCAATCAGGAAGGCTGATCACTCTTGTTGCGGGCACTCTGGGCACCTGGCGGCAAGGGTTTGCGCGCCATCAACTCCAGCTCCAGCAACGCATAGCGATGTTCAATAAAGTCATAGACGTTATTGGAGAGCGCCAGCTTGAAGTAGCTGATGGCCTCTTTACGGTTACCTTTGCCCAGCTCGAACTTGCCCAGATAAAAGTAGGTTTCGCACAGACGCTCGGCAAGCTCCCGGTTATCTTTCACCCCTTTCACCACGTTGCCCATCAGCTGGGAAGCATTGATCTCACCGGTATAGAGGCGTACCAGATCCCAGTTCCAGGCATTGTCATCGTACTTGTTGAGACGTTCGCGCATCCGGCTCATGGCCGCAGCAGGATTGAGCTTCTGCTCGGCCAGATAGAGCCAGATCACCCGATAGGGGTCTTCCGGCTGCGCCTCGTAGAAACGCTTCATATCGGCCGCGGCCAGCTCGGGACGATTGCCGTAATAGAGGGCGATGCCACGGTTGAGATAGGCATAGTCATAGTCCGGCGCCAATTCGAGGGCGGAATCGAACGCATCATAGGCTTCGTCGTAATTCTGCTGCTGCACCAGATAGACTCCGATGAAGTTGTAGGCTTCGGCGAAATCCGGCTTCTCTCGCAGGGCACGGTTGAAATCGAGCCGCGCGAGGGAACGCAGGCCAACCCGATCAAACACCACGGCCCGCTCATAGAACAACTCTGCCCGTTGCTCGGTGGTCAATTCCATTTCACTGAGCATCTGCCCGAGTCGCGCCAACGCCAGCTCGCTTTGGTAGGAGACCTGCAGGGGGGTCGCCAAAACCAGTGAAGCAGGCTGCGGCTTGGGAACCTTAGGGGTGTTAACCTGACTGCTACTGCTGCAACCCCACATGGGAAGCAACAACAGGATACCGAGGAGGTATCCAATCCCTTTCCTGACGTTCAATGAACACTCCGACGCTTACGCTTGACCCCGCATATGGTAAAGGTCAACCGTCGCTTTGTCATGTAGCTCAGCCTATCTCTCTCAAATAAATCAGGATTCGACAGGGTATCCGGCCTCCAGCCAGCCGCGAAAACCACCGTCAACGCTAATCACCTTGCGATAACCCATCTGTTGCAGATTGTCCGCCGCCAGAATGGAGCGAAAACCGCCGCCACAGTAGAGGTAAAGCTCGGTGTCGACATCGGGAAAACGGGTCTCGATATCGCGCTCAATCACCCCACGGCCCAGATAGAGGGCGTCGGGCAGATGGCCTTTGGCCCACTCGCTCTCTTCCCGCACATCGATCAGATGAAAAGCGCGCCTCTCATCCTGCCAGCGCTTGATCTGGTGCACATCGGTCTCGGCTACACGGGAGCGGATCCCTTCTACCAGCGCCAAAAAACGGGGATTATGTTGCATGGCAAGCTCCTTTTGTTGAAATCATCTGCGTCAGCATACGACAACAGCGAAAAAGAAAAGAGCGCCTTGCGGCGCTCTTTCGTGGTTTACGGCAGGATTTCCTGTTGATCCGCACCCTCTTTCTCTACCTGGGTTGGCAGCATGTGCTCGCGCTTGACGCCGAGGAACATGGCAAACGCACTCGCCACATAGATGGAGGAGTAGGTACCGAAGGCCACACCGATCACCATGGCCACGGCAAAACCGTGGATCAGCGCGCCGCCCTTGAGCAGCAGCGCCAGCACCACCACGAAGGTGAGGCCGGAGGTGATGATGGTACGGCTCAGGGTCTCGGTCATGGAGAGATCCAGAATGTACTCGGTATCCCCTTTACGCACCTTGCGGAAGTTCTCCCGCAAGCGGTCGAACACCACGATAGTATCATTCAGGGAGTAACCCACCAGGGTCATCAGCGCCGCCAGTACGGTCAGGTCGAACTCGTACTGGAAGTAGGCAAAGACACCCAGAGTGATCACCACATCGTGCACCAGGGAGAGAATCCCCCCCAGCGCCAGACGCCATTCAAAGCGTACCGCCACGTAGGCCAGGATACAGAGGATAGAGGCCAGCATGGCCAGCGCCCCGTCCGTGGCCAGCTCGTCACCGACCGAAGGACCGACGAATTCGACACGCTTGAGCACAGCGCCCTCATCGAGCTGCTTGGCCGCAGCCAGCACCTCGTTACCCTGCTGTTCTACCTTGACCCCCTCTTTCGGGGTCAGGCGGAACAGCACGTCACGGCTGGAGCCAAAGTGTTGCAGAGTTGCCCCTTCAATCTTCTGCTCTTCCAGTGCATCGTGGATCTTGTCCAGGCTCACCGACTGCTGGAACCCCACCTCGATGGTGGTACCACCGGTAAAGTCCAGTCCCCAGTTCAGACCTCGATCAAACAGGAAGAACAGGGCGATCACCATCAGCACGGAAGAGAAGACCACACCCGCTTTGGCATAACGCATAAACGGGATGGGTTTTTCAAAATGTAGAATCTGAAACATCTCTCTATCCTCAGATGGGCAGCTTGTCGATGCGCCGTCCACCCCAAGCCAGGTTGATAATGGCGCGGGAAACTGTGATGGCAGTAAACATGGAGGCGGTCAGACCAATACCCAGCGTCAGGGCAAAGCCCTTGATGGCGCCAGTACCGATGCCGAACAGGATCACGCAAGTAATCAGCGAGGTAACGTTCGAGTCGGCGATAGTGGCAAATGCCCGATCAAAGCCCAGATGGATGGCTTGCTGAACACCGCGACCGTTACGGATCTCTTCACGAATACGCTCGTAGATCAGCACGTTGGCATCCACCGCCATCCCCAGCGTCAGGACGATACCGGCGATACCCGGCAGGGTCATGGTGGCCCCCGGGATCATCGACATGATGCCGACAATCAACACCAGGTTCATACAGAGCGCCAGGTTGGCGACCCAGCCGAACGCGCGGTAGTAGATCCCCATGAACAGCACGATCACCAGCATGGCCCAGCCGATGGCTTCCATACCGCTGTCGATGTTCTGTTGACCCAGGCTCGGGCCAATGGTGCGCTCTTCCACGATCTGGATCGGGGCGATCAGGGCACCGGCACGCAGCAGCAGCGCCAGGTTGTGGGCTTCGTTGGCGTTGTCGATACCGGTGATGCGGAACTGGCTGCCAAGGCGCGACTGGATGGTGGCGACGTTGATCACCTCCTCCTGCTTGCGGAACTTGCGCTTGCCATCCGGACCCGGCTGACCGACCGGCTTGTACTCGATGAAGACGGTCGCCATCCCTTTACCGACGTTGTCCTTGGTAAAGTTGGCCATCTTGTTGCCACCCTGGCCATCAAGCTTGATGTTGACCTGGGGACGGCTGTACTCATCGAAACCGGACTGGGCACCCACGATGTGGTCACCGGTCAGGATCACCCGCTTTTGCAGCACCACAGGACGACCGTTGCGATCATTGTAGACCTTGGAGCTAGGCGGTACGCGACCGTCGGCCGCAGCCTGAATGTCGGCAGTCTCATCAACCATGTGGAATTCCAGGGTCGCAGTCGCCCCCAGGATCTCCTTGGCGCGTGCGGTATCCTGAATACCGGGCAGTTCAACGACAATGCGCTCGGCACCTTGCTGTTGTACCAGCGGCTCGGCCACACCCAGTTCGTTGACCCGGTTACGGATGATGGTGATGTTTTGCTCGAGGGCGTACTTCTTCACCTCCTTGATCTTGGCCTCGCTCAGACCAGCCAGCAGGATGAACTCATCCCCTTTTTGCTCGGTAGTGAAGGTCAAATCAGGGTTCTGACGACGCAGATGAGAAACGGCGCGTTCCTGATCGGCTTCATCACGGAACAGCACCTGCACCTGATCACCGACCCGGCGCACGCCGGAGTAACGGATCTTCTGGGTGCGCAGCTCGGAGCGGAAATCCTGCACCATCTGCTCTTGCTGTTTGGTCAGCGCCTCGGCCATGTCCACTTCCATCAGGAAGTGCACACCACCGCGCAGATCAAGACCCAGCTTCAGAGGCGCCGCACCGATGGCTTCGAGCCAGGCGGGAGTGGAAGGAGCTAGGTTGAGTGCGGTAATGAAGTTGTCGCCCAGCTTGTTGGCAACGATATCGCGCGCCTTCAGCTGGTCTTCAGTGTTCTTGAAACGGATCAGGATCAGACCGTGCTCGAATGCAGCATGTTTGACCGGGATCTTGGCCGCTTCAAGGGTCTCTTTCACCTGGTCAAGGGTATCTAGCTTGACTTCGGCACCACGGCTGGCAGAAACCTGCAAGGCCGGGTCTTCGCCGTAAAGATTGGGGGCTGCATATAGAAAACCGATGGCGATCACTAGGATCACCATCAGGTATTTCCACAGCGGATAGCGATTCAACACGCTGTGCTCCTTGGGAGATTAAAGGGACTGGATAGAACCCTTGGGCAGAACGGCAGAGACGAAGTCCTTTTTGATGGTGACTTGGGTCTGGTCGTTCAGGGCGATCACCAGGTAATCGCTATCGGCAGCCACTTTGGCAATCTTGCCAACCAGGCCACCGGAAGTGAGCACTTCGTCACCCTTGGACAAGGAGGTCATCAGATTGCGATGATCCTTGGCGCGTTTGGCCTGGGGACGATAGATCATGAAATAGAAGATCAGGCCAAACACGGCCAGCATGATGATCATTTCCATACCACCACCCTGTGCACCCGGAACTGCGCCTTCTGCATACGCCTTGGAGATAATGCTCATTTAACAACCTCTTATTGATGTAGATTAAAAAACCAATTTATATGTTGTTGTTATTTAACGTCATTTTCAGCTAACGGAGGCACGGGCTTCCCTTGCCGACGGTAAAACTCTGTTACAAAGTCGTCTAATTTACCCTGCTCGATCGCGTCCCGCAAACCCTGCATCACACGCTGGTAGTAACGCAGGTTATGAATCGTATTCAGACGGGCACCGAGGATCTCGTTGCACTTGTCCAGATGGTGCAGGTAGCTGCGGCTGTAGTTCTTGCAGGTATAGCAATCGCACTCGGCATCCAGGGTGCTGGTGTCGTTGCGGTGCTGGGCGTTGCGGATCTTCACTACACCATCGGTGGTGAACAGGTGGCCGTTGCGGGCGTTGCGGGTCGGCATGACGCAGTCGAACATGTCGATACCACGGCGCACCCCTTCCACCAGATCTTCCGGCTTGCCGACACCCATCAGGTAGCGCGGCTTGTCAGCCGGAATTTTCGGGCAGACGTGCTCGAGGATGCGATGCATGTCCTCTTTGGGTTCACCCACGGCCAGACCACCGACCGCATAACCGTCGAAACCGATCTCCAGAAGGCCGTCGAGGGAGACATCCCGCAAATCTTCGTAGACCGAGCCCTGAATGATGCCAAACAGGGCGTTCTTGTTGCCCAGCGCATCAAACTTTTCGCGAGAGCGCTTGCCCCAGCGCAGGGACATCTCCATGGACTTGCGCGCTTCTTCATAAGTGGCCGGGTACGGGGTGCACTCGTCGAAGATCATCACGATGTCGGAGCCCAGATCGTACTGGATCTCCATGGACTTCTCGGGGTCGAGGAAGATCTTCTCGCCATTGATGGGGTGACGGAAGTGGACGCCCGCTTCGGTGATCTTGCGAATATGGCCCAGGCTGAACACCTGGAAACCACCGGAGTCGGTCAGGATCGGGCCCTGCCAGTTCATGAAATCGTGCAGATCGCCGTGGGCACGCATCACTTCCTGACCCGGGCGCAACCAGAGGTGGAAGGTGTTACCCAGCAGGATCTGGGCGCCGGTCTCGCGCACCTCTTCCGGGGTCATCCCCTTGACGGTGCCGTAAGTCCCGACCGGCATAAAGGCCGGCGTTTGTACCACACCACGTTCGAAGACCAGTTGACCGCGACGGGCACGGCCGTCGGTGGTTTTCAGTTCAAATTTCATTGCTACCTCGGCTGCGTCAGATAAACAGTCTGACAATAGGAGGGCCGCTCACGGCCCGGTAAATACGCTGAAGCTTATGCTTCAACCTGGCGACGGGTGACGAACATGGCGTCCCCGTAGCTGAAGAAACGGTACTGCCCGGCCACGGCTGCCTGATAGGCCGCCATCACGTTGTCATAACCGGCAAAGGCGCTGACCAGCATGATCAAGGTCGACTCCGGCAGATGGAAGTTGGTGACCATGGCATCGACAATCTGGAACTGGTAGCCAGGGAAGATGAAGATATCGGTGTCACTAAAGAAGGGCGCCAACGGTTTGCCCTGTGCCAGGGTGACCTTGGCCGCGCTCTCCAACGAACGAACCGAAGTAGTCCCCACCGCAATCACCCGACCACCACGGGCACGGGTAGCGGCAATGGCATCGACCACCTCTTGCGGCACTTCGGCATACTCGGAGTGCATATGGTGATCTTCAATCTTCTCTACCCGCACCGGCTGGAAGGTCCCCGCCCCTACATGCAGGGTGACGAAGGCCGTTTCAACCCCTTTGGCCCGAATTTTCTCAAGCAGCGGCTCATCAAAGTGCAGACCGGCGGTCGGCGCGGCGACGGCGCCCGGTTTCTGATTGTAAACGGTCTGGTAGCGCTCCTTGTCGGCATCCTCGTCGGGACGGTCGATATAGGGGGGCAGCGGCATGTGGCCGATGGCCTCCAAAATCTCCAGCACCGGACGCGGGTCGAGGAAGTGGATCTCGAACAGGGCGTCGTGGCGGGCGCGCATCTCGGCCTCCACACCACCATCCATGATCATCCGGGTGCCGGGCTTGGGCGCCTTGGAGGCACGGACATGGGCCAGCACGCTGTGCTCGTCCAGAATGCGCTCGACCAGCACCTCCAGCTTGCCGCCGCTGGCCTTCTGGCCAAACATGCGGGCCGGAATGACGCGGGTGTTGTTGAATACCAGCAGGTCGCCCGGGTTGAGCTGGTCCAGCACATCGACAAATTGACCGTGGCGCAGGGCGCCGGTTTGACCGTCGAGCTGCAACAAACGGCTGGCGGTACGCTCCGCCATCGGATAGCGGGCAATCAGCTCGTCTGGCAGATCAAAATGAAAATCGGATACTTGCATCTTTCACCTCGGGGGGAATCGGCGGCTAGTCTAGTTATCCCCATCTTCCAAGGCAACCCAAAAGACCAAAAACCCAAGAGAGACAAGGGGTAGCGAGCAATATTGAGACACACCTCCGGTTAATGATTCTTTAATGTTCTGTATTGACCCTGATCATGTTTTGCCAATGGGCACTGGGCTAGGGTGAAAGTAGATACACAAGGAGGCCCACCATGATGACCCTATCCGAAATCATGACCGAACATCCCTTCACTCTGGGTCCGTCAAACAGTGTCAAACAGGCGATGGACCTGATGCAGCAGGAGCGGATCCGCCACATTCCCATCGTCGACGAGCACCACCACCTGCTGGGGTTGGTAACCCTCACCGATATCCTGGCCACCCGGGAATCCAAGCTGCTGCTCATCAGCCCGGAGCGGGAAGCCGAATTTACCGACAGCGTGCAACTCGACGAGATCATGACACGGCAAGTGGCGAGCGTAGATCCTCACGCCGGCATCAAGGAGGCAGCACTCTACCTGCAGCGCCACAGATATGGCTGCCTGCCGGTACTCAAAGGACGCAAGCTGATCGGCATTGTCACCGAGTCGGACTTTATTGCCGTGGCCATCAACCTGCTGGAATTGATGGAAGAGCAGGAACCCCCTACCGACTTTTGACAGATCAACCTGTAATTAAATTACAATAAAAGCGTTTTCAGCCGTCAGAATAAGCTAAAATGATGAAACACTTTCATTTTGATTGAAAAATTACACCAAATGCTTGCCTTGTGATCTGCGTCACACTATCATCCCTCTCATGCAATAGTTGCCGAGGGGGAGACGAGGGATTGTGCACCCATTATCTTCCTCTCATATGTCTGCAAGTTTGCACACCCCGTAGTTAGTCTTTGCTGTAAAGCATTTGTTTATATAGCCATTCCTTGTTTGATGACCCGGCCCTGTCGTTGCGATAGCGCCGGGATTTTTTTATCCGCGTTTTCTGCTCTCCCCCTTGTCAGCACATCTCCATCGCTGCGAGCAGCGGCCTCAACCTCCTGCACCACCTGTTTGCTCCACCGTTTATCTCATCGTGTCATCGTGGCTCTGCACACATCTTCCCATGTCTTGAAAAGGCGATGTTGCGCACAGATATTGAACCATGACAAGGAGTTATCTCAGTAGGCTAGAGATATTCATGTTAGGTACAGCCATAGTGAGCTATCTAATAAGTAGATTTAAGCGATTCAAAATTGCGGCTTTTATCGATTAACTGAAGCCCCTATGATGAATCCATCGAAAGTTAAGCGCCTCGTCTGGCAAGACTCTTCAACACCAGACCGGCATATGTACATCACCAAGGAGCAATTACATGTCTACCTACATCAACACTGAAATCAAGCCGTTCAATGCTACCGCCTACCACAATGGCAAATTCGTTCAGGTGTCTGACGCTGACCTGAAAGGCAAGTGGTCCGTGGTCTTCTTCTACCCGGCTGACTTCACCTTCGTTTGCCCGACCGAGCTGGGCGACCTTGCTGACAACTACGCTGAATTCCAGAAGCTGGGCGTCGAGATCTACTCTGTCTCTACCGATACCCACTTCACTCACAAAGCATGGCACGACACTTCTGACACCATTCAGAAGATCCAGTACCCGATGATTGGTGACCCGACTGGCACCATCACCCGCAACTTCGGTGTGATGATCGAAGAAGCTGGTCTGGCTGACCGCGGTACCTTCGTGATTGACCCGCAGGGCATCATCCAGATCGTCGAGATCAACGCTGGCGGTATCGGCCGTGACGCACTGGAACTGCTGCGCAAAGTCAAAGCAGCCCAGTACGTTGCCTCCCACCCGGGTGAAGTGTGCCCGGCTAAATGGAAAGAAGGCGACGCCACTCTGGCCCCGTCCCTGGACCTGGTAGGCAAGATCTAAGCCTCCCGCTTCCAAGACCGGCCCGCATAAGGGCCGGTTTTGTTTCCGGCCCCAAGCAAAGGCACCGGTCTGCTTTCCGGCTTACATCTCACGCCGACCCGCAATCACAAGAAGGAATTCGAAGATGTTGGATACCAACCTCAAACAACAGCTGAACACCTATCTGCAGTACATCGTCAATCCCATCGAGATCAGCGTGTCCGGCAATGACAGCGACAA
>CAMFLW010000002.1 GCA_945957575.1 uncultured Aeromonas sp. | reverse complement strand
GAAGCCATGCAGATAGATGATCATGGATAAGACCTCAGGATCTGTGTCGGTTTTAACGAAACTACCCCAGCGCCGGCCCCGCGCGCCACCAAAACATCCAACTTTCTTGCTTTGGATCACGCCAACCCCTGCAACAAGATGCAGCGCGGGAGCCCTTGCCCGGCGCAATACGCGGGCCAGCCCTATCAAAGTGAGAGCCGGTGGCCAAAAATGATACAGCCATTACCAATCTGAGACACCCAGCGCCCCCTTATGTCCTCTATCTCCCACCGGATCCCGATCCGGATGTGATTGACCCCTCAAAAAGCCAAACGTTTTCACCAGCAGTCACGATTGAGCATGTTTTGTGCACTGACCATGCCTGCACCGGACCCCTCTCTCTTGCCCATCCCGATGAGTCCGGCGATCCACGCACTCGATAACATCTGTGACCGGGAAAGCCGCGGCTTTCGCTATCTTGCCCCAGCCCGTTGCCGGGGTTCGCCAAGGAGAGATCTGTTGATGAACGAGACCAATCCCCCCTCTTCCCGACCGGGAAAACGAATACATCCCGATGACGAAGTGGAGCGCATGCTCCCCATGGGCCAGCTCTTTACCCTGGGCCTGCAACATGTGCTGGTGATGTACGCCGGTGCCGTGGCGGTGCCATTGGTGATTGGCGGCAGTCTGGGGCTGCCCAAGGATCAAATCTCCTACCTTATCAGTTCGGATCTTTTCTGCTGCGGCATCGTCACCCTGCTGCAATGTGTCGGGATTGGCCGCTTTGCCGGGATCCGGCTGCCGGTCATCATGTCGGTCACCTTTGCCGCCGTGATGCCCATGCTGGCCATCGGAGCCAACCCGGATCTGGGGCTGACGGGCATCTTCGGCGCCACCATCGCCGCCGGTATCATCTCGACCCTGCTGGTGCCGCTGATAGGTCGGCTGATGCCGCTCTTCCCCACCGTAGTGACCGGGGTGGTTATCACCGCCATCGGGATCAGCATCATGCAGGTGGGGATCGACTGGATGGCGGGAGGCAAGGGTAATCCGGAATATGGCAGCCTGCGCTATATCGGCACCAGCTTTCTGGTGCTCGTCTTTATCCTGCTTGTGACCCGCTTCACCAAGGGCTTTTTCAGCAATATCTCGGTGCTGCTCGGGATCATCTTCGGCTTCGTGGTGGCCATTGCCATGGGCGAAGTGAGTCTCGACGGCCTCGGCAATGCCGCCTGGTTTGCCCCCATAGTGCCTTTCGCCTTTGGCTGGCCCACCTTCGATCCCATCTCCATCGCCACCCTGACGGTGATCATGCTCATCACCTTTATCGAATCGATGGGGATGTTTCTCGCGCTCGGCGACATCGTCGGTCATCCGGCCAGCCGCGGCGATATAGTACGCGGGCTGCGGGTCGATGCCATCGGCACTATCGTCGGCGGCGTCTTCAACAGCTTTCCCCACACCTCGTTCTCCCAGAATATCGGGCTGGTAAGCGTGACCGGGGTATCGAGTCGCTGGGTCTGCGTGATGTCGGGGGGGATCCTGCTCGCCTTTGGCCTTATCCCCAAGATGTCGGTGCTGGTCGCCTCCATCCCGCCCTTCGTGCTGGGGGGCGCCGGTATCGTCATGTTCGGTATGGTGCTGGCGACCGGCATTCGTATCCTGGCGCGCGCAGATTACACAGCCAACCGCCACAACCTCTACATCGTCGCCATCAGCCTCGGGATCGGCATGATCCCGACGGTCTCCGGCCACTTTTTCCAGCACTTCCCGGCTGCTCTGCAGCCGCTGTTCCATAGTGGCATTCTGCTGGCGACCATCAGCTCGGTAGTGCTCAACCTCTTCTTCAACGGCTATCAACCGGATCTGACCCACCAGACCAAACCATTGCTGGTCGGCCCAGTCCAACCGACGCAGGAGCAGGCATAACAGACAGGCCCCCGGACAGCGAGACTGTCCGGGGGCCTGTTGTTCATATCACCACTGACCCAATCAGGCAGGCAACTGCGCGAAGCGCTCTACCGCCTGCGCCACTTGTGCCAGACTCCCCTGCCAGAAGGCCGACTGGCGAATATCCTGCCCCAGATGTTTTGCCACCAGCGCCTCGGCGCTCATCCGGCCGGTGTCGCGCAGCAAGGCGCGATACGCCTCGGCCACTCCCTCTTCCCCCGCCGCCTTGCGGCTCATCAACAGCTGATAGACCCCGAGGCTGAAGAGATAACCGAACAGATAGGGGTAGTTGTAAAAACCCAGCCCGGCGATGGAGAAGTGCGCCTTGGCCGCCCAGAACATGGGGTGATAGCGGCAGAGGCTCTTTTCATACCAGCGTGCCCACGCCTCATCGGTCAGCGCCTTGAGGCGAGCGGGCGCAACATAGCCACGCTCCCGCTCGGCCACCAGCGCCAGCTCGAAGTCGAAACGGGCCGGGATATTGACCAAGAAGGTAGCTGCGCCATCGGCCTCGGCCCAGGCGATGGCCAACTGCTCTTCGGGACTTTCTGCCTGCTCGAACAGGGCGCTGCGCACCAGGGTTTCGGCAAAGATGGAGGCCGTTTCGGCCAGCGTCATCGGATAGCCGCGCTGACTCATAGGCAGATCGCGGATAACCCAGTTGTGCCAGGCGTGACCCAGCTCATGGGCCAGGGTAATGACATTGTCCATGGTGCCGGCATAGGTAACAAAGACCCGCGGTTCGACCGGTTCAGCAAACTTGGTGCAGTAGGCGCCGGTGCGGCGATTTGGCGTGGGCGCCGCATCAATCCACCCCTTCTCGGCCATCATCCGGGCAAATTCCCCCATTTCGGGATCGAAACGGGCAAAGGCAGCGGCAATCAGCTCGATCGCCTCCTCGAACGGGATCTCGCGGCTGCTGGCAGCCGGAGGCGGCGCAAAGAGATCCTCGGCCCCCGGATCGTCGATGCCAAGGCGTGCGGCCATCAGCTCCAGCGCCCGCTGACCAAGGGTTCGGGCCTGCCAGGTCTCGCTCATCAGCGTATCCAGGGTGGCGCGCTCGATATGGCTCTGATGACAGGAGAGATCGAGTGCATCGAGCTGCCGCTCACTGCCGCGCTGGCGCGAGAGCTCAAGCCGCCAACCGTTGATGGCGTTGAGGATGGCGGCCACCGTCTCCTGCTCCCCCTCCCAGCCAGCGCTGATGGCATCGAATGCTTCCCGGCGCAGGGAGCGCAGCGGGCTGGAGAGCAGATTGCTCGCCTCCGCCAGTCCCATCTCGCGGCCATCGATCACCAGCCGGATCTTGCCCACCAGATCGTTGTAGAGGTTGCCCCAGGCGTGCAGGCCATCGGTACCAAGACCGATCACCAGCTGCTCTGCCGCCACCGGCAGACGCTGATCCTGCAATCTGCGTTCGTGACGCAGGCGATACTCCTCCTCGCCAAGCAGGGGATCCGCCATCAGCAGGCCAAATTCAGCCTCCGGCAGCGCCAGCATCAGGTCCTCCACCGGCGCCAGCGTCTTGAACAGATCGGCATTGAGGGCGCGAGCTCGGGATGCCAGCTGCTTGGCCTGGGTATCGCGGGCATCCTGACTGCCCCGGCAGGCAGCCAGAATCGCCACGTTCCAGCCGATATGGCGAATGCGGCGGGCACGCAGGCGCACCTCCCGCAGGCAATCTTGCCGCGCATCCCCCGCAAGGTCGGCCAGATTGGCGATCAGTGCCGCCAGTGGTGCAAGGGCGGCACGGGCCTCAGCCATGTCGGCTTCAAGCTCGGGACTGTCGAGAGCGGGATAGATATGGTGGTTGTGCCACTGCTGAAGGTATCGGGTTGCTTGCATTGAAGGCTCGTTATCAAGATGTCAAACAGGGAGAGATAGCCGCCAGCATCTGTCACTGGCGGCCCCGAAAGATAATGCAGACGCTTATTTGGCTGGCTTGAGTTTGCTTATCAGCGTCATCGCCAGCACCAGCAGCAGGCCCGCCACCACACCGGCCACGGCGTTGAGCAGAGTCGGCGTCACCACTGCCAGTACGGCCCCCACAGTGGGCAGAGTGGCGACAACAGCGGCGGCGCCTTCAATGAGGTGATGGGCAAAAGGCCAACCATGCACCAGAATGCCGCCGCCTACCATAAACATGGCGATCGTCCCCACCAGCGCCAGCAGATGCATCAGCTTGGGCGCCGTACTCAGCAATCCCTGCCCGACCGAGCGGCGCAGTGCCCCGCCATCCGGCTTTTTCAGGAGATGCAGGCCGATATCATCCAGTTTGACAATCAACCCCACCAGCCCATAGACCCCGATGGTCATCAGCAGGGCGATACCCGCCACCACCGAGAGCTGCAGGGCGATGCTCGCCCCCTGTACTGTGCCAAGGGCGATGACGATGATCTCGGCGGAGAGAATAAAGTCGGTGCGGATCGCCCCCTTCACCTTCTGCTGCTCGAAGGCCACCAGATCGTCAGGAATGGGGCCGGCGTGATGCTCTCCCTCCTCCTGATGAGGCAAAAACTTGTGCGCCAGCTTCTCGGCACCTTCAAAGCAGAGGTAAGCGCCCCCCAGCATCAAGAGCGGGGTGATGAGCCAGGGCACCAGGGCACTGATGGCGATGGCGGCAGGTACCAGAATCAACTTGTTGCGAAATGAGCCCTTGGCCACCGCCCACACCACCGGCAACTCCCGCTCGGCACGCACTCCGGAGACCTGCTCCGCATTGAGGGCAAGATCGTCCCCCAACACCCCGGCGGTCTTCTTCGCCGCCATCTTGGTCATCAGCGCCACGTCATCAAGCACGCTGGCAATATCGTCGAGCAGGGCCAACAAACTGGTTCCGGCCATATCAGAGATTCCTTATATCAGTGAGAACAACCCCGGGAGAGAGGTGTGCGGTCTGATGACCACCAGAGTCAGCAGGGCCACCTCATGGCGATGGCAGGCCATCATCGGCCGCGCCAGGCAACAATCGCTCGCCATCTGGGGTTACTTCTTTCGGGCAAAAGATGGCACAGTGTAACGAGAAGCTACCATTTCGGCAGCATCCCGGAGCCATTTGTTATTGGCCCTCCTCAACACACCAGCACAAGGAGTCCCCATGCAACCCTGGCAACCTCTGCTCGATTTCTGGTTTGGCGACCCGGCCGACGATGCCCTGCGCGCCAAACGACAAGCCCCGCTCTGGTGGGGCAAAAGTAGCGAGACCGATACCCTGCTGGCCCGGCGTTTTGGCGCGCTGGCAGAGGCGGCCGCCAACGGGGAGCTGGCAGACTGGGCCGATCTGCCCCATGGCAGACTGGCACTGATCCTGCTGCTCGACCAGTTACCGCGCAATATCCATCGCGGCACCCCCACCGCCTTTGCCCGGGATCCGCTCGCCCGCGAGCAGTGCCTCAAGGGGCTATCCCTTGGCATGGACCGACAGCTCTCGCCGCTGGAGCGGGTCTTCTTCTATCTGCCGCTGGAACATGCAGAATCCCTCGAGCAGCAAGCCAGAAGCGTGGCCCTGTTTGAAGAGCTGGCGGCCGAGCAGGCGCATTCCCCAGCGAACGAGACCTTCGCGGGCTTTGCCGACTTTGCCCGCCGCCATCAGGTGATCATCGAACGCTTTGGCCGCTTCCCCCACCGCAACGACATACTGGGTCGTACCAGCACGCCGGAAGAGGCAGCGTTTTTGCTGCAACCCGGTTCGGGCTTCTAAACGGGCCAGCCATAAAAAAATCCCCGCCATGGTCATGACGGGGATTTCTCTTTGCACCGGCCAACCCTCTGGTCAGCTCAAGCCATGGTTATGCCTTGGCGGGAGCACTCTCGCCCAGCTCTTCGGTCTCGCCCAGACTGTCTTCGGTCTTGGCGACCACGCTGGCGGCGATGGCGTTGCCCAGCACGTTGGTGGCAGAGCGACCCATATCGAGGAAGTGGTCGATACCCAGCAGCAGCAGGATGCCCGCTTCCGGAATATGGAACTGGTTCAGGGTCGCGGCAATCACCACCAGAGAGGCGCGCGGCACCCCGGCCATCCCCTTGGAGGTGACCATCAGCAGCAGCAGCATGGTGATCTGCTGGGCGGTGGAGAGCTCGATGCCATAAGCCTGGGCGATGAACATCACCGCGAAGGTGCAGTACATCATGGAGCCGTCGAGGTTGAAGGAGTAACCCATCGGCAGCACGAAACTGGCGATGCGTTTGTCACAACCGAACTTCTCCAGACGATCCAGCGTCTTCGGATAGGCCGCTTCAGAGCTGGCGGTAGAGAAGGCAAGCAGGATGGGTTCGCGGATCATCGCCAGCAGCTTGATGATGCGGCCACGCAGGAAGGCGCCACCCATGGCGATCAGCAGCAGCCAGAGGCAGCCAAGGGCAATGTAGAACTGGGCCATGAAGCTGCCGTAGGTAACCAGAATACCCAGCCCCTCTTTGGCCACCATGGCGGAGATGGCACCAAACACCGCAAACGGCGCAAAGTTCATCACGTAGCCGGTCACTTTCAACATGATCTCGGCAGCGCTGGCCATCAGCACAACCACCGGTTTGGCCAGATCGCCCAGCGCAGCAGCGGCCAGACCAAAGAACAGGGAGAACACCACGATCTGCAGGATCTCGTTGGTGGCCATCGCCTCGACCACGCTTTTCGGAATGGCGTGGGTCACGAAATCTTTCAGGGTAATCGCGCCGGCAGCAATGCCTGAGCTGGCGGTGTCATTGGGCAGGGAGAGGGAGAGGCCCACACCTGGCTGCATCAGGGTCACCATTACCAGACCCAGGCTCAGGGAGAGCAGGGAGGCCAGCATGAACCAGCCGAGGGTTTTGGCACCGATACGACCCACGGTGCGGGTATCGCCCATCTTGGCGATACCGACCACCAGGGTGGTAAAGACCAATGGCGCGATGATCATCTTGATCAGTCGCAGGAAGATATCGGTCAGGATCGTGATGTTGTTGGCAAAATCCGCTGCCTGATCGGCAGCAAACAGGCGATAGCCCTGGCCGGTAAGGATGCCAAGCAACATCGAAATGAGGATGGCGACCGTCAGTTTATTCATTTTCATGGGGGAGTCCCGGTTTTGATTGGTGCAAGCCGTAAACGGTGGCATGGGAGCCACAACAGTCCGTTTTTGTGATCCGAGCCGTTGATTCCTGGCGGCTGGTATGCTGGGAGAATGCCTAAAAGCAGGGGGTAAATCTAGAGGCTTTATCCAGAATTTTATCCTGCTATTAGGTGTATGTGATATGGATCTTGCAAACCACCAATATTAATCACTGTTTATTTTGATTTCGGCGAGATATTTCGCACTCAGAGTTCGCTCATCGAGTGCCCGTGGCAACAGGCGAAAAGTGAGCAGCGCCGAGATGGTATGCTGCACCTGCATCTGGGCCATAAAGAGATCCGGTTCATCCTCGTCAAAGCCAAAGATCGGCCGTGATGGGGTCACCCTGACGGCATCGCGGTTAATGGTCAGCTCATCGACCTTGAGCCAGGAGTAACCCTCTGCCAGTGCCAGCTCCCCTGCCCGCTTGAGCACATATTTGCGGGCGGTCTCCCTGTCCACCAGATCGTTGCCGACAAACTCCAGTTGCCACTTGTCCGGGCCAAGCCGGGTCTGGGAAAAACCGGTCTGGCCATTCCAGAACGACTTTTCACTCTCGTAAGGGGTGGCGCAGCCCACCAGCAGCAGGGTGAGCATCAGCAGACAACAGGGTTTAGATACGGATGCAGACACGAGAGGCCTCGCCAGGCAAATGAGCAACAGAGTCGTTACTACACCATAAAGCGCGGTGGCAGCACAATCTGCTCACGCCAGCAGCGACCAGCATGCATCACCACTGGCTTCACGCCTGTGCGGCAAATCGCAGGCAAAAGAAAAGGCCTTGTCGTTTGACAAGGCCTTTACCGGGGAATTTGGTCGGTGTGAGAGGATTCGAACCTCCGACCCTCTACACCCCATGCAGATGCGCTACCTGGCTGCGCTACACACCGACGGAGTCAGCTCGGCTGACGGGGGCAGAGTTTATGGAGATGACCCTGCCCTGTCAACAGGGAAACGCCGCCAATTCCTAAGCCACGGTGCGTTCGCCTGCTTTGCGAACAATCAGCGGTTAAAGGTCAGCCGCTTGCCCAGGATCTGGTCAGTCACCTGCCCGTTTTGCCAGGCGATCTGGCCGTTCACCAGCGTCATCTCCACCGTGCTGTGGAAGCGGTAGCCGTTGAAGGGCGACCAGCCACAGTGGTAGAGGATGTTGTCATCGTTGACCACATAGGGCTTGCCCAGATCCAGCAGCACCAGATCGGCGAAATACCCCTCGCGGATATAACCGCGATCCTGCACCTGGAAGCGCTCGGCTACCGCGTGGGAGGTCTTCTTGACGATGGTCTCCAGGGTAAACACGCCGTTGTGGTAGAGCTCCAGCAGCGCCTGCAAAGAGTGCTGCACCAGCGGCACACCGGACGGCGCCTTGAAGTAGCTGTTCTGCTTCTCTTCCCAGGTGTGGGGCGCGTGGTCGGTGGCGATGATGTCGAGCACGTCGTTGCGTACCGCATCCAGCAGTGCCTGCTGGTCGGCGGCACTCTTCACCGCAGGGTTGCACTTGATCAGGCTGCCCTGGGTCTCGTAATCGGCTTCATTGAAGAAGAGGTGGTGAACACACACCTCGGCGGTGATGTTCTTGTCCTTCAGCTCGCTCAGGTCGTGGCTGGCGGTAAACAGCGACAGCTCCTTGGCCGAGGTCAGATGCAGCACGTGCAGCTTGGCACCGTACTGCTTGGCCAACGCCACCGCCATGCTGGAGGATTTGTAGCACGCTTCGTCGCTGCGAATGCGGCCATGCTCGCCCATCGGCACATTCTCGCCCCACTTGGCCCGCGCTGCCTCTTCCGCCTTGGCGATGGTCGGGGTGTCTTCGCAGTGGGTCACGATCATCACCGGGCTCTCGCGGAAGATGGCCGCCAGGGTCTCCTGATTGTCCACCAGCATGTTGCCGGTCGAGGAGCCCATAAACACCTTGACCCCGCAGGATTGCTTGGGGTCGAGACGCTTGATCTCTTCAAGGTTGTCGTTGGTGGCGCCGAGATAGAAGCTGTAGTTGGCGACGGAGGAGTTGGCGGCGATCTGGTATTTGGCTTCGAGGGCGTCGAGGGTGGTGGTCTGGGGATTGACGTTGGGCATTTCCATGAAACTGGTGGTACCACCGGCGACGGCGGCCCGGGATTCGCTGGCGATAGTCCCCTTGTGGGTCAATCCCGGCTCCCGGAAGTGGACCTGATCATCGATCATTCCGGGGATCAGGTGGCGACCTGCGGCATCGATAACCAGCGCATCGGGCGCCTCGATATCGGGTGCAATGCGGGCAATCCGTTCCCCCTCGATCAATACGTCGGAGGCATAGATACGGCCTTCGTTGACCAGGGTGGCATTCTTGATAAGCAGTTTGTTCATGGGGGGTTCCAGTTCCTTTGCCGATAATCGCGGGTCATAATAGCGCAAAACTGCCCTTTCTCTGTAGCAAGGCCTGACTGATGAAGTTATTTGTAAGAGATTTGACCGTGATCGACTCCAGCTACCTGTGCGAACGCCGCGGCATGGTGGGCGAGAGCTGGCTGGTAGATATCGAAATGAGCGGTGAGCTCAACGAAATGAGCATGCTGCTGGACTTTGGCCGGGTAAAGAAGCTGATCAAATCGATCATCGATGAAGAGGTGGACCACAAGCTGCTGGTGCCGACCGAGTGCCCGCTGATCCACGTCGAGACACTGGATGGTGACGAAAGCACAGTGGATCTGCTGCGCCCGGGTCGCTCCATCCATCTGCGCTGCCCATCCCAGGGCTTTGCCTTTATCCCGGCTCCGCAAGTTGATAAAGAGTCGGTGACCCGCTACCTGCTGGCGGTACTGGCCAAACGGCTGCCGGGCAATATCAAGGATCTCTCCCTGACCCTGCGTCAGGAGGCGATCACCGGCGCCTTCTACCACTACAGCCATGGCCTGAAAAAGCACGATGGCAACTGCCAGCGTATCGCCCACGGCCACCGCTCCCCCATCGAGATCCACGTCGATGGCGAGCGCGACCAGGAGCTGGAGCTCAACTGGGCCGAACGCTGGGGGGATATCTACCTCGGCACCGAGGAGGACAAGGTGGCGCTGACCGAGCTCGCTTTGAGCCCTCGCGCCAATGCCCTGCTTGGCGAGCATCACACCGGCTTCAAATATGTGGCGCCGCAAGGGCTGTTCCAGCTGGCCATCCCCACCGCCGAGGTGGAGATGATCGACACCGACACCACGGTCGAGCTGCTGGCCTGCTACATTGCTCGCGAAGTGAAGAAGATAGTGGGCGACAAGTTCGTCAAGATTGTCGCCTATGAAGGGGTCGGCAAGGGTGCGATTGCCTACGCCTGATCCCCTTGTCGCTGCAGCAATAAAGAGAAGGCCCCGCATCTGCGGGGCCTTGTTGTTTCAACTCTCGACCATCAGGCGCTGAGACGGAAGCGCTTGACCAGGCTCTCCTGCTGCTCGGCAAGGGAGTCCAGCTGCTGGCTGGTCTCGGCTACCCGCTCGATCCCCTGATAGTTGAGATCCGAGATATCGGAGATGCGGTTGAGGTTGGTGGCGATATCGGCGCTGGTGGCCTGCTGCTGCTCGGCGGCAGAGGCGATCTGGCTCGACATGTCGCTGATGAGCACCACAATCCCCTGCACCTCCTCCATGGCGTTGTTGGCGTGAGAGCTCTGATCCACGCAGCTGTCCATCTCGCGCGAGCACTCCTGCATCACGGTCACCGCTCTGGCAACTCCCTGCTGCAGATTCTCGATCATGGTCTGGATCTCGCTGGTGGATTGCGCGGTGCGCCCCGCCAGACTGCGCACCTCGTCGGCCACCACCGCAAATCCACGCCCCTGCTCGCCAGCGCGCGCCGCCTCGATGGCTGCGTTGAGGGCCAGCAGGTTGGTCTGCTCGGCGATACCGCGAATGACGTCGAGAATGTTGCCGATCTGGCTGCTCATGCTGCTCACATCGCCAATCACCTTGCCGGTCTGTTGCAACTTGCCCGCCAGCTGATGGGTGGTGGTGATATTGCCAGCCATCACCTTGCGCCCCATCTCGGAGGCCTTCTCCACATCCATCACCCGCTCCAAGGTCTGATTGGCGGCCTGCGCCACCTCGCGCACCGAGGCTTCCATCTGGGTCATGGCGGCGGCGACCGAGGCGGTCTCCTGCCGCTGTTTCTCCAAATCGGCCCGCACCGATTCGGTGGTGTGGCGGTTGCCGTGGGCGGCATCGTTAAGCTGGGCAGATGCGTTGGAGAGCTGGACCAGCACCTCCCCCATCTGCTCGATCAGCAGGTTGAGCTGGCTGCCCAGCTGGCCAAATTCGTTCTTGCTGTGAAAGCCGATACGCTGGGTCATGTCGCCGCGAGTCACCTCGGAGAGAACCCGCAGCAGCTCACGCAGCGGACGGCGGATCGCCTTGCCCAGGGTGTAGGCCACCAGCATGGCGATCAGAATGGCGACCACTATGCTCGCCCCCTGAGTCAGGGTGCTCTGGCGCTGCACCTCTTTGGCGTGCTGGATACTGCCGTTCATCAACTGCTGGCTGCTCGCCGTTATCCGCTCCAGTCGGTTCTGGATCTCGACGATGAGCGCGCTGGCCTGCTTGCTCTGCTCCCGCATCAGCTCCTGCTGCTTCATCAGTGCCAGATACTGGGCCAGCACCCCTTCGCTGGCGGTGGTATCGCGCACGAAGCCGTGAACATAGTGGCCCATGTCGTTCTCGAAATTCTTGAGCTCGCCCTGCAGATCCTTGATGGTGCTGTTGAACCCCTCGATCTGCATCTTGTTGCGCTTGAGCGCCCCTTCGATGGGAGCCGGGATGGTCTGGTTGAGGGCATCCATGGTGGAGAGTTCGATGGCGGAGAGCTTGGTGGTCAGGGTCTCGGAGAGCATCTTGATGAAGCTGTCGTCGATGGTGATCATCATGTCACCCAGATTCTTCTTGAACTGGGGCAGGCTGACCTGAAACTGCCCCTTGGCCAGATTGACCTTGTGCAGCCGGGTGAGCAGCGCCTCATGCTCGCCGGGCAGGGTGTCGGTCAGTTCCAGATAACGCGCCACCTGCTCACCGAGGGCGGTCATCTCGCCCTGCAGCTCGGGGTGTTCGGCTACCTGCTGACGCAAAGCGGCCAGGGTCTTGTCGACCTGTGCCTTGGCCTGTTTCAGCTCGGCCACTTCGGCCGGCAGCTGTTTGGGATCCTGCTCGGTCAGCACATCCCCGAGCCACTTGTTGGCGCTGAGCAGAGAGATCTGGGTCTGGCTGCTGGCAATCACCAGCGGCATCGACTGCTGGGTAACCTGTTCCAGCGCCCCGCCGAGGGTCTCCTGGCTACGAAATGTGAGCAGTGAGCTGGCCACCATCACGGCCACCAGAATAGCGAAGCCGAGATAGACCCGCTGCAAGATGGAGAGATCCGACATTGTTTGTTTCATTATTGTCCCGCTGTATATGCAAAAGTCCCTTGCCTGAGTACCCCGTCCTTTTGATACCCTGCAGACCACCCTGAACAGGCGCTACAGATGACGTCCCTCTGGCTATCGGTATTTTTAACAATAACTGAAGGGAATGGGACATCAGCTGTGTCAAATCTCGGCTTGTGTCACACTTGCCGTGCCGCGCGGAGCCGCTTGGGATCCAAATTCGATTTTCTTTTTCTCATAAGGGAGTTAGCCATGGCGCAAGAAACCATTTTCAGCAAAATCATCCGTAAAGAGATCCCCGCCGACATCCTTTATCAGGACGATCTGGTGACCGCTTTCCGGGACATCCAGCCCAAGGCCAAGACCCACGTGCTGATCATTCCCAATGTGCTGATCCCCACCGTCAACGATGTGGAGCCGGAGCACGAGCTGGCCCTTGGCCGGATGTTCACCGTGGCTCGCAAGCTCGCCTCCGACGCGGGGATTGCCGAGGATGGCTACCGCCTCATCATGAACTGCAACCGCCACGGCGGGCAGGAGGTCTACCACATCCACATGCATCTGGTCGGTGGCCAGCCGCTGGGACCGCTGCTCAGCCTGTAATGACTCGCTACATCTCAACCTGCCGCAGCGCCCTGTTGCTCTGCGGCGCCCTGCTGTTGCTGGGGGGCTGCGCCTCCCGCTGGCAAGATATGTTCGTCTCCTACTCCGATCAGATGGTGCCATTGCGCAACCAGCTGCTGCTGGGCCATGCCGCCGAGGCGCTGCCCGAGGTGCGCGACTCCACCCTCGGCGATGACACCTTTGTCCTCGATCGCCTTGAAGAGGGGCGCATCGCCTGGCTCGCGGGTCAGGATGCGGGCAGCAAGCAGGCGTTTTCTGCCGCCGACAGTCGCCTCGAGTGGGAAGACAATCAGGCCGAATACCGGCTGAGCCACGGTCTGGATCAGGTGGGCAGCCTGCTCACCAACGACCAGTCGATGGCCTACCTCACCCCCGATTACGAACGCACCATGCTGCACCACTATCTGGCCCTCAACTACCTGCAACGGGGTGATGCCGATGGCGCCCTGGTGGAGGTACGCCGGGCCAATCAGGTGCAGGAGCAAGCCCTGAAACGGCGAGCTGACGAGGTGCGTAAAGCGAAGGATGAGAGCGAAGAGGCCGAGACCGAGGGGGAGATGCGCCAGCTGATGTCGCGCGGCGCACCCGAGCTCGACCGGCTGATCGGCAAGGTCAAGAACGGTTTCCAGAACGCCTATACCTTCTACTTTTCCGCCGTGCTCTATGAGGCGGCGGGGGATCTCAACGACGCCTGGGTCGATTACCAGCGCGGCTACCAGATAGCGCCGGACAACCGCAGCCTGCAGGATGCCTTGCTGCGTCTGGCGGTGCTGCGCGGCGCGCCGGACGAGATCCGCGCGACAGAGAAAAAGGTGGGTCGCAAAGCGCCACCACTCACTAAAAATCAGGGCCAACTGGTGGTGCTGTTTGAAGATGGCCTGATCCCGGCGCGGCGCGAACTCTTCCTGCCGCTGCCCATCTCCACCTCCCGCGGCGATTTTCGCACATTTACCGTGGCCATCCCCTATTACGATAATCGGGCCAGCGACACGGGCCCGCTCACCGTCACGCTCGGCAAACGAGTCGAGCAGACCAGCGAACTGGTCAGGCTGGAAGCGCTGGCCGCCAAGGATCTGCAGGAGCGGCTGCCCGGTATGCTGACCCGCCAGGCGCTACGGCTGGTGACCAAGGAGCAGATGCGCCGCACCGCCGCCAAAGAGGGGGGCGATGTGGGCAATATTCTGGTGGGGATCTTCAACACCCTCTCGGAGCGAGCCGATACCCGCAGCTGGCTGACACTGCCGGCGCAGGCATCGAGCTGGCAGGGGATGGTGCCGGCGGGTGAGGTGAACCTCACTCTGGGAGCGGGTGCCGCCCAGCGTCAGTTGCCGCTGACCATTCATAGCGGCCGCACCACCCTGGTGTGGGTTCAGCGCCTTGGCGCCGGCCTGACCACCCGGGTGATGCCGCTCTGAGCAAGCGGCAAAGAGAGATGAGCAAGACGATTAACCGGGCAGCCCCCCGTGCTGCCCCACTCACTCCAATCAAGGAGAGCAAGATGAAAGCATACGGGTTGGCCCTTGGGCTTGCGCTGCTGCTGACCGGCTGCGCCACCAACACCTCCGGCGTGGCGCTCTATGGCCCAGCGGGCGGTGCACCCACGCTGGAGCAGCATCAAAACGTCAACGTCACCCTGACCGAGCTGAGCCGCCGCCAGCAAAATGGCCTGCTGCAGGTCAATGTGGCCGCCGCTAGCACCCAGCGCGGCGATAACAAGCTGCAATATATCTTCTATTGGTATGATGAGGCCGGTCAGGAGGTCGCCAGCGATGGCCGCGGCTGGACCCCCATCAAGCTGCATGGCTATCAGACCCGCACCCTGTCTGCCCTGGCGCCCAGCCCGGCGGCGCAGGGTTACCGGATTTACGTACGCGAAGTGATTGAGGAATCCTACTGATGAAAATGAATCATGCCCTGCTGATCCTGACCGGCGCCCTGCTGCTGGGCGGCTGCTCCAGCACCACCGTCAGCTACGGTGATCCGACCGAAACCGAAACGGTCACCGTCGATTACGGCTCAAGCGATCTGCAGGCCATCGCCGACAAGATGGCGGATTCCATGCTGGCCTCCCCCGCCACCAGCGAGATCACCGCCGGCGGCCGTCCGGTGATGTTCATGGACTCCATCCGCAACAAGACCTCCGAGCACATCGATACTGAAGCGATCACCGACACCATCCGCACCAAGTTGCTGCGGGCCGGCAAGTTCCGCTTCGTTGACATGAGCAAGGTTGCCGCCGTCAAGCAGCAGCTCGAATATCAGCAGAGCAGCGGCATGGTTGACCCGGCCTCCATGGTGCGTCTGGGCAAGCAGACCGGTGCCCGCTACATGGTCTATGGCAACCTCGCCAGCATCGTCAAGGACAATGGCAAGGTGAAGGATGTCTACTACCAGATGACCATGAACCTGATGGATCTGCAAAACGGCGAACTGCTCTGGGCAGATCAGAAAGAGATCCGCAAACAGGCGAAGAAATCCACCTTTGGCTGGTAACAGGCTCCTGGTGACAGGCAATTGTGATCCGCTACTGGCCAGCCTGCCCGCCCCCTGGCGGGAGGGGCAGCTGGAACCACTCGGGTTAGGCCTGACCAACTGCAACTATCGACTGCGCCTCCCCTCGGGGCGCAGTTACTTTTTGCGTCAGGGCCACTCCGACCCGGTGCGCCTTGGCATCGACCGTCCCACCGAGTGGCAGCTTTATCAGGGGGCGATGGCAGAAGGGTTGGCACTGCCCTGCCACTATGGCGATCCCGCCAGCGGTCTGATGCTGCTCGAATGGTGCGATGAGCCAAACTGGGTACACGCGGCGCCACCAACAGCCGATCAGCCCCGTCTGCTGGCAGAGGTGCTGCGCAAGCTCCATCGCCTGCCGCTGCCTGCGGTGGTGATGGCGGTGCGAGCCCACGCGGCGGGCTATCGCGCCAGACTGGCCCACATCCCCTCCTGGCTGCCCGCCCTGGAGCGGAGCTTGCTCGCCAGCAGTGAGCCAAATGATTGCTGGCGCCCTTGCCACCATGATCTCAATCCGGCTAACTTGTTGGGAAGCAACCCCTGGGTCATCGACTGGGAGTATGGCGCGGCAGGTCACCCCGGCTTTGAGCTCGCCAGCATCCAGCGCACCCATGAGTGGCCCGCCGAGCGGCGCGACGAGCTGGAAGCGCACTATCTGCAGGCCGTGCCGCGCCACCAGTGGCCCGATTTTCAGAGCCAGGCATTTTTACCCTGGGTCGACTATATCGGCCTGCTCTGGGCCCTGCTGATGGCAGAGCAACAGCCCTCACTCGACTATGACACCCTGATCGCCATCAACCGGCAACGACTGGAGTAACAGATGATAAACAAGGTGCGCTGGCACAAGCCGAAAACCTGGGGTCTGCTGCTGATCGGCCTGCTGCTGACCGGCTGCTCCACCCGGGTGATCTACTACTGGCTCGATACCGCCATCATCTGGCAGCTGGATGACTACTTTGCCCTCTCCTATTCGCAGAAGGATCTGCTCAGCCGCGAAGTGAAGGGGCTGATGGCCTGGCATCGCCAGCACGAGCTGCCGCGCTACGCCAGGGATCTCGATGCATTGGCCAAAGCAGTGGCCAGCCCCATGACGCCGGAGCAGATCTCGACCAACCTAGATGCGGTGCAACAGAGTCTGACCCGCACCCTTGAAAACACTATCCCCCGCGCGGTCAGGCTGGCGCGCACCCTGACCGACGAGCAGGTGGCCCGCTTTATGACCGATCGGGTCAAGCGGCAACAGGAGCGGCAAAAGGACTTTGCCACTGAGCCCAAAGAGCAGATGCTGGCGGAGTTTCGCGACAAGATGAACAAGCGGCTCGAGTTCTGGATTGGTGAGGTGAAACCGGCACAGGCGCCACTGGTGGCCCAGTGGGCCGAATGGCAATACGAGCTGATGCCCCCCTGGCTCGAGTTTCAGGAGTCCTGGACCCAGGAGCTGGACAGGCTGATGAAGCAGCGCCAGAGTCCCGCCTTTACCCGCGAGCTGACTGACCTGCTGGCCGAGGGGGATGGGCTGATGGATGGCCGCTTTACCGGCTATACCGAACAGTCGCGCCAGCGTACCGTCAACTGGCTGAGCGCCATGAGCCAGTCGCTGGATATCTCCCAGCGGGCCCATCTCTACTCCCTGCTCAAGGGTTATGCCCGCGACTTCAAGCAGATGAGCGGCAGCTGACGAGCGGCATCGAATGGTGCCATGCGCCCGGGGCAACCTTGTTCAAACCGGGCGCTTATGGTAGTTTGCCCTTTCTATTTATCGGGAATTAACTTTTTGCGCCTTATCGACAAAGTAAAACTGGTGCTGGTAACTCTGGTTATCGCCCTCACCCTGCTTTGTTCCATCGCCCGAATGGAAGGCCCGTTGCTACCCGCATCTCCCCAGAGTGAACAGCAGCAGACTCAGGTGTTCAATCAGCTTAGCGACAGCGATGATGGCATCATTAAGTTTGTCGGCAGCCATCAGAATCACCTGCTGCGTCTCGAGCAATCCCTGCGCAGTGACAACCTGCCCAAGAGTGTGGTCTACGAGCTGATCCAGAGCTGGTCGGCCCAGGCCATCCTGCTGTTGCTGCTCGGCTGGCTGATGCTGGCACCCGAGCTCTATCACAAACAGAGTTTTCGCGATCGCTTCGGTGCGATCCATCGGCGCCATCTACAGCGCCAACATCTGCAATACCGCTTCACCCAGAGCTATCTGAGCGCCTGACCCCGGAGGGGCTGGCACATCCACTGTTTGCTCATCTCCTCTTCCTGACGGATCCGGCGGCTGCCTGATCCTCATCTGATGCATCCCATTTTTTGCGCCTTGCCGAGCCTTGTTGCTATCGGCCTAGGCACCATTCTCCTGACAGAGGCTTGTTTGCCATGAGAAAGAGCAATCGCACCGTTCTCAACCGCATGAGCAAGTGGCAGTACGCACTGCTGCTGTTGATGCTGTTGACCTTTACCTTTTACTCCCTGCCCACCTTTTTCGGTGAGCAGCCCTCCCTTGGTCTGCACGGACAGCAGCGCCTGACCACCCAGCAACAGATGCTGCTGAGCGACAAGCACCTGACACCGGTCAAGGTGATCGAGCAACCTGAGCGGGTCGAGCTGGTCTTTGCCAGTCAGGGCGAACAGCAGCGCGCCAAGCAGTTGCTGGAGCTGCAAGGGGTCGACAGTGCCGCCCTGACCCTGGAGTTTCACTCCAACGCGCCGGCCTGGATCACCCGCCTCGGCGCCGATCCCATCAAGCTGGGGCTCGACCTGCGTGGCGGCTCCCAGCTGCTGATCGGGGTGGACGTGGACTTTGTCATCGACAATCAGACAAAGAATCTGGTGGACACCCTGCGCACCCGTTTCCGTGAAGCCAACCTGCGCGGCGCCAGCGTCACGCGCACGGCACAGGGCGCCGTAGCCGTCACCCTGCCGGAGGTCGCCGAACAGGAGAGCTGGCTCTCTATCATCAAAGAGAGTGCCGGTACCCGTCAGGATCAGTGGAAGCTGACCCGCTCCGGCAATGATCTGAAACTGGTGCTGAGCGATGCTGAGCGCACCCTGCTGGTCAACAACGCCGTGACCCAGAACCTGTCGATCCTGAAAAAACGGATCAACGAACTCGGCATCGTCGAGGCCTCAGTGGTGCGTCAGGGCCAAGATGGCATCCGTATCGAACTGCCCGGGGTGCACAACCCCAAGCAGGCGAAAGAGGTGATCGGGGCCACCGCCTCGCTGGCCTTCTACGAGGCCAAAGCCGACAGCCACTTCTACATCGCCGATCGCAACGGTCAGGCCGTCGGCATGGCGCGCAAGCCGGTACTCACCGGCGAGCACATCGTCGATGCCCGCGCCAACATGGGCGAAATGGGTCAACCCCAGGTCAATATCGTGCTCGACACCCTGGGTGGCAGCAAGATGAACCAGTTCAGCCGCCAGCATGTGGGCAAGCCGATGGCGGCCGTCTTCACCGAGTACAAAACCAACGCCCAGGGCAAACTGCGCGCCCAGAGCGAGGTGATCAACGTCGCCACCATCCAGACCGCCCTTGGCAACCAGTTCCGCATCACCGGCATTGGCAGTCTGCCGGAGGCGCAAGAGCTGGCCATGCTGCTGCGTGCTGGCGCCCTCACCGCCCCGCTCAAGATCCTGGAAGAACGCAGTATTGGCCCGACGCTGGGGATGCAGAATATCGAGGCGGGCTTCACCGCGCTGGCCTTCGGCATGGTAGGCATGATGCTGTTCATGATGGCCTGGTACCGCAAATTCGGCTGGGTTGCCATCACGGCGCTGGTCGCCAACCTGTTGATGCAGGTCGGCATGCTGGCGGTGCTGCCGGGCGCCGTGCTGACCCTGCCGGGGATCGCCGGTCTGGTGCTGACGGTGGGCATGGCTGTGGATACCCATGTGCTGATCTTCGAGCGGATCAGGGACCGGCTGCGAGAAGGGGGCTCACTGGCCAACGCCATCGACTTTGGCTATCGCTCGGCCTTCCACACCATTTTCGATGCCAACATCACTACGCTCATCTGCGCTGTGGTGCTCTACTCCATCGGCTCCGGGCCGCTGCAGGGCTTCTCCATCACCCTCATCCTGGGTCTGCTCTCCAGCATGATCACCGGGATCTGGGGGACGCGCGCCATCATCAACCCCCTGTGGGGACGCAGCAGCGAGCGCACGCTGAAGGTGTAACGGGACAGAGACAGTTGTCCATCTGATGAGCGGCTTTGGCTGCGCCATCGGCCATGGATATGGCCGGAGCGGCCAAAGCAGAACACTATTTTCCCGGCGTGTCACGGCACGTCGTGATGGGCCAACAGCCTGATGCTGGCTGGCCAAGGAGAGAATTATGTTGAGAATGATCGTTGCCATGGGGTTGACCCGTTGGCGTTATATCGGCCTGTGGGCTTCCATCCTGCTGACCGTGGCCAGCGTCGCCATCTTGTTGGTGAACGGCCTGACATTGGGGCTCGATTTTACCGGCGGGATCCTGCTGGAGTTTCATATCCAGACCCTGAAAGAGGCCCATGAGCTCAATGCCATGCTGGTCTCCCCGCTGGCGGGAGCCGTTGAGCTGAGCTCGGCCGGTATTCCCGGCGAGTGGCTGATCAAGCTGCCCCCCCACGAACTGCCCTGGCCCGCGGCGGATCTCGCAACCATGCTGACCCAACAGCTGGGGATGCCGGTCGAGTTGCTGCGCACCACCATCGTCGGCCCTCAGGTGGGTGCCGAACTGTTCCAGCAGGGGATGCTGGCGGTGCTGGTCGCTTCGCTGGCGATGTCGGCCTATCTGGCGTTTCGCTTCGAGTGGCGTCAGGCCATCGGCATCCTGCTCTCGGTGGTCCATGACGCCATCGTGGCGCTGGGGCTGCTGTCACTCTTTCAGATCGAATTCGATCTGAACATCATCGCCGGTTTGATGGCGGTGATCGGCTACTCCCTCAACGACAGCATCGTCATCTCGGACAGGTTGCGGGATCTGCTGAGCTCGCGTACCCAGATGGGCATCCACGAGTGCTCCGATGTGGCCATCAAGGCGACCTTCAGTCGCACCATGATCACCTCGGGCACCACCCTGTTTACCGTGGGCGCTCTGTTGCTGTTTGGCGGTGACGCTCTCTACGGCTTCTCCTTCACCCTGTTTGCCGGGATCCTGGTGGGCACCGTCTCCTCCATTACCGTCGCCTCGACCGTGCAGGAGCTGCTTGGGCTCACCCCGCAGGCCTATCAGAAAAAGAGCGAGGAGCCACTGGCCAACGCAGCCTGAATCTTGTTAATCAGGCCCGGCTCACCGGTTCTCAGCGAACCGGGCCCCTGCCAACCATTGGCAGGGGCTTTTTCCATCCCTCCTCTCGGTCTCTCGCCGCCCCTTTTGGTACTCGGCTCGCTTCAATGAACAACTGACCATATTGAAAGCAATGACGGATCAACCCGTCATTTTTAATAACAAAAAGGTCATTTTATTACGTCAGAAACCATAAAATGTGACTGAAAGCACTTTCTTGAGGGCTCAAAGGAGGCAACATTGTAGTGATTTATCTACAAAGGGATATGAGATGTTGTTACAACCTGCCAATACAGCAAAATCCAGACAGTTGCTGAACGAGACCATGGCTTTGGTACTCGCAGGAGGGCGGGGTAGTCGCCTCAAACAGTTAACCGACAACCGTGCAAAACCTGCCGTTCATTTCGGCGGCAAATTCCGCATCATCGATTTCGTGCTCTCCAACTGCATCAACTCCGGCATTCGTCGGGTCGGTGTAGTGACTCAGTACAAATCCCACAGCCTGTTGCGCCACCTCCAGTCGGGCTGGTCTTTCCTGCGCTACCAGATGAACGAGTTTATCGATCTGCTCCCTGCCCAGCAGCGGGTGGATGAGGTCAACTGGTACCGGGGTACCGCCGATGCGGTCTACCAGAATCTGGATATCATCCGCGATCACGCACCCAAATATGTGGTGGTGCTGGCCGGCGATCACATCTACAAGATGGATTACGCCGCCATGCTGCTCGACCACGTCAATATGGGTGCCAAGGTGACCGTTGCCTGCATCGAGGTGCCACGCAGTGAAGCAAGCGCCTTCGGGGTAATGGCGGTGGATGATGATCGCAAGATCAATGCCTTCGTCGAAAAGCCTGCTAACCCGCCCGCCATGCCGGGCAAGGCCGACACCGCGCTGGCCTCCATGGGCGTCTATATCTTCGATGCCGAGTATCTCTATCAGTTGCTGGAAGAGGACATTGCCAACGAGCAGTCCCATCACGATTTCGGCATGGACGTGATCCCCCGCGTGGTGAAAGAGGGCACCGCATTCGCTCACCCGTTTGGCATGTCCTGTGTCGGCTGCTGTCCGGATCGCCGTCCCTACTGGCGCGATGTGGGCACTGTGGACTCCTTCTGGGAGGCCAATATGGATCTCGCTTCCGTCACGCCTGAGCTGGATATCTACGATCAGGACTGGCCCATCTGGACCAGTCAGAACATGACTCCTCCCGCCAAGTTCGTGCAGGACCGAAACGGCCAGCACGGCATGACCATCAACTCCATGTTTGCCGGGGGCACCATCGTCAGTGGCTCTTTCATCCTGAGTTCGGTGCTCTTTACCAATGTGCGGGTCGACTCCTTCTGCACCCTGGATCAGGCCGTTATCTTCCCGGGTGTGGAGATTGGTGCCGGTTGCCGACTGCGCCGGGTGGTGATCGACAAGGGGTGCAAACTGCCGGAAGGCACGGTGATCGGTGAAAACGCCGATGAAGATGCACGTCGCTTCCACCGCTCCGAGCAGGGCATAGTGCTGGTCACCCAGGGGATGCTCACTCGCCTGAACAAAGAGCTGCAGGGAAAACAAAAGCGCTGATCCGCAGCCAGACGGGATCCCCCTTCCTACCGCAAAGGGAGCCATCATGGCTCCCTCTTTCTATGGCTGACCAGATAGCCACCTCACACCATCATTGCCATCGCGTTGCAGTCTCCCAGAGATACCATTTACTGTGGGTTAACAGCTGGGCAACGCAGCCTTCACGCCCCTGATTGTAAACATTAAATTACACAAAAACCATTAATCCTCCGAAAAAACCTCTGTATTATTCCTGTTCGCGCTATGTAGCAGCTCCTTTATCTGACTTTTTAGCGGTAAACCCACTAGTTTCACTTGATTGTTTGTTTTTCCTTGGTAAGGTGAGGGCGGCTGCGTAACAAATCAGGTACCAGTGTAAATATATAGGTACAGCCGCTTTTGGCTTAATACAGTAGAGAGAATGAAATCATGCAAAGAGACCCCCTGAACAACATCCATATCCAGTCCGAACAAGTGATGATCACGCCTGCCCAGCTCAAGGAGAAGTTACCCATCTCCGACAAGGCGCTGGCATTCGTGCAAGGGGCCCGCAATACCATCGCCGACATCATCCACCGCCGTGACCACCGGTTGCTGGTGATCTGTGGTCCCTGCTCCATCCACGACATGGAGGCCGCCAAAGAGTACGCAACCAGACTCAAAGCGCTGCATGATGCCTATCAGGACTCTCTCTACATTGTCATGCGGGTCTACTTTGAGAAGCCGCGCACCACGGTCGGCTGGAAAGGCTTTATCAACGACCCCAATCTGGATGGCACTTTCGATGTGGAGCTGGGGCTGCATCGTGCCCGCGAGCTGCTCTGCTGGCTGGCGGAGCTGGAATTGCCGCTGGCCACCGAAGCGCTCGACCCCATCAGCCCGCAATACCTGGCCGAGCTCTTCTCCTGGTCAGCCATCGGCGCCCGCACCACCGAATCCCAGACCCACAGGGAGATGGCGTCCGGCCTCTCCATGCCGGTCGGCTTCAAGAACGGCACCGACGGCAACCTGGGGACCGCCATCAATGCGCTGCAGGCGGCCTCCTCCCCTCACGCCTTTATGGGGATCAACCAGCAGGGCCAGGTTGCGCTGCTGCAGACCCAGGGCAACCCGGATGGCCACGTGATCCTGCGCGGCGGCAAACATCCCAACTATGACTCGGTCAACGTGTCGCTGGCGGAAGAGGCGCTGGAAAAAGCGGGCCTGCTGCCGAGCCTTGTGGTGGATTGCAGCCACGGCAACTCCAGCAAGGATCACCGTTTGCAGCCCAAAGTGGCCGATAACGTCATCCGCCAGATCCAGGAGGGCAACCGCTCCATCATCGGGGTGATGCTCGAATCCAACCTGTTCGAGGGCAACCAGTCGAGCGAGCAACCCAAGTGCGAGATGCGTTACGGTGTCTCCATCACCGATGCCTGCATCGATTGGGAGACCACGGATGCGCTGCTGGCCCGCTGCCACAGCCAGCTGGCCGACCCTCTCAAGGGCAGAACTGCACGGTAAACCGCGGTATCTTGTCATAACCTGTTGAACCTGAATTCAGGATAAAACACGGCTTAAAAATCAAACTAATGCCCGTTCCAGGATCTGATCCTGTAGTCGCAAAGAGGCTGACCATAAAGGACCGGGCATTGACAAGTTAAGGCCACTTTCCTGCGATATTGATGTTTGTTGTGCCCTATTGATGCCTCCATGATCCCAGCAATTGTTGGTTAGCCCGCCAGGAAGAGACTACCCGGTAGCCCGCTGTTTGAGTGAGGCGTCAGCCTGTTACGCCAGCACGTTGCCCCAGACCAGATTACAGTGCCGTTGCGTAACACTAAGGTTCAAGGTTTTGAGAACGCCCACGTCTGTTGCCAGGCTATCTACAACGCAATATACGCCTTGTCGGTGGGGAACTGCGCAAGAAGGCCGGAGTCGTCTTGAACTGATGAAGTTGGTACAATAACAGCTCTGTTAACGTAAAAAACCTCGCATCATCTCCACTCCTGCAAGCGCCGCCACAATATATCCGATCTGGTATGGTGCTTATTCGCACCGCATCTTCCGGGCCCAAAAGGTCAATGGGGGCGTGTAGATCGAGATAACAGATTGTTTATCAATGCTCTTGTCTGGATTTTGCACATCAGCGCTCCCTGGCGGGACTTGCCCACGGATTACGGAGACTGGCAAGACACTCACTGTCGCGATTGTCGTTGCGCAACAAGGGGGCGTTTTGCTGCAATCCCCCCGATTGAAATGATGACAGAGGTAATTGGAACGCATCATACTCCCCCTACATCCATCCGGTGTGTGTGTTGCACTCAGCTCCGGCATCCGCCCAAGAAGCCAGTCTTGAATCTTTCATGCGAAGAGCAAGCTGTGATGATGCGGGCTAAAAACGCTCTCGGCTTTTTACAATTTTTCCTTGTAATTCAATAAACAATGGTGATGATAACATGAGTATAAAACGTTCTTTTTATCATCTATTACTGCTTTGCCTGTTCGCATTTAACCACCCCGGGCAGGCTCAGGCTCAGGAGCCGGAACTGGTGCTGTGGCACTCCCAGCAGGCCGGGTACGTGATCGACAACGTGATCGCCCGCTTCAATCAGGAAGGAAACCACAGAGTGCGGGTCATCCAGATTGAACCGAGCAAGATCAAGGCGGATCTCCTGCTGGCGGCTCAGGCCAAAGGGCTGCCCGACCTGATGCTGATCCCGTCCGACTTTATCGGCCTCTATCGCCAGATGGCCCTCGCTCCCCTCCCCGCCGAGTGGTTTTCCCCCGCGCTGATGGCCAGCACCCTGCGTTATGTCACCCTCAACCGGCAACGCTGGGGTATGCCCATGATGCAGGGCAACCATCTGATGCTGTTTTACAACAAGGCGCTGGTCTCGACTCCGGTGACCCAATGGCAGCAACTGACTGCCATCACTCCGCTCCTCAAGGCCAAAGGGGTCTCCCCTGTCAGCTGGCCCTATCACGACATGTACTACTTTGCGGCATTTCTGCTCACCTTTGGCGGATCGCCGATAACCGAAGGGCGCATCACCCTCGACACCCCAGCCATGGTACAGGCGCTGGAGGCCTACCGCACCGTCGCCAGCGAACAGTGGATCGATCCCGACTGCGACTATGACGCCGCCCTCGCTCGCTTCAACGAGGGCAAGAGTGCCTACCTCATCAACGGGGACTGGGCTTTCAATGATCTGGTGAAGAACATGGGGGATCAGCTGGGGGTCGCCCTGTTGCCCCGCTGGCAAACACACCCCATGCATTCCATGAGCGGCGCCTACGTGATGGGCGCCTCCCGCTGGGCGATGGACGATGAGGAGCGGCAGACCGTCATCAAGGCGCTGATGGCCTTTATCCAGCGTCAGGATATCCAGCAGTTCATCTATCATCAGGGCGCGCTGCTGCCGGTCAATCAACAGGCCTTTGCCGCCATCAGCCACAACCCCACATCTCGGGAAAAAGTGCTGTTGGAGCAGTTCCCGCTCAGCACACCCATGCCCTCCGACAGCGCCATGTCCATCGCTTGGCAAGCGATGGACAAAGGGTTTGAGCGCTTCAAGGAGGGGGTAAGCGCCACCGACACCGCCCGCTATATGCAGCAACTGGCCGATCAGCAGTATCGACAGGTCAAAGCCCCATGAACCATCGCACCGTTCGGCTCGGCCCGACCCTTATCATCATCCTGTTTACCGTTGCCCTGCTGCCTGCACTGCTGGTAAGTGGCATATTGCTGGCTCGTCAGCACCAGATCATCGCCCAGAGCGAACAATCTCAGCTGGAGCGGGCCCTCACCAGCATGACCCGCGAGGCCCACTTTCGCAGTGAACTGATCGGTACCCAGATCAATCAGCTCAGCCAGGATCGGGTACTCCATCAGGCCCTCGACAACTTCCTCTTTTCCAGCCATGCCCGGCTGGCACTGGCCACCTTTGTCAAATCCAACAGCCTGCTGACCTCGGCCTACCTCATCGATGCCAAGGGGCTGGTAGTGGAGTACATCAATGGCCAGGCCTCCCACCTCGAGTCGAGCAAGCTGATGCCGCAGTTGATGGCCTGGAGCAAGACGCGAGAAGCCAAACAGGGCAAACATCTGCTGATGCCTGTGGATGACCCCCTGCTGGTCGGCGACATGGCGCAAGACCGCAGCGGCGGGCTGGCGCTGGTGGCGCCCATCTACCGCAACCACCAACGCGCGGGAGTGATGCAGACCCCTTCCGGTTTCGTGATGGCAATCCTCCCCTGGCGGCAGATGGCCCGGCTGCTGGAACCCTATCTCAAGGGGAGCGAATATCTGGTGATCTCCCAGGGCGAGCACCGTCTCTATGAAGGGGCTAACCAGAGCGCCAACGCCCAGGACGAAAGGGAACCAAACAAGATGGAGCAACCGCTGGCCATCGGCTGGCACCAGCTGGAGCAGGAGATCACCCCCACCATCACCCTCTACAGCTACAGCGATGACAGGGTCAGCGAGCTCAACAAATCCCAACAGTTGCTGACCGTCAGCATCGCCATCATGTTACTGCTGGTGGCCATCAGCTGTGTCTGGCTCACCCGATGGCTCACCCGACCGCTGCGTTCACTGGCCGCGCTGGTGCGCAGCTATGGCAAGGGCAACTACCAACAACGGCAGGCGCCGCTGCGCTTTATGGAGTACGACGAGGTGCGCCAGCTGCTGCAGGAGATGGCCTACACCATCTCGGCCCAAGTGCGGGCGCTCTACCAGCAGAACCAACAGCTGCAACAGGCCAATAGCGAGAAGGAGGCCTTCAACCAGCGGCTGCTTGGTTTCAACGATGAGCTGGAGCAAGAGGTGGCCTCACAAACGACCGCCCTGCGCTCGGCCCTGAGCCGGGAGGAGCGCAGCCGCCATATCCTGCAATCTTGGCTGCAGTTCGGCCTGCACCAACAGCTGGATATCGATATTGCCGAGCTGGCCAGCTCCGCCCTGCTACAACTCTCTCAACTCTATCCCGGCCACCGCTGGGGGCTGGTGATCCGCCGCGATGGCCAGCCCCACTACTCCCTGACCCAGGGGGTCGATGCCTCTTTGCGGGATGCCCTGCAGGAGAAACTGACCCAGCTGATGGATGAAGAGGTCAGACACTCAGAATGCCAGTGGGATAACGAGCTCTGGAAGATCATGACCCTGCCCGGCAGCCAGAGCGGTGTGCTGTTTGGCTATCTGACGGTGAGCGCCGCAGGGTTGGAATCCGAAGACAGAGCCATCTTGCGGCTGTTTGCCAAGCAGCTGGCGATGGGCATCGAAGGGCGCCTCTTTACCAATGAACTGGCACGGGTCGCCCGCACCGACAATCTCACCGGGCTGCCTAACCGGCAGGCGTTCGAAGAGACGTTCCATCACTATCAGGCGGTGCTGGCACGCCATCCCGAACGTCACCTAGCCCTCTTTATGCTCGATCTTAACGGCCTCAAGCGTACCAACGACCAGTATGGGCACGAGGCGGGCGACGCCCTGCTGATCCAGATGGCTCGCCAGCTGCGCACTCTCTGCCGACAAAATGAGCGCATATTCAGAATGGGGGGAGACGAATTCGTCCTGCTGGCAGAAGCCGATCACCTTGCCTGCCAGCAGCTGGCCAGCAGACTGGTGGCCAGCCAACAGAGCGCAACCGTGCAGCATGGGGAACACAGCTTCCCGCTGCGTTTTGCCATTGGCTGGAGCAGCAGCGACCAGACCCCGCTGGCGGAGCTGAGTCGGGTGGCGGACGACGCCATGTATGCCGACAAGGCGCGCTTCTATCAGGGCCAGCGATAAACCCGGAGGCCACCACGGTTGGCGAGCCTTTCGCCAACGCCCTGATCAGCTCGCAAAAATGGCGCGCAACGCTAGACGCGGCGCGGACCATGACTAAGATAGGGGCTCTTGATGTCTCGATTTGGAAGGGAGTAGGAAATGGAGTTAGTGCTTGGCCCACTGGAAGCCCGCGTTATCGGCTGTCTGATTGAAAAAGAGATCTGCACCCCGGATCAATATCCCCTCTCCCTCAATGCACTGGTCAACGCCTGCAACCAGAAGAGCAACCGCGAGCCGGTGCTGGAGCTCTCCGAGCTCGATATCCGCGCCGTGGTGGACGAGCTGATCCGCAAGCGGCTGGTGGTCAACACCGCCGGCTTCAACGCCCGGGTGCCCCGCTATCAGCACAGATTCTGCAACACCGAGTTTGGCGAGCTGAAATTCAGCACCCAGGAGCTTGGCATTGTCTGCGAACTACTGCTGCGCGGCCCGCAAACCCCGGGGGAGCTGCGCTCCCGTACCAACCGCCTGTGCAGCTTTGATGATGTCACCGAGGTGGATGCGGTGCTGACCCAGCTCATCGAGCGTGGCCCCTATGTGGTCAAGCTGCCGCGCGAGCCGGGCAAGCGCGAATCCCGCTACGCTCACCTGTTCAGCGGCGAAGTGGATATTCAGGCGATGATGGATGCCGCACCCACCGCGACCTATGCCTCCCCTGCCGCCGACCGTCTGAGCGAGCTGGAGCAGGAGGTGAGCGAGCTCAAGAGCCGTCTCGCCGCCATGGAAGCGCGGCTGGCTGCGCTGGATGGTCAGGGCTGATCGCCTTTACCATCGCCAATCTCTATCAGGGAGCCGGGGCTGATGTCCCCGGCTCCCTGCGTTTTTTTATCGTGAGGAAGTGCCCGTGATCACCCTGATTAAAGAGTCTGACCACCAGAAGATGCCCTGGAAAAACCAACAGGGCACCACCAGCCAGATCCTCATCTCCCCCAAAGGGACGAGCCTCGCCAAACTCGACTTTGACTATCGACTGAGCTCGGCCCCCATCAAGAGCGCAGGTCCCTTCTCCCCCTTTCCCGGCTACCAGCGCATTTTGCTGCCGGTGAGCGGCGCAGGCTTTGTACTCAACGGTCACCCCTACGCTACCTTCGAGGCGGCGCACTTTAGCGGCGATGAGGAGACCCACTGCGAGTTGCTGAAAAAAGAGGTGACCGATCTCGGGCTTGTCTACCATCCGGATCGCATCAGCGCCAACGTGCGGGTGCTGAACCTCCCCTTCCCGCTGACCCTTACCCTCGAACCAGAGAAGACCTACCTCTGCCACCTGCTGAGCGGCCAGCTGACCGTGCAGGATATAGAGGTGGCCATCAACGAAACGCTGGTGGTTACCGGGGAAGAGAGCATTCACTTCGAATGCCAGAAGAAGACCGCCATCGCCTTCTTTACCCTGCAGGCCAAATAGCGCGGAACTCGGCGGTGTCCAACCATGTCATGCCACAGTGCCTGATGCCCCGTGATTCGCCATCACGCTGAACGGTACTGACATTCTGAACAGTTATTGAAATGCGAGAAAATGGCCAAGAGCGACTTGGGCGAATATAAAAAAGTGAAAAATTAACGCATTAAATAAGCCACACAGAGAGGCGGCTGCATATAATGTGCCTACTTTGCACATTACCCAGGAAGGAGTGCGCCTTTGGATGCCGCTACTATCAACAGTTTCTTTTTTGTCGCGGCCCTGTTGGTGGGAGCCAGCGTACTGTTGAGCGCCCTCTCTTCCCGTCTCGGTATTCCCATTCTGGTCATCTTCCTCGCCGTCGGCATGCTGGCGGGGGAGGATGGCCCCGGTGGCATCCACTTCGCCGACTACTCCATCGCCTATCTGGTGGGCAACCTGGCGCTGGCCATCATCCTGCTCGACGGCGGCATGCGCACCCGGGTCTCCTCATTCCGGGTGGCACTCTGGCCTGCCCTGTCGCTGGCGACGGTCGGGGTGGCCATCACCACCGGCCTGACAGGTCTCGCCGCCGCCTGGCTGTTTGACCTCAACCTGATGCAGGGGATGCTGATCGGCGCCATCGTCGGCTCCACCGATGCGGCGGCAGTCTTCTCCCTGCTCGGCGGGCGCAGCCTCAACGAGCGGGTGAGCGCGACGCTGGAGATCGAGTCAGGCAGCAACGACCCCATGGCGGTCTTTCTCACCGTCACCCTCATCGAGGTGCTCGCCACCGCCCAGCAGGGGCTGGATGCGGGCTTCCTGCTGCTGCAACTGGTCAAGCAGTTCGGTCTTGGCGCCGGTATCGGCCTTGCCGGTGGCTGGCTGCTGTGGCAGCTGATCAACACCGCCCGCCTGGCGCCGGGGCTCTATCCGCTGCTCACCGTGAGCGGCGGCCTGCTGATCTTCGCCCTCACCACGGCGGTGGGTGGCAGCGGCATCCTCGCCATCTATCTCACCGGTCTGTTGCTCGGCAACCTCTCCCTGCGCAGTCGCAGCACCACCTTGTCGGTGCTGGACGGCCTGACCTGGCTCAGCCAGATCGGCATGTTTCTGGTGCTGGGGCTGCTCGCCTCGCCCCACAAGCTGCTGCCCATCGCCCTGCCGGCGCTGGCGCTGGCGATGTGGATGATCCTGTTTGCCCGCCCCATCTCGGTCTGGATCGGGCTGCTGCCGTTCAAGAACTTCGCCCCGCGCGAGCGCTGGTTTATCTCCTGGGTGGGGCTGCGCGGCGCGGTGCCCATCATTCTGGCGGTGTTCCCCATGATGGCAGGACTGCCCAATGCCCAGCTCTACTTCAACGTTGCCTTCTTCGTGGTGCTGGTCTCGCTGATTTTGCAGGGCAGCTCGCTGCCGCTGGCCTCAAAACTGGCGCGGGTCGAAGTACCTGCGCCCCCCTCGCCCATCAACCGCTCCGGGCTCGAGATCGATCTCGACAGCCAGTGGGAGACCTTCGTCTACCAGCTGGGGGCCGAGAAATGGTGCATCGGCTCGCCGCTGCGGGATCTGCGCATGCCTGCCGGCACCCGGGTCAGCGCCCTGTTTCGCGGCCGCGAGCTGCTCCACCCCTCGGGCAGTACCTGTCTGCAGGCGGACGATATCCTCTGCGTGATCGGTCACGAGCGTGACCTGCCCGCCCTGGGCCAGCTCTTTAGTCAGGCACCGGAGCAGGATCTCGGCCCCCGCTTCTTTGGTGACTTCCTGCTGGAAGCGGCGGCGCGGCTGGTCGATCTCGCCCCTCTCTACGGGCTGGATGTGAGCGAGGTGGCGGATCAGACACTGAACGATTTTATTGCCAGCCAGTTGGGCGATAATCTGGTAGTCGGTGACTACATCGAGTGGCAGGGCCTGATCTGGACCGTGGCCGAAATGGACGAGAGCGTGCCGAGCAAGATCGGGGTGCGCTTTCAGGAAGAGGACCCGGTCTGACCGACCGTCCCGTATCAAGTCCCCAGCAAGAAGGGAGAGTGTTATGCCATATCAGAGTTTGCTGTCCGGCCTCCTGCCCCCCGCAGCCAATCTGGGGGTCATTGAAGGCTTTTTTGGCAAGGGATGGAGCTGGCAGGCCCGCACCCGCTATGCCCAGTGGCTGCCGCGCCACGGCTACGGCTTCTATATCTACGCCCCGAAAGAGGATGGCTATCTGCGCAAGCACTGGGCTATCCCCTGGCCCGAGCAGCAGCTGGCGGACCTCGCCGAGTTGGCGCGCCAGTGCCGCGCCAACGGGCTTGCCTTCGGGGTGGGCCTGAGCCCAATGGGGGCGCATCACGACTACGATCGCAAGCGCCCGGCGCTGCTTGAAAAAGTGCGCCTCATCGATGAGATGCTGCAGCCCGATATTCTGGCGGTGCTGTTTGACGACATGAAGGGGGATACCCCGGACCTAGCCCGGCACCAACTCACCATCGCCCACGATATTGCGGCCCACAGCAAGGCGACCCGCCTCATTTTCTGCCCCAGCTACTACTCGACCGATCCGGTGCTGGAGAAGGTGTTCGGCGCCATGCCTCCCCGCTATCTGGAGGAGCTTGGCGAGCAGCTCGACCGCCGCTTCGAGATCTTCTGGACCGGCCCCAAGGTCTGCTCGACCGAGTATCCGGCGGTGCACCTCAAGCAGGTGACCGAGCTGCTCGGCCGCAAGCCCTTCCTGTGGGACAACTACCCGGTCAACGATGGCAGCAAGGCGAGCAGCTACCTGCACCTGCGCGCCTTCGAAAACCGCCCCGCCGAGCTGGCGGAGCTGGTATCCGGCCACGCGGTCAACCCGATGAAGCAGGCGGCGCTGTCGGCCCTGCCGCTCGCTACCCTGCCGATGAGCTACAAGCTCGGCAAGCAGTATGATCCCGACAAGGCGCTGCATGCCTCC
The DNA here is from genome assembly GCA_945957575.1 of uncultured Aeromonas sp. Classification (GTDB taxonomy): domain Bacteria; phylum Pseudomonadota; class Gammaproteobacteria; order Enterobacterales; family Aeromonadaceae; genus Aeromonas. The sequence continues at coordinate 66,988 of CAMFLW010000002.1, read as the reverse complement.
CTCAACGCCACCTGCGGCCCGCAGATCTCGGCGATGATTGAGGCCGACCTGCCGCTGTTTCAGGATCTGGGGCTGGCCCAACTTACCCAAGAGCAGATTGCAGCCCTCAAGGCGCGCTACCTGCCGTTTCGCGATCAGGCCTGCGTCGACGAAATCGTGCGCTGGCTGGATGGCGAGTATGTGTTTGACCCCGACTGTCTGACCGATTAAACCGCCCTCAGGGGCAGAAAGGAGGTTGTATGGATACACACCTGCTTTACCAGAATCTGGCGGTGATCGCCGCCTTTTTGCTGCTTTACAGCCTGATCGCGGGGCGCTTCGAGTCCAAACTGATCAACGGCCCCCTGCTCTTTCTGCTGACCGGCTGGCTGCTGGGGCCGGGAGGGCTGGAACTTGTCTCCCTCTCCATCGATAGTGCCGGCATCAAGCTATTGGCGGAGCTGACTCTGGTGATCGTGCTGTTCAACGATGCCGCCCACACCAACTGGCAGGTACTGCGGGCCAACCGCCAGCTGCCTATCCGGTTGCTGCTGATCGGCTTGCCGCTGACACTCATCGCCGGCGCCCTGTTTGGTCATTGGCTCTTCCCCGACTTGCCGCTCTTGGAGATGGCCATTCTCTCCACCATTCTTGCCCCGACCGATGCGGCGCTCGGCAAGGCGGTGGTGAGCAACCCGGCCGTACCGGCGCCACTGCGGGAGGGGCTCAATCAGGAGAGCGGCCTCAACGACGGCATCTGCGTCCCCGTCCTGCTTCTGCTGCTGGCCCTGATTGCCCCCACCGAGGAGCACACCGGCACCGCCACTCTAGCCATCACCCTGATGCTGGAGGAGATCGGTATTGGTCTCTTGGTCGCCTTCGTGCTGACCACCCTCACCGTCCGGCTGTTGAAGATCTCCTATCTCAACGGCTGGCAACTGCCGCTCTGGCGCCAACTCACCATGCCGGGACTGGCGCTGCTCTGCTTTGCGCTGGCCCAGACTCTCGGTGGCAGCGGCTTTATCGCCGCCTTCGTCGGTGGCCTCCTGATGGGACGGCGCCTTGGCGAGCACAAGCACACCTATATGGATAGCTGCGAAGGCTATGGCAGCCTGCTCTCAGTGGTGATCTGGATGATGTTTGGCGCGACCCTGATGCCCATCCTGCCGGAGCTGCTGCACTGGCAGTTCTGGCTCTATGCCGCCGCCAGCCTGACCCTGCTGCGGATGGTGCCGGTCTGGCTGAGCCTCATCGGCACCGGCCTCAAGCCGGAGCTCAAGCTCTTCATCGGCTGGTTCGGGCCACGGGGCCTTGCCAGCATCGTCTTTGCGGTGATGGTGCTGCAAAACCAGCCGGCGCTGATCGGCCAACGTCCCATCATCGCCACCGTGCTCTGCACCATTATCCTGAGCGTCTTGCTGCACGGCCTCACCGCCAACCCCTGGGTCGAGCGTTTCAAGTCCCGCTGAGCTACTTTGCTTTCATAAAAAAATGCCACCGCATGGTGGCGTTTTTCTTTTGCAAAGCGGATCTCTGAGGGCTCTTAACCGAGCGCCAGCCAGACTCCCACACCCAGCATCAGGGTACCGGCGATGCGGTTCATCAAGGTGATATTGCCGCTCTTGGCGAGGAAGTGACGCAGGGTGCGACCACCACTGGCGTAGAGCAGCAGGCAGGAAAATTCGATGAGCAGGATCAGCGCCACCAGCGCGGAGATCTGCGGCGCCATCGGTCGGCTGGCCGAGATAAAAGGAGGCAGCAGGGAGATCATGAAGGCCCACCCCTTGGGGTTGGCGATGGCGGTGACAAAGCCCTGCAGCGCCAGTCCCATGGCGCTGGTCTGTTGACCGGCTGAGAGATCCGCCGGAATGGCCATCTTCCCCTTGGCCTGCCACATCTGGATGCCAAGCCACACCAGATAGGCCCCCCCCACATATTTGAAGGCGGCGAAGATAGCCGGGTAGTTGAGCATGATGGCCGCCACCCCGATCACCGAGAGCACCGATACCAGCCCGACGCCGATCAACTCACCCCACATCATGTGCAGGGTACGACGCACACCCAGGCTCATCCCCAGGGTCATCGCCAGGGTCATGCACATGCCGGGGGTCACCGAGACAAAGAAAAAGGTCGGGATAAACAGAGCCAGAATGGCCGGATCAATCCAGCTGGACACAACAAACCTCCGTGGCAAAACAGGGTAGCAAACGAGGATCAGGCAGCCGTAAACAGCACCGGATTGTTATTTGAGCAAGCCCGTCATCTTGCCCATCCTGCGCTTTTCAGACAAGAAAAAACCTTTGCTTTCAGCGTATTTCAGCAAGAAAAGGCTGTGACACTCCCTGACGCAGCTGTGTAAGATAGCGCCTCCTTCATTTTCGGGGTTACGTCTCACATGTCATTGAATAATATATCAATAAGAATTCAGGTACTGATACCGCTGCTGCTGGCCAGTCTGCTGATGATGGTGATGATTGCCATCAGCAAACAGGGTCTGGACGAAGCCATTAGTGACATAGATGAGACGACCCAGAGCGTGGTGCGCAACAAGGACGACATTGCCAAGCTGATCCATGCCACCTACCGGCTGCGCACCAGCGCCATCTACGGTCTCTACGACGCGGCCCAGTTTGCCGCCCTGCCCGCCAACCTCAACAGCGCCGAGCAGGAGATCACCACTATCCTCGCCCGTCTGGTGATCCCGGGCGCTGAGCAGGATAACCGTCAGGTGGCGGCTGCCCTGCAGGCCTACCTTGGCCACACCCGCAACAACATGCTGCCGCTACTGACCCAAAAGCATCAGGGTGGTGGCGATGCCGCGGCGTATGAGGCCGCCCGCCTCCAGTTCCGCGAGCTGGGCGAGCAGCTCATCAAAGAGATCGACACCATGTCGGCCCACATCAACCAGCTGACCCAGAGCGAGCTGGCGCTGGAGCAGGCCCACTACCATGCCACCCTGCTGCGTACCCTGCTGCTCACGGCCGTCGCCCTGCTGGCGGCACTGCTGTGTGGCTGGTGGCTCTCCGGCCGCATCGTCAGCCCCATCGGCCAGCTGCAGAGCGTGATGCACGCCGTCGCGCAGGGTCGCTTCAACGTCCGCGCCAAGGTCGAGGGTGACAACGAGCTGGCCCAACTGGCCAAGGATATCAACCTGACCATGGGGCAGCTTGGCAACACCATCGAAACCCTGACCGGGATCAGCAACAACGTCGCCTCCGCCGCCACCGAACTGGCCGCGGTGATGACCCAGGCCGAAGCCAACGCCCAGCAGCAGCGCGGCGAGATTGAACAGGTCGCCTCCGCGGTGACCGAGCTCTCCAGCACTGCTGACAACGTCAACCACAACGCCGCCGTGGCCGACGAGCTGGCCCGCGATGCCAACAGCCGGGTTGAACAGGGGCTTGCCCTGTTTGGCGAGAGCATTGCCGCCAACAGCCGGATGGCGGGCAGTCTGGAAGATGCCGCCGCCATCGTCGCCCGCCTCAAGACCCAGTCCGAGCAGATCGGCCAGGTGATTGAAGTAATTCAGGGGATCTCCGAGCAGACCAACCTGCTGGCCCTCAACGCGGCCATCGAGGCAGCCCGTGCCGGCGAAACCGGGCGCGGTTTTGCCGTCGTCGCCGACGAGGTGCGGATGCTTGCAGCACGAACCCAGACCTCCACCAAGGAGATCCAGGCCATCATCGAGCAGTTGCAGAGCCAGTCCCAGTCCGCCAACCAGGGGGTACAGGAGACGCTGGAGATCCTCGAAAACAACCAGCGCCTCTCCGCGCAGGTACAGGATCTGCTGAGCGGCATCACCGGGGCGGTGCGCCAAATCAACGACGCCAACGCCCAGGTGGCCACCGCCGCCGAGGAGCAGTCCTGCGTCACTGCCGACATCAACCGCAACATCACCAACATCCACGAGATCGTGAGCCAGAGCTCCGCCGGCATCAGCCAGAGCGCCAGCGCCAGCCACGAACTTTCGGAGCTGGCCGAGCAGCAGCGCAAGCAGCTCTCTCACTTCCAGCTCTGACACGCAGCCTGAAAGATAAAAAGAGGCCTGCGCAGGCCTCTGGATAGCAATAAAGCCCCTTATTTATAAAATAAGGGGCTTTATTTATTCGACCACTCCGGATGCCGACAGAGGGCCATTTAGACAGGAAAAACAAGCTGGGAAGCACACAGGGGCCTCCTCCGACCTGCGCCAGCGCTATCGCTCCTGAAGGAGGCACAACGTGAAGCTTGAGTGGCAATGGGTTGCCGCCTGACGGCAACAGCCATACTTCCCTATCTTATGCCTGCACGTTGACCTGCTGCTCTTCATCACCACGCTCTTTGCGCCGCTCGGCGGCCTCTTGCAGCAGCGCCTCACGCTCCTTGTCGAGATCAGCCAGCATCCGCTGTTTCTCCTTGATGCTCAGCTCGGGATTATTGGAGATATCCTCCTTGGCCTGTGCAATCTTGTCGAGCTTCTCCTTGTCCACGCCCAGACGCTGGGCCAACAGACTATCCATCGCAATGCGAGTCAAGCCGCTCTGCGGACCGGCCGCACTGCCAGAAGAGGATCTTTCTGTGGTGGAGAGCCCCCCTTGGGCAGTGAAGGCTGCTGTACTCATCACGCCCTGATGGGAGTAAGTCAGTGGCGTGGCGGCCCCGGAGAGGGTCACCCGCTCCCGGCTTGCCTGAGCATCACTGCCCGCTACAGTGCCGACAGGGATATCCAATACCGGCGGCACACTCACGCCATTGAGGGGATTAGGCTGGCCAACCCGATTGTTGATGATCATTTTGCTCTCCTATCGCACCCATATGAGGCTGCTCATGTGACAAGGAGTCAGCAATAACCGTGCCCGTTCACTCACGGTTGCCACAATGGCGAACCTTCGGCAGCGCCGGACAAAGCGGTCTAAGCCTGCTTAACAGACGAAGAGAGGGATTGTTTTAAACGCCATTTTTTGGCAGTTGGTGCCATAAGGGGCTGGGCTGTGGGGGCAAATGTGAGTATGGTAGAGGCACGCCACTTCCCCCTTGTGAGAACAGCATGAGCCTGAAATTCAAGAAACCCGCCTTTATCGCCCTGGGGCTCATTGCCCTGGTATCCGCCATCTGGCTCGACTACTACCTGCCGGAACACACCATCGCCACCATCACTGGGGTTGAGGTAAAGCGCACCGACAAGGATGGCCCCATCAGCCAGAAGAACCCGGCTGACGGCCCCACTACCGATGTCTATTACATCTATACCGAACGCCCCGGTGAGCAGATCCGAGTATTCCGCAATGATGATACCGAGTGGGGTTGGCCCTTCTACTTCAAGTTCAACGCGGCCGACGTACAGGCCAAGGCCAAGTCGATGGAGTTTGAAAAGCGGCTCGCTCGCATTACCTCTTACGGCTGGCGCATCAACATGTTCTCCATGTTCCCCAACGTCACCAAGATTGAGAGCACCGAGCCTGATGCCTCCACCTGGAGCTTCTTCCGCTGGTTCTGGTTCGGCCTCTGGGCCCTGGTGATGGGCAAGGCCGCCATCGCGACCTGGCGCTACTTCGATCGTCTCGAGGACGAGATATGAGCGAGCCGAGCAAGACCCGCACCAGCTTCTACCGGCGGCTCTACGTCGCCTGGCTGATCAGCCAGGGCACGGATACGGTACCCGCCATCATGGAGGCGACCGGCATGCCGCGCCGCACCGCGCAGGATACCCTGACGGCGCTGGCCGAACTCGACATCAGCTGCGCTTTCGAGCAGACCGAGGGTGCTCGCCACCTGCAGGGGCACTACCGCATCAGCGACTGGGGCCCCATCAACCCAGCGTGGATCAAGGCCCAGCTGCCTCTTATCAAGGAGACGCTGAGCTACCCCTGAGCAGGGCGCTGAGCAACAATAAAAAAAAGGGGCCAGCCGGCAAGGCTGGCCCCTCTATTTTCAGGCCGATGGCGTGACAGGTGGCCCTACTCGGGCATGGCCGAATCCTCAAGCTCCCCGTCAGACTCGCCGCGGGTGCAGTCGATGATGGAGCGCTTGGGGTTGTTGGGATCGCGCAGCAGCAGGGGCGCCAACCCCTCGTCATGCTTCTGCTCGTCGCTAAACTCGCTGCCGTAGGCGTTGTGGGTCAGCCGGCGGGCGTTGGCAATGGGGGTATCGACAAACAGGGCGTGCACTTCGAAGCTGGAGGCCGGCACGATAAAACCGACCACCGGCAAGCCGTGCAGCTCCTCGTGCACCTTGTACCAGGCAAAGCCGTCGCTCACCTTGTAGGGGGTGTAGTTGGCCAGTTGTAGATTGGCGGGCCTGCCCGTCTCATCCACATAGAGATCGGTAAATTCACAGGTCGCCAGCCCCTGCCACATCCGCTCGAATGGCGTCGCACAGCCCATCAGTTGCAACCCGGCCAGCAGCACCAAGCCTCTCTTCCACATTCCCCGCCCCTTCTTGCAAAAAGTGAATCGGCGCTCAGCCAAAAGCCCGCAGCCGCTCGACCAGCAGATCGATAAAGCCTGCCCGATCCAGCCCCAACAATACCAGCGCATTGGCTGGCTTGCCGGTCAGACCATAACGATCCACCACCGTCATCCCCACGGTATGCTCCCCACTGGTCTCGATATCGACCCGGCACTCGACCCCGTGGAACAGCTCGGGAGCCAGCAACCAGGCAATGGTACAGGGGTCGTGCAGCGGTGCACCAGCAAATCCCCACTTGGGATCCCGATGGTAGATCATGAAGAAATCGAGCAGACCGGCCACACACTGGGCCACCGGATTGGTGATGGCGCGTACCCGTTCGATATCTTCGTCCATCACCTGCGCCTCATGGGTCACATCGAGGCCACACATGGTGATGGGGATACCCGACTTGAAGACCATATCGGCCGCTTCCGGGTCCACATAAATATTGAATTCCGCCGCCGGCGTCCAGTTGCCGGCCCCTGCGGTGCCCCCCATCAGCACGATGCGGGCAATCTTGCCCTTTAGCTCGGGGTGAGCCGCCAGCAACAGGGCGATATTGGTGAGCGGGCCGGTCGGCACCAGGGTCACGGGCTCCGGGCTCTCGCGCAGACATTTGGCCATCAGCTCGATCCCCGTCATCCCCTGCGGCGCAAAGGCGGGATCCGGCAGTTTGGGGCCATCGAGACCCGATTCGCCATGGACGTTGTCGGCGATGATAAGCTCCCGGGCCAGCGGTTTCGGTGCCCCGGCCGCCACAGGAATATCGTCCCGCCCCAGCAAGGTGAGGATGCGCAGGGCATTGTTGAGAGTCTTGTCCGGGGTCTGGTTGCCCGCGCTGGTGGTGACCGCCAGCACCTTCAGTTCAGGACTGGCCAGCGCCAGAATAAGGGCGATGGCGTCGTCGTGGCCGGGATCACAATCGAGAATAACGGGCAGTGCCATGGAGAGACTCCTTACAACAGCAAAGGGAGCCCTACCTTAGCAAGCTCGCGGCGGCTGAACTCGGGAGGGGGTCACAAAACGGTTCCTGATTTTTTTCAATCAGTTACCTTCGCACTGTCACAGCTTGCCAGTAGCAGGCCGCAATCAGGCTATGGTGTGGCGAGCGCATAAGGTACGCCGATTCGCGCCTTACCCGCCACTTGGGTATGATGGCCCCCCGTTTTCTGCCCGTGTACCCTATGTCCGTTATCGTCGACACCTTTATCGCCCCGCCCTGCAAGGCCGCCATCGAGATCCTGTTCGAGGATGAACACCTGCTGCTCATCAACAAACCGAGCGGCCTGCTGAGCCTGTCGGGCAAGAATCCGCAAAACCTCGACTCTGTGCACTATCGCCTGGTGCAGGATTACCCCGGCTGCACCCTGGTGCACCGCCTCGACTTTGGTACCTCGGGGCTCATGGTGGTGGCCAGAAACAAGGCCATCAACGCCCTGCTCTGCCAGCAGTTCAGCCAGCGGGCGGTGAGCAAGGCCTACAGCGCCCTGCTGTGCGGTCATCTGGCTAGTGATGAAGGGCTTATCGATGCCCCTATCGCCAAGGACCCGTCGATCTTTCCGCTGATGAAGATCTGCGCCGCCAGTGGCAAACCCGCCCGCTCCCGCTATCAGGTGATTGAGCGGCTGGAACCGCTGATGCAGGGACAAACCGTGCCTTTGACCCGGGTACGACTGGTGCCGGAGACCGGCCGCACCCATCAGCTGCGCATCCACAGCCAGCTGCTGGGCCACCCCATCCTCGGCTGCGATCTCTATGGTGGCCTGCTGCCACCCGGCTGCGAACAGGCACCGCGGCTGATGCTGCATGCCAGCGAGCTGGATTTTGCTCATCCGGTGAGCGGCGAGCCGATGCAGATCCGCTGTGCGCCTCCGTTTTAGAGGCAATCAGTAGGACCAACAAGTGCGAGTGCGACGGGATCAGTGAAAGGGGTGACGGGAGAGGAAAAGCGGTAAACGGCGGATAAAGATAGGGGCCGTGCTTTCGCAACGGCCCCCACCCCCCACTCGGTACTCTTTGTTACAAAGAGGGCTATCAGATCAGCTTGCGGGCAGCGCCCAGTACGATCTTGATGGCATCAGATTCGGTTTTCGCCATGGTCTCGGCGTTCGGGATCTCTTGCTGGGTACGGTTGACGATAACGCCAGCCACCATACCGGCACGCAGGCCCTGGCTGGAGCACATGGTCAGCAGGGTTGCGGACTCCATCTCATAGTTCAGCACGCCCATGGCTTGCCACTCTTTCATGGAACCCTGGAAACGGCTCACGACGCGGCCGGATACGGTGTCGTAACGCTCCTGACCCGGATAGAAGGTGTCGGAGGAGGCAGTCACACCGATGTGCAGCTTGGAGCCCAGCTCTTTGGCGGTGTTGACCAGCGCAGTGGTGCAGTCGAAGTCGGCAACAGCCGGGAACTCCATCGGTGCAAAGTGCAGGCTGGCACCGTCGAGGCGCACGGAGCCGGTGGTCACGATCACGTCACCCACGTTCAGGTGCGGCTGAATGGCGCCGGTGGTGCCGATACGCAGGAAGGTGCGGATGCCCAGCTGGGCCAGCTCTTCTACCGCGATAGAGGTGGACGGACCACCGATACCGGTAGAGCAGATGATCACGGCCTTGCCGTCCATCTCGCCGCGCCAGGTAGTGAATTCACGATGGCTGGCCAGGTGCACCGGGTTATCCAACAGCTCTGCGATGCGCTTCACGCGCTCGGGGTCACCGGGGACGATCGCCAGGGTGGCGCCTTGCAGATCCGCTTTCTTCAAACCCAAGTGAAATACATCAGACATAGTGGACTCCTGGTTGCCCCCTGCCAGCATGGTCAGGGCACAAGTTAAGATGATTCTTTATGATACTTTCAAGCCTTTACCCCCCTCTCCGGGGAGGCGCCAACTATGGTCGAAAGCGCTTTCCAATTCCTTGAAGCGCCTCACACTTCCACGCATTGACAGTGACAAAGATTGCGCAAAACGTTTGCTAACTCAATGAAATAATTGACAAACGTTTTTCCGCTGCTCGAGTCAGATTCGGGAAAGTCAAGCCTGGTTCAGCGCTTAATTAACGACTCGTGATCGACCCCGTAAAGTTGTAAACAAGATACTTTTGTATCCCTTTTTAGATGGTAGCCTAGCTCTCAACTACCACTTAATGGCTAAACACAGGGAGTCCATCATGGCTACATTCAAGTTCTATATTCCTGCTATCAACCTGATGGGTGCCGGCTGTCTGCAAGAGGCTGCCGCCGATATCAAGGGTTACGGCTATCGCAAGGCACTGATCGTCACCGACAAAATTCTCAACCAGATTGGCGTGGTCGCCAAGCTCACCACCCTGTTGGCTGAACATGGCATTGAAAGCGCAGTTTTCGATGAGACCAAGCCTAACCCCACCACCAGCAACGTCGAAGCAGGTCTGGCGATGATCAAGGCCAACGGCTGCGACTGCGTCATCTCGTGTAGCCCGCCGCGAAAAATGAAAAATGCTTTCGCTAAAAACGAAAACACGCCACAACGGTAGTTTTATCAAACTTGGTGAACCGGTTTCGCAGACTTTGATAAGAGGTATCAAGGCGTTAAACGAAGGTATTTAAATGGCCACATCGCGTGGCCATTGTCTTTCTCAGCGGGTGAGGTCTTCTATCTTGACCACCTTGCCGTTGATGATGGTCACGGCCTGGGGGATAGCGTTCGCCCCTTGCTGATACGTCCAGCGCTCCCCTATCTTGGGGGCATCCAGCAGGCGCTCGTCGATAATATCCTCCTTCATCAGCGGCTGGCCGCAGCTCTTGAGCACATTGAACGATGAGTCGCCATCGCTGATCAAGGCGCTCTTGCAACGCATGGCGCCTGCATTTGCTGTCAGGGGCAGCAAGGCGACCAAGCCGAGTAACATCCAGTGTTTCATTTGTCCTCCACTAAAAACTCACTTGAGCCCTCCACTCTACACCTCCAGCTCAAAGGTGGGTAGATCCGGCGCCTCTCCTGCCAGCTCCCCTCCCCTGTAAAACGCCTTCTTGCCGATGGCTACCCCGGTACCCCGTACTGTGACCGTTCCACCCGCCAACGCGGTAAGAGTGGTGGTCGTGGTACCTACTGCGGTCACGGTACCAACCAGCAAGGGATCAGCGCCCGGTACCAACTCAAGGAATCGCTTAAACAGGTTCATACAAATCGCTCCACACTGAGTTGCTGGCGCACCGTCATGGCCCTGTTCTGCAACGCAGCAGAGACCCTGACGCCCCGGTTGTAACCCTTCCAACCATCCACGGCGAGCAGCGCACCTGGCAGGATCAAGCCGGTATCAGCTGACAACGGCAGTTCAATGGTCTGGGTACGTTTGGGCATGGTCTTGGCCAGCCCCACCACACCCTGGGCACGGGCTGCCGTCACATCACACACCAACGGGTGGGTGATGGTCGGCGCTTGTTGCTCGCCAGCCGTCCCCTGGCGCACCACCCGCACACTGATGCCCTGATGGCCACCACTTACCCAGATCCCGTTGGCGGCATGACCCGGCTGGAAGTCACTGCCCAAGGTGGTAATGATGGCGCGGGGGATCGCCACATCGGCCACAGCAGTGTCAAGCTGCCATGGCACTGTGGGGTAACGCGGTTTGATGACCAGATGGCGGTTGCGCTGGTGTGGCAGCACAAAGCCACCGGCCGCCTCGGCCAGGTACCTAACCACCTCGATCGGGGTCTGGTTATCCAGGCTAAAGAATCCGGCAGGCACCAACCAGTCAGCCGCTTGCCAATCCAGCGTCCAACCCACCGGCAATACAGCAGCCGCCAGCTGGGCCATGGTCGCGGCAGCAGGCTCGCTTACCGCCTGCGCCAATACATGGGTCGGTGACAAGTAAGCAGTGCGAGAGCGTCCCGTCAGCGTTGCTGACTCACGGCCAAAGCTCTGGCTCGATTGCCAGCCATCACACACGCAGTCCCATTGCTGACCGTTGATATGAATGCTGACCTCTTCCTCATCGGTCAGCGCAGCCGCCGCGATACGGGGGATCTGGGCGCTGAACTGCCATGCCCAGGAGTCGGTATCGAGCTCGATACTTACCGCCGTGGCAGGGATATCGAGCCCATCGCGTACCCGCACGATCTTCGCTGTATTGCTCACCAGATAAACCCTCCTGGTTGGAATAACGATTGCGGCATCACTGCCGTGCCAAACAAACTCCAGCTCGGCCTCGCCCCGCTTGCGCCCGAACTCCAGGCGCAGGGTGCGCTTGTCTGGGCGCTCCGGGATGATCGGCGGCTTAGGATCCGGGCTGGTGCCTGGCCCCGGCTGCATCGCCTCCTCCCAGCCATCGCGCCACCCCTTCCAGAGCGGCAGGCCAAGGCGCAAGCGGCGGCCATAGAGCAGCAGGCCAACGGCATCGCCCTGGCTCCACTGGTCGGCCTGCCACACCTTGTCAAAGCGCGGCGGGTTGCGATAACCGCCGACCTGCCACATACCGGCTTTGTCCCCCTCGACCCAGAGGGCGCGATTGACGGCATGGCCGGGGGCAAGGTGCTCCACCCGCTGGCCATGATCGTGACCGGTGGCCAGCCCCTCCTGGTACTGACTGCGGGCCAGCTCATAGCGCTGGGGCATGATGGCGCTCTGCTCCACCTGCTCACTGTTGGCGGGTTCGGCCTCCTGCCAGCTGACGGCGCCCACGGTGCGGGCCAGTTCTGGCCGCTCCCAGGTGCTGGCTACCCGGCTGCTCACCAGCCCCGCCCGCTCCCACTGACTTTCCTGGGCGGCGCTCGGGCCACGGAATACGTTGATATCGTATTCCCCAGAGATCACTGGCACCGGCTGCTGATTGCTGGCCACCATACCGCACTCAATGACGAATGCGCCCACCATGGCGCAATCTGGCGCGGTGGTACTGGCGAGACTCCCCTCCAGCACCACGGCGGCGCCCAGCGCGGCTATGGGGCGGTCTGGCTGGCTGGCCCAGCTGGCTGGCAGGGTCAGCAGGTCGGGGGAGACGGCCAGGCGCGGCGGCATGGAGGCGCCAACCAAGATCGCCTCATAGCGCACCACCTCGGCCTGGTTCAGCTCCAGCTGTCCGGTGGTACTGCGGGCCTTGCGTAGTTCTAAGCTCGCATCCTTTCTGGCCATATAGCCCCCGGTTACGGTTCGGTGATGGTGGCGTTATTGATGCGGATCAGGGCACCGGCAAAAAACTCGCTGGCCGGTATCTCCAGATCGGCGCCACTGCCTGGCACCCCCACATCGAGATCCGCCACGAATGTGCCATCCCGGTCAGTAATGCGCCCCCAGGTGGGGGCGCCGCTGGCGGTGGCCATCTGCTCGGCCAGGGGTTTCAGGGTCAGCACCCCGCCGCTGACCGTCTTGGCGCAGGGGTGGCTGAACTTGAGCACCACCAGAGCCAGCTGGTCGGTGATGGCCGCCCCCGGCGCCGGTCTGGTGCCGGTGTAGACGGTCAGGGTAGCGCTGGTGCCGCTGCCGGTGTCGATGGCCGTTGCCAGCAGCTGGGCTCGGCTGGTGCGCAGCGTGTCCACATAGGTGAGCATGGCTATTTCCTCTTGAGCGGGGCCAGCATGGGGAACGGCGCAGGGGCCACACCCCCGCCAGGCGGGTAGGGTTTCGGTGCCTGGTAGTCGGCGGCCACGGCGTTATAGTCGGCTGGGCCAAAGGCGGGATCATCCTGGGCGACCAGCATATAACGCTTGTTCAGCCACAGCAGATCGAACCGATAGACCCCATCCGATGCGCGGCTGTAGGTCTCGCCAACCAGTTCGCCATCCTGGGTAAAGCAGAGCACCCGGCGCCGCACCCCCACCCCGCTGATGGTCACCGTGCTCTCGATATAGCCCTGCTCCACGTTGCGCATCCCATCGCGGATCCAGTAGTAATCCCGCCCCTTGCAGAGCGGGGTCTGGGTCTGTTGCTGGAGATTGACCGGCCCCGCACACATCGGCGGGGTGCCGCGCCAGGCCACATCTTGCGGCTGGAACTGGCTGCGCGGCTCCGGGTTGGCGGCAACGGCGGTGAGCGGATGGTTGAACACACCAGCAAACTGCAAAATCCCCCAATCATCCCCCAATGATGGAATGATGGCGGCCCGGTCAGCTGCATCTGCGGCGGTCAGTGGTTTTAGATACACAGCAACATAACTGGCCAAGCCTATAAAAGTCTGGTTACTAGCCGATGAGCTTTGTGACCACAGCGAATAAAACAGGTTGCCCAGTGCCGCATTGATGCTATTCAGTGAATAGCTGTTGGCGACCTCTGCAATCAGTTTTCCATCCAGATAGTGCCTTACCTTCCCTGCCACCGGATCGACTACCGCCATAATATGGCGGAGACGGCTACGAATGCCGGGGTAAGTAACTTGCGGCGCTGATGATGATTGCGCTGGCGTCCAATATCTCACTATAAAATCATCGGAGGTATCTATGGCCGCCATGCCAATCACCGGCGATGTTGTATTAACGCCAAGCTCAAATACTCGCCAGTAGGATCGCCGTTCATCATCTATCAGCAGCAGGGCCTCAATGGTGAAACCATTCCCGGTAGCCAGGGCCGCAGGGCCATTTTTCAACTCAACCCACTCTGGCCCTTTCAGCCACACCATTGGCCCGGCACTGGTTTCCACTACAGCAGGCGGGCCACCCTTCCATTGGGCGGTGATGGGCTGGTCACCAAGGTTATTGAGCGCAGGATAGGCAGCCATATTATCCAGTTTGAAATAAAAGGCTGGAGCGGAAGCCATGATCTGGTTGTGAAGGGCATTATTCATCGCTACCTCCAAGGGCCGGTCAGATCAAACCCCATCAATACTTGGCCATTATTGTATGGATCCTCATGTGGCTGCATATTGATAAAGCGGATCAACTTGCCAGGTAGCGCTGGCAGGTTTTTGAAGTTTTTTCTATCCCAACCAGCCACAGTTCCATAAGGGCATATGATACCTGGCAAATAACCACGTAAATGGTTGCCGCTTTCAACCACCATGATCGGATCGGTGCTGACATAAAAACCGTTATCCGGGCCATTGGGTACGCTTAACCCTGACCCAAAGCTGGCAAATAGTCCTTTTAGAAACCAAGAGGTAGAACCAAACAGCTGATGATATGGGCGAGCAATAGCGCGGTGATTCGATGCATCAAAAAGGCCACCGTGGTTGTAATAATAAACATAGCTTGAGCTGCTTCCGCTGCCAGCATCCCAGCGGCGGTTTGATTCATCGGCGTTAGTCGTTGGGTAATGAACTAGCAGCGCATGATAACGGTCTCCCGGCCTGATGCTGCGCATATACCCGAACAGATAGAGCGCTTGCCGGTTATAGGCGCCGTAGTAGGGCAGAAAGTAAAATAGCTGACTGTCCCCTATCAGATCCCAGCGCCCAGATGAATAGCGCTTGGTCGCAGGCCAACGGTGCTCGAAAATGGTGGTGTAGGTGTTGATATCAACCACATCCTCCACCATCGCCACCTTGGCAAGATACGCACGATAGGTTACCCCTGACCATCCGCTGAATGCGCTATTGTCAATGCGCAAGCTGACATTGCCCGACTCGCTGACGTTGGTGGGGCGTACAATAAACACCTTACCATCACCACTTTCATGGGTAATCGTCCAGCCCAGCGGTGCCACCTTCATGGTCATGGCTGCGCCATTTCCCGGTGCGCCTGGGTCACCGGCATCCAGCTCAAACCACACCTGGGTGCTGCTGACCTGCATCACCCGATGCTCGCCGTTGTAGGCGGCAGGCGATACCCCATCGACCTGGATAACTGAATCTTGCAGATAGGCATGGCCACCGCTAAAGGTGGCCACCGCCCACCCCTTGGCGGCATCAAACGACAGGGCGTTAATCGTCAGGGTGCCAAAGCCGGTGACCAGCACCGCCTTGAGCAGGGCAGCCAGGGCGCCATCTGCGGTATCGCCCAGACTCGGGGCGCCTTGCATCTCGCTTGCAAACCATTTGACCTTGTATTCAGCCATGTTGCCGTTCTCCATTGCGGGGCATTTTGCCCCACAGAAAAATAAAGGGCGGGGCACGGTGCCCCACCCGGTTAGCGGTTGACGTTGCCGCGCAGTTGCAGCTCAAAGCGGTCGCTTTCGCTGGCTGCCACCGATTGCAGCACGGTACGGATGGCCCAGATCGGGAAGTTGGCCGCCTTGGTGTTGAAGCGCAGCACGTTGCCACTCGCCCAACCCGACCCCCAACCTCGCTTGTCCAGCCGAAAATAGGGCTGGCCGTTGTTGGGGTTGATGGGGGCAAAGTCGGTATTCACATCCCCCAGCGCGATCTGGCCCACATGCTCCCCGACCAGCACAAAGCTGGTATTACTCTGGAAGATGATGGCCCAGCGCTCCTCCAGGGTGGCGCGGTTGGTCACCACGATAGGAAAGTCGGTGTCGTTGTACTGCGCCGTGCTCTGGTCGCCGTCTACAAAGTCCTGCCATTTGTTCGTCCAGGTGCGCTGGTCAAACAGGTTGGTGTAACGCGCCCACAAGTCGCCCATGATCAGTGCTGACGACACCAGGGTGTCAGCAGCGTCATAGGCGTGAGACAGGGGGCGGGCCAGCACCAGACGGCCAGAGATCTCCACATCGGTGACCAGGCTCATATCCTCGATCCGGTGAACCACCGCCAGCGGCTCCACATAGCCGGTCAGGTTCAACGGGGTGGCCAGGGTGACCACGCCGCTATCCAGATTGACGCTATAGAGCGCAGGATCGAGCCGCTTGCCGTTCTTATCCTCCACATGGCAGTACGCCAGCCGCTGGCGCCCGATGTTGAACTGCTGGCCAGCCGTCACCCCCATCGGGTAGGCACCGCGCTTGGTGCTATGCACCACCACGATGTTGCCCTTGCGGATAAACGGCACCCGGCCATCAGACGGCAGCCGCACCGGATCCAGTCCGATAATGTCGGCATCGAGCGGCAGATAGCTGAACACCACGCAGTTGAAGCGGATGGAGTCGGCCACCACGCTGATCGGCTTCCAAATCTTGCCATCCTCCCCCACCTGTTCGGCGTCATACCATGGCTGGGTCTCGTTGCCCGCCGCCGTGACCTTGCGGCCAAAGCGCACGGTAACAATGCCGGTCTGGTAGTTCACCTTGCCATCCATGTCGGTTGTGGTGAAAAACCCGTCCCCGTCTGCCGTGGCCTCGATACGGCGCCCGCTCGCGGTGTTGGCGCTGATATAGAGGCTGCCCGGTGCCAAGGGTGCGCCTGGGGTGCGGAACGTCACCGCATCCACCGACTGGGCACTGAATGAGGTGGCCAGGCTCTGGAGCGATGGCTGGGCCGGTTGCCCGGCTGCCCAGTCGGCCAGCACCGCCAACCCGTTGGAGTAGTCGATGGTGCCAGCCTGGATGCCTGCCCCGGTTGAGGGATCCGGGTCGCGGTAGAGCACGCCTTGCCGGTCAACGTAGGTAGAGCCGCCCAGGGTGAAGCGCATCGA
Organism: uncultured Aeromonas sp.; assembly: GCA_945957575.1. Lineage (GTDB taxonomy): Bacteria > Pseudomonadota > Gammaproteobacteria > Enterobacterales > Aeromonadaceae > Aeromonas. The sequence goes on along the minus strand of CAMFLW010000002.1, from coordinate 50,141 downwards.
CCCCTCCAGGATCGCCTCGGCAAAGCCTGGGGTAACGTCTATGCGCAGCGCCTGGGCGGTCAGAGTGGCATTCTGGGCCTCGGCGCTGTTGTTGTTGCGGTAGGTCACATCCACCCACCCCTGTTCGCCGTCTGGGAAGGTATAGGCGGTGTTGTGGTACTCGATACCGGTCATCGTCCAGCGCTGCACCGCGATCTGGTTGTTGCCTTCCCAGCGGGTGCCCACGGTCACCCAGGCATATTTCGGCTTGGGCAAGGGGCTGGAGCCATCCGGCATAAAGTGCAGGGTTCCCGCGCCGTAGTCGATGGCACCCAGCACCACACCGCTGGCATCGATCAGCTTGCCCAGCCCGTCATCGCGCAGGGTGATGATGGGATCACGGGTCTGGATCACCAGCTCCTGATCGTCCACATCGAACTTGTGATAGAGGGCGTTGAACTTGACCCGCACCGATCCCGGTGTGAGGTTGTGGGCGCCGCCACCGTCCTTGCCGTCCAGGGTGATGGAGAGGTGCCCCACCTGGCCGGGGGTATTGAGGCGACCAGGTTCGATATGGCGCTCGGTCACCGGCTCACCGTACTGGTACTGGGCGGCGTACTCCTGACCCAAGGCGGGCAAGGTAACGTGCTCCAGGTCGATGATCCCCTCGGCATAGTTGATGATGCCGGTGATATCGCCGCTTATCTTGCCGTCCCCCGCCACATCGGTGGCCCGCTTGCCATCGCCCCAGGTAAGGATCACGCTCTTGGGGGTGATCCCTTTGTGGGGGAGCTGCCAGGCGCTTTTGCCGATGCTGATGGCCTGCCCGCTGCGGTTGGTGTAGTTCACCGGGGTGGCCCAGCTGAACATGATGGAGGTATCCACATCCGGCAGGGCGCCCAGGGTCAGCATCACCGAACCGGTGGCCAGGTTGATGGTGCCAGAGCCATAAGAGCGGTCGATGCCCAGCAGCTCCCCGCGCCCGTTGTCTTTCAGGTCATACCATTTGCCTTGCGCCATAAAGCTGACGGTAGTGGTGCCAGGCGCCGGGGTCGGATGCAGGGTGATGGTGTAGGCATAGCCCCGGTTGTTGGCCTTGACCTCGATCCGCGCCGTGTCAGCGATACGGGCAGGGCGGGCCGCTGGCCAGAAAGAGACGGTCTTGCTCTGGGTGCCGTAGTTCGGGCACTGGGCATTGAACTCCAGCTGGCCACGGCCATAGTCGATGGAGCCGACCACCGACCCGGCAACAACCAGCTCGCCCCCCTTGTCGGTGATGGTGGCCGCGCCGATGGTGATGGTCACCGTGCCAGGCTTGGCGCCGCTGCCCAGGAACAGGCCACGGCTCGGGGAGATCACGGCGGCGGTGTTGATGCTCACCAGCCCACGGCCAGAATCCACCAGGCTGGCCAGCTCACCGGCAGCAGTCAGATCCACCGCGGGGGTCTCGCTGCGGGCCGCAGGCACCAGCTGGGTGAAAATGGTCTTGGCCCGTACCTGCATCGAGCCAAAGGCGGCATCTTCCACCATCCGGGTAGATGCAAAGTAGTTGGCCGCATCGGCCACCACGGTTTCGCGCAGGGCAGTCTTGGGGTTGGTCACCACATCATAGGGGGTCGGCTGCTCACCCTCGAAGGTGAAGCGCAGCGGATCCGCCAGGGTGCAGGTGACCACGTTGCGGGTGAACTCGGGTACACCAGGGATCTGGAACTTGGTCAGCTTCTGGGTTACATCCAGCACCCGCACATACTGCTCGAACTCCCCGGCCTTGTTCTCGTTGCCGACCATCACCAGGGTTTCGCCAACCTCCGGCAATCGCGCCTCAACCCGCTGGAAGAAGCGGATCGCCCGCTGCCCTTCCAGCTGGGTATCGTAGAGAAAACCCTGCCACTTCGGGCCACGCGCCAGATAACGCTCCACCACATCGCGGGCGTTGTTGCGGGTGTCGTGATGGTCTTTGGTGGTCATCAGGGCAAGGCCCACGTTCGGATCGTAGGGCGGAAGCAGCACGGCGGCATTCGCACCATAGTAGGTGTCGGTGTCGTCAGTCTGCACCGCCAGAAATACCTTGCGCAGGTTCACCACCCCATAGGCCCGATCCAGATCGCTGATATCGGGAAACATTGAGTTATGTTCGCCGCTGACGATCTCCTTGCCAGTGATGCGGCCACCACCATCGTCAGTGTCCGTCATCCGCTGGCTGGCCATCAGCTTGATATCGCCAGATAGAATGGTCATGGGGTTACTCTCCGCGCTCAATTTCGGTCAGATTCAGGGTCAGGGCATAGGGATCGCCCCCTTCCGGGTCGGCCATCTCGACCAGTGGGGTGGCCACCACACCGGGGCGGCGCCACACCACGGTGCGGGCCACGCCATCGAGCAGGGTCAACGTCATCAGCTGGGCCACCTGCGCCTCCAGCACCTTGAGCTCCTGCACCTTGGCGCGGGAGCAATGCCCGCTCAGGGTCAGCGGCCGACCCTCTGGCTTGGCGGTCTCCTCCACCAACAGGGCGCCGCTCAGGGTCGTGGTCACCACCTGCTCGACCGGCGCCCACTCGAACTCGTCGCGCCAGACCAGATCATCTGGCAGCAGCACGCTGTTTAAGGTCACGTTCATTGGCGAAGTCCTTGCTGTTTAAGAAGAGAGATCAGGGCATTCGCATTGGCCTCATCGGCCTGCAGTTCGGCCGATCCCCCTGCCCCTTTGAGCTCGATGGTGATCCGCTCGGACAAGGGCCTGCGTGTCCCTGGGGTGTTGGGGCCAGGGGCTGGCTGCTCTACAGTTGTGACTGGTGGCTGGGCGGCGGCCTGATTGGTTTTGGCACTCTCCTTGGCAAGAGCCTTGCCGAGCTCCTCCTTGAGGCGAGCCCGCATGACCTCCATCTCCTTTTGGAACTTCTCGCCGTAATACTTGCTCCACTCGCTGTAGGCCGGAATGTCCTTAACCTTCTGGCTGTAGCGGGCCAGCTCCTCCTCCACCCCGGCCAGGGTATTGGCCAACCCCTCGGCATTACCACGCAGGCTGTTGATATCCACGCTCTTGTAGTAGAAAGAACCGGCATTGACGGTGCGGGTGATATCGCCTCGACCACCGCCCCCGCCGCTACTGGTGAGGCTGGCATTGGTCTGCTTGGCTTCATCCTGAACCCCTTTAAGCCCCGAGCGCATCGCATCGGTGGCGCTTTTGGCCCGTGCGGCCGCTTCGTCAAAGCCATCACCAATCGCAGCAACAGCTTTTTTGGCCTCTCCGCTCCCCCCTTTCACCTTGGCCATGGCATCGGCGGCGATGGCCATGGAGCGGGCCAGCGCATCCCCGGTGATTTTGCCCTGGGCGGCCAGTTGCTTCTGACGCGCGATCACCGCATCGATCTCGGCAGTGGTCTTGGCGCTGTTGTAGGCGGCGGCCAGCGCCTCCTCGATGGCGGCACTACTGGCGCCCGTGTGCGCCACCAATACATCCAGGGCGCCGATGGTCTTCTGAAATCCCTCACCGATACGGCCATTGGCTCGTTCGAAGTCCAACCCCAGCACCTCAAACGCCTTGGCCAGCTTGGCTGGGCCATCAGCGGCGGTTTGCTTGGCCACTGCATTAATCTCGGCCAGATAATCACGGGTACTCTTTGCCTCATCCCCCAGCGCTTTAACGACTGCAGCGCCTTGTCGCCAGCTTCCAGTGGCCTCGTCGTAATGCACCTTGCCCTCGGCGACCAGGCGATCGAGATCCGCCATGCTGGTGATGGCAACACCGAGCTCCGTTGACAAGGCGGCAAACTGGCCATTGAGGCGGGCCTGAGTCTCGGAGCGCAGCGCTTGCGCCTCCCGGAGTGCCAGCTCAGCCTGCACCAGCTGACGCAGGGCGGAGGCGAACTGTGTGATCTGGATGATGGACTCGACCGCAACGGCGGCCAGTAGCCCCTTGACGGCGGCGCCCAGCACCCTGACCCCGATGGCAGCCCCAGCTGCTGCTGTGCCCACAGTGGTCATACCGCCTGCTGCTGTCGCGGTCGCCACAGGCATGGCAATAAACTGGGCATAGAGGCTGCGCAGATCACCCATCCAGCCCGTGATTTTCAGGCCGACCCAAGCCTGGGCCAGCACGGTCAGCGCGGTGCGCCACTCATAGAGGGTCTGGATCAGCGACTTGAGGGTTTCCCCCATGGTGATAAAGCCATCGGAGAGGCGCTTGGCCCACTCCTGCAGGCGGCCATCCCTGGCCATCGCCTCAAATTCGGCATTAAGGTTGGCCAGCTGTTTTTTGAGCCAGGCCAGCGCCCCGCTCTCGGCCACCATCCGGTAAAACTTGGCGAGATTATCCTGGGCATTGGAGATAAGCCCGGAGAGCAGGCTCATGTTGTCTGCTGCCGCACCACGCGATTGGGCAGCAATCTCGTTCATCAGGGCGGAGATGGTCTCGCGGCCCAACTTGCCCGCCTCAGAGAGCTTCTGCAGCTCGGCAGTATTCTTGCCAGTTACCTGCTCCAACATCTGCCAGACAGGCACGCCCCGCTCAATCAGCTGCAGGATCTCCTCCCCCTGCAATTTCTGCTTGGCCCAGGCTTGGCCGAGCGCCAGGGAGATGCCCTGCACCTCTTCAAAACCGCCGCCCAATTTGAACGCTTGATCGACAATGCCCTGCATGGCCCCAGCCATGGGGTCGATGCCGAACGCCTTGAGCCGCACGAATACCTGGGTGACTTCACTAAGCTGCAGGGGGGTGTTCTTGGCAAAGTCTTGGATCCAGGCTGACGCCTCTTTGCCACCGGCAATCGACCCCATCACCGCCTTGAGCTGCACATCGAGGCGCTCGGCTTGGTCGCCAGTCTGGAACATGGCCATCAGTTGGGTGGTAAGGGTCTGGATACCAAACCAGGTACCAGCCAACGCCACTAGGCGCCCGGTCAGGCTGCCGATGGCCCCCTGCAAGCCACCGGCCTGCTGACTACCCTGGCTAAACTCGCGCCCCAGCCGCTCGGTCTGGGCGACACTCTTGGTCAGCTCACGCTGCAGGCGCTGCTGTTCCTGGGCAAGGTTCTTGGTATCGAGCCCGGACTGCTTGAGCCCTGCATGGAGGCGGGTATGACTGGCGGACTGAGCGACCAGCTGGCGCTCCAGTTGCTTGACCTCGGAAGCCAGCAACCGCTCTTGTTCGGCCAGCGCCTTGGCATCACCGGCGCCTGCTTGGCTGGAGCGGCGCAACTGCTCCAGCTTGTCACGACTGAGCACGGTCGCCAGTTCGAGCTGGGTCAGGGCGGCTTTTGAGTCATTGAACTGCTGGATCAGCGCCTGCTGGCGGCTTAACGATTCGAGGCTCTCGGCCAACTGCGCCGTTTCGGCGGCCGTCTCGTCTGAGATAGGGCCCAGCTCCTGCACCTCACTCGCCAACGCGGCCAAGTCTTCCCGGCCGGTGACTTTGGCCGCCAGCTCCAGGGCAAGTTTGAGGGTGGTGTTGGTGCTCATCAGATTTCCTGCGCTCATAAGGCTACTGGGCCGATTGCCATATGGTGCAGGATGGGCAGGGATGGGCGGGTTTATGGCGGATTAGTCATAAGCAAAGGCCCCGAGCGATCGGGGCCTTTGAGTCGGTTGAACAACAAGCAGGGGTTAAACGGTGACCGGTCGATCCACATAGAAGGGGGCGGTCTCGCCATCCACGGCCAGCAGCTCCCCCTCCAGCTCGATCTCGATGGGCTTGTCGCTCATAAAGTCCACCGCCTTCTTGGGGGACAAGCTGGCACGGGGCACTGTCAGTTTGATGGCTTCGCCACTGACGATACTGCGGCCATCAAGCAGCAGTCGCGCCTTGATCTCCGGCTGGATGTTGCCCGCGATGCGGGTACCAGTCACCGCGTTATAGGTACCGCTGACCGTCAGGCTGCCGCCGTCCGCCACCGAGCCACCCTTGATCGCCCGTACCAGCCCGAGCGCATAGTTGACCTCGATATCGGTACCCACTACCAGCGCCGTGGCCCCTTCCTTGATCGCCAGACCGGTTGCGGCAATATTGCTCTTGCCCAGCTGGGCCCACTTCGGCCAGGCGGGCAGGGTCACTGGCAGATCAGTCATCGTCCCGGCCCCCTGATTGATGGGGCTCTCCAGACCCATAAAGGCGGCGGCCAGCAGCACGGGCGGGATCTCGGTGGTCTTGATGGTGACCATGGCAGGCTTGGGAATGTGGTAGTTCTCCCGCGCCTGACCGTATTGCCCCTTGCGCTTGCTGGGAATCGAGATCTTCTGGCTGTCGGGTTTCACTTCCAGGCTATCCACATCGATGGGGCCAATCACCCCGGCCGAGACCCCGTTGGTAAAGGTCTCGATAAAGAGATCCCCTTCCAGGTGCAGTGTTTCGCTCATCATCGCTCTCCTTTGAATTTCACTCGGGTAGTAAAGGCAAGCGGCAAATAAGCCGCACCGCCGCTGTAACTGGGTTTGACCGGTGGGGTTTCGCGGCGAAAGGTACTGTCACCACATGCTCGCCCACTGACGGCCTGCAGGATGCGGGCAAGCCACACTCCGGCACTGACCTCCCTGGGGCTGGCACGATGCACCAGCACCAGCAACCAGAGTTGATCAAAGCTGCTGGCCCGGCCTGACTGGGTGCCTTCGCTCTCACGTTCGCCCTGATAGACCACATGCACCGCCGGACTGTGCTGGCCCAGATTGGCGATGGCCGCCACATCGGTGGCCACAAACACCTCCTTGAGCCCCTTGGTTTTCAGGGGGGCCAGCAACTCACGCAGCCGCTCGCCCGCCTGCAGGTAGTCGAGTTCGGTACCAGACTGGTTGGCGGGTTGGCTCATAGAAAGCCCCCCTTATCCCGCCCGAACACCCGCCCATCCGACTGCAGTTGAGCCAGGTTCTGGCTCTCCAGGGTGGCGCCATCGGATGCCAACCCCAGCGCCAGCTCCCCCTTGCCAACCGATTTCAGAAAGGCCAGGGCCGCCTCGTTGCGCTTGGCTATCTGCTCCGGGGCCTGTTCACCATAGAGACGGTGACGGGCGATATCGGCGCAGATAGGTACCAGGGCACTCGGGATATGGGCCAGCGGCAAGGGATAGCGACCCGCCAGATAGCCATCGATCAAGGCGCCTGCATCCTGCAGGGCGATGGTGATGGCCGCCTGATCCAGCTCACCGGTCGGCGTCATGGCCAGGCGCAGCAACTCGGCCTCGCCAAAGCGGATCACCATGTCATTGACGCTGGCGTACATATCACTGCTCTCCGTTCTGGCCAGATGACTGCTCATCCTTGACTGGGTATTGCACTTCGGTCGCGGCGATCGCTGTCACCAGTTCGGCCTTCTTGAGCTTGGCCGCCTCCGGGATACCCATCTGCAGCGCCAGCTCGCGCAGCTCATCGACCTTCATCTCGGCCAGCGGCGTGACCTTGCCAGCCAAGGTGGCAACCCCTGCCAGATAGCCCGAACCGGTCAGGACGCCCAGTGTTGCGTCCAGATCCCCAGGCGCCGATGGTGCATCACCTGCCTGAAGGCTGGTGTCTTCAGCCAACCGGACGACCACCAGACGCGGGTCGTTCTCCAGGGTCGCGCACTGCTCAGGCGACACAACCATCTCAGACTTGCCCGGTACAATCGGCAGGCCCGCGCGAAAATAGACCTGACGAACTGTTGACGTAATCCCCACTCGAATAGCCAGTTCCATCTCTTGTTCCATCTCATGTTTTCCTCGTCATATCTGATAGAGAGGCTGTTTAAACCGGGGGTTAAACAGTGCCAGGCAGCTGTTTAACCCCGCTTTAAACAGGCATAACGCAGGGTTAGAGGTAGTCAGCCACCACCAGCTCCAACTTGCCTTTCAGCTCGTTGCTGCTGCTGTTCGACAGCTCTCGCTCCAGCATCTGGGTCGCCAGCTTCTCAAGGGAGGGATGTACCACCAACATGGTGGCCTTCACCCCGAGCTTGCGGCCGCCATCAGCCTGAAACTCCCGCATCTTGGAGTAGGCATCCCACAGGTTGTCGGGGGTCAGCGCCCGCTTGTTGGCAAAGGCCAGTTGCCAGAAGCCAAAGCCTGCGGCATCGCGGCAATCGACCCCGTAGCGGAACTCCTTGCGGGTGAATACCGCTTCGTCATCGATCTTGGTCATGGCAATCAGCTGCGGTGACTTGCGATCCTGGAAGATGACCGGCTTGAGGGCGCGGCTGGTATCGAGCAAGAACCAGGGCTCCCCCTGATAACCGGCATCCACCACCACGTTGGCAGTCAAGACAGGGGTACCTGTGCCATCGGCCTTGGGATAGACCGGATGATCGGTGTCGAAGAAATACTGCCCGTCATAGCAAGGCGTGGTGAAGCCAGCACCGAGCAGACCGAAACAGAGCTCATCGGGGTGAATGCCCGCCGAGCGGCCCATCTCGGCAAACATCGGCGCGTAGATACCCAGCTCGTCATCTTCGATATCGTTGCGATCGACGCCGACGGTGGCCTCGAAGTCTTCGTTGACGATCTGGTAACCGTGCGCCTTCATCGACTCGATCACCCGATCACCGACCCACTTACGCAGATTGGGGAACTTGCCCAACCAGCCATAGGTGTTGGACTTGGTAGTCGATTTGATCACGGTGGCGATCTTGGTGTACTGGGCAGGCGCTTCACTCTTGGCGTCTTCAAAGTTCTTCTTGAAGCCGGTGAAGAGGGACTGCAACAGCGCGGGTGTAATCATGGCCATACGGGTGTTCCTTCTCTGGATAAATGGCGTGGTAGGGTCTGCGCTTAAGCCTGCTTGGCCTTGGCAAACTCCTCGTGGCTGATACCGAGCTGGTCGGCGGCATACTTGTCATCCGCCGAAAGCACCGCATCCCCCTTCTTCTCGGGCAGGGTCACCTGAGTGGTCTGGCTGGCGGACAGTGCGGCAATCGCCGGACGGGGATCCAGCAACGCCTTGAGGGCAGCCACCCCTTTCTGGGAGGCATAGGCGGTCAAATACTCCTCTTCGGCGGCCACCACCTTGCCCTGGGTACGGGCTTCCTTGATCAGGGTTGCGGCATCCGTGGTTTCCACCTTGGCGCTTAAACTCGCTACCTGGGCAACCAGGGCGTTATAGGTCGCCACCGGCACGAATTGCGCCAGGTCAACTTGGCCACCCGGCTGCGCTTTGAGCGCGGCCAGCGATGCCTTCTCGGCAGTGAGTGCTGCCTCCAGCTCCGGCGCTTTCTTGGCGCTGGCCTGCAGGCTATCGAGCTCGGTGAGCGCCTTCTGCAGTTGCTCATCAGTGGGATCGCCGGTCAGCTCGATGCCGAGCTTGGCCAACAGCTTTTTCAGCAGTTCATTCATGGATGTCTCCTTGGAGGGGTTGGCCAGCTGGCCAGGTTGGGAAGCGGGTAGCGCACTGAGCGCCGCCAGAGCCTGCATACCCACCACACCGGGATCATTGGTGATGGCGGCCATCCGCAGTTCCAGCGGGCGGCCCTGGGCGTCATAGGGAAAGACGGCAGAAAGGAATCGGTACTCTTTGGCAGCCACCAGGGCAGCGGCACGATCCGTCCAGCGCGGTTTGATAAAGAGGCCCTGCCCCTCACGCCATTCGATCTCGTCACCGTTGAACCAACCGGCAGCCGGAGCCTCCTTGCCAGTCTTTTCGATATGGAGGGTCTGGTGGTCGTAGTCGATCAGGATGTCTTGCCCGAGCGCTTTGGCTCGATTGATCAGGGTGGTGGCGATGCTCTTGTCGAGCTGCCAGTGACCACCAGGAACATCAAAGGGGCGGCCATCGCGGGCCTTGAACGGGCCGACCGGCAGCAACTGGTACCAACCGTCTTCGCTCGGGCCAAGGGCTGCATCGAGCACGGCCAACCCCAGGGCGGTTGGTCTTGCATTCAAGATGGCCACGGCAATGGCGGAACTGGTGGCAGATAGGGACATCACTCTCACTCCGGCTGGTCACAGCAAACCTCATTGCGGCCAGTGTCATCGAACTGAGAATTGGGTGGGGTTTATGGTGGGTTACTGCATCACGGCATGGATCGGAGGGTAAGCTGGGGGGCGGCGACACTGTTTAATGGTGTTTAAACGCCATTTTCCTGACCTATTGAGAGGGTAGACATGCCATCGTAGCCGCAAGGGGCACCAGAGGCGCCCAGAAGCTCACGGAGCCTCGATGACCAAATATCCCTCCAGCGTCTCCAGCACGCTCTGTTTATCCCCTTCTGACAGCCCCAGAACACGGCGCTCTGGTAGGTTGATCTCGGGACGACCGAACTGGTGGGCGGCACCGTATACCATGGGCGTGCCAAAGTAGAGGGTCTGGGGATCGACCTGATAGTCGAGGGTATCGCGCAGATCGTCGTTCAGACGCAGTATCTCATCGACATGACGCGGCTTGCGGGCACGGTACTTCTCCGAGAGCGGGGCCCAGGGCTCTCCTTCCGGGTTCTCTTGGGCATCCCAGCGATCCCGGTGCGACAGCTGCAGCCCTTCGCCAATATCGGCCAGCGGCTCACTGAGATCACCGGTTTGCTGGTAGAGCTTGGCCAGCAGTTCGTGGGCATCGGCCACCCCATGGTGGCTGATGGCAATAAAGCTACCGGCCATCAGGCATCCTCCTCCATCCCTATCATGTAGGCGAATGCCTGTTCATCGGCATTGAGCAACGCTGCAGACCAGAGATCCCCCAGATACTCGGCCTCTTTGCCAGATGCCTTGGCACAAAGTGATGCCAGCGTTTTGACATCATCCAGCGTTAGCAGATCACCCGACTCAAACAAGGCGTTTGCTTGCTCCAATAGCTTCATTGTTCACTCCTTGCCATCGTCATTTGGATTTGGTGGTAGCCTGGGCGGCCTTTGTCAGCATGGCTTCGACTTGGGCGGCCAGCTCTGGGTAGTGCTCCATCAACTGCTCTCTGGCCAGAACCCACGCGGCAAATGCTTCTGCAGCCTTTTCGCGGCGACTCTTGGCGCCATATTCAGTCAGCAATCCCAGCCTGCTGAGATCCGGCTCTCCTGCCCAAAAGTGAACTTGATGGCCAAGCTCATGCAACCAGGTAGAGATGCGCTGGGCAGCGGGCCCCAGGGTGTCACCAACATTAGACGATATACTCCAGTGTAAGCGGAATGAGTCCCCACTGCTACCGCGTGGCTGCCAGGTTCGTGGGCCCTGGTTAGCCTTGGCATCCGAGATAACTTGAGCAACCGCCGCCTGTACTGCCTGCATATCCACACCACCCAGCTTATCGCTGGCTGCCACTTTAATCACCACATGGTCGGCCTGTGCAAAGGTAAAGCCGTTGGTCTTGGTTGCTCCACGCAAGGTGTACCAAGCCCTGACACTGTTAGGATCCATCCCCAGATATTCACCTATCGCAGGTGCTACCTTCAGGCTGGCAGCCCCTTTCCCCATCTCGCTCTGCTTGATAAACAGCGTTTTGACCGGATGCGCCTTGAGGAACGCCGCCAAGGGTTCGCGCTGGGGAGCTGGCAACTTGGCCAGCAGATCACTCAACCCCTGGGCGGTGACACCTTTGACGCTGGAGAAGGCACTCTCCACTATCCGCTCTGGCAGGCGCTCGGCCAACGCAGGCTTGGCCGCTTCGCGCTTGGCCACCACCTTGGTCAGGTCTGCCGGAGTCTGGGGCCGATAATCAAAGCCGGGGTCGATACCTCTGGGGATCTTGTGCAACTCCCCGGTGGCCTTGTCCACCCACTCATATTCGCCATCGTCCGGGGCCTTGCCGACCGCCAAGCCGCGCCGCTTGAGGTCGGCCTCGGAGAGCAAGAACTTCTTGCACTTGCAGCCATAGCCGTTGCTGGGGCTGTGCGTCTCCCACCAGGGGTGATCAACCGGCAGCACTAGGTTGTTCCACTTGAGGTGCAACTCACGGGGGTGCTCGGAGTCCCCATGACGATAGAGCGCATAGGGGCGTTTGTGCTTGATACGCTGGATCTGTTCCTCACGCCCGGCGTTATAGCTCTGGCGCAGGTTGGTCTCGAAGATGACGCGGGAGCGCCACGACGCCGGGCCGGTATGCTCCCAACCGTGGCGGGCCACAATCTCCTTGAACGCCTTCTGAAAAGCCCCGATTGATTGCCCTTCACTGATCGCCTTGTCTACCGCCCCGCGCAGGTCAGCCAACAGATCGGTCTTGGTGGCCCCCGCCACCATAAAGGCGCGGTTATGGGCATCGCGCCACACATCGGCCCAGCGTTCGCTTGGCATATCCAGCTTCTGGCGAAAGAAGGCGATCGCCTCGGCAAAGGGCAAGGAACCATAGCGAACGGGCATCAGCGGCCCTCCTCCATCTCAAGCATACCGAGCAGCTCGCTGGCGGCGATGGCTTGCGCCATCAGCGCCCCCAGCTCGTCATGGCTGAGCTCTGGTTCCAGCGCCAACAAGCCATCCCGGATCTCTTCCAGGGTAGTGGCCTGCATCACCAGCGCCTGGACAGCATCGGTCATCCCAGCCAGCAGAGGGGCCGCCTCGGCCTGCAGCCGGGCCAACTGGGCATCGTTGTTATCCCCCTTGTCGGCCTCACCTTTGCTTGCAGCCAGCGCGGCCAGTCCCTTTGCTTTAAGCGCGGCCTCTCCCTGCCCGGCCTGTTTGTCCACGATGATCAGTACCTCTTCCCCCTCTTTGGGGGCCGGGATCTGCAACTTATCCCGCACCCACTGCGCCGGGATCTGCATTCCCATCCCCACCAGGGCCCGCAGCGGATATGCCAAATCGCGCATATCCTCCGGCTCGGTCACATCAAACTCCAACCGGGGGCAGCGGCGCGGGCCCTGGTAGCTCTTGCCGTTCAGGGCATAGAGCGGATAAACCAGATCGCGGGTCAGGGTAGCGGCCAACTGACGCAGGTCGGCATCCCGTACCTCCTGACGCACCTCGTTATGGACATTGCCCAGGGCATTGGTCGAGCTCTTGCCATCGGCTTGTGAGGTCAAGGTGCCCCCCAGGATGGCCTTGCTCATGGAACGCTCGCACCAATCCATCATCACCACGAAGGGATCAGCCTGACCGCTGGCGGCGTTCTGGAACTCAATCTCCATCCCGCGCGGGATAATGCCCCCGGCGTTATGACCGATGGAGAGCACCGCCTGCAGCAGGGTGGCCTTCTCTTTCTCGGTCGCCCCTTCCGGGTATTTGCCAAGCCGCACCGGCAGGCCGTAGATCTCCAGAAACTCGGCAAGATCCCGCACACTGTAGTTCTTGAACAGGAACGGCCAGACCAAGGTGCGGACAAGGCCGGTGCGGGCCAGATACCCCGATTTGGACTTGGCCTTGTGCAGCAGCCAGCCAAACGGGTTGAGGGCAACCCCTTCCTGGCTGCCGTCTCGCAAGCGCAGCTGATTGCGATCGTCCGGGTGGGTCTGGAACCAGGCAGGGTCGCGCCAGATGATACCCTTGGGGATTTGCAGCCCCTCGACCATCTCCCAGCCGCTGAACTCCTGGGCACTGAACCCCTTGAGGATCCCGTCGGTGGCGTCAAAGATGGCATCATCCAACCAGGTGAAGTCCTCCAGCAGCTCCCGGATAAGCTCGGCATCACGCTTCTCGGCCGGGGTGGCGTTGCGGGGTGGCTCGATTGTCCAGCTCACCCCAAGCAGGGCACGGCGGCGTTTGCCGAGCTCGCTCTGCAGGTGGGCATCCTTCTCCTCCATGTCTTCGGCCAGCTCGCACTGTGCGATCAGGCCCCCTTCCTCGGCCTCTTTCAGCGCCGCAGCCGCTTTGCCGGGGGTCAGCCCGATGGTCGGGTGATCGCTGTAGTGACGGCGCAGCTGGGCCAACTTGGCATCGTTCTCGGTCTGCGGCTCTTTTTCCAGACTCATGGCTTTGCCATGGATATCAATGATCCTGCCCATTACCAGGCTCCTCGCTCATATCGGTGATAGTCATCGTTACGCCCCTTGTCGTGTTTACCTGGTAAGGGGGTGAACTCAATGCTAGGGCCAGGAGAAGATGCCGCGTGAACGGCCAACCCCAGAGCCCAAAACTCGTCAGCATGGCCATCCGCTGTCCGTTCGGCGGTAAAACGCACATTACCCGATGAAGTCACCTGTTTTGTCACTTGTCGCAGAGCAGCACGAGTGGCCGGTTCATATGGAATACGGAGCCGACGGTCTTCCATTGCTGACCGAACGGGATAGGCCAAAGACTCTTTGACTGAGGAGGTAAAGTTGACGGCTTCAACTTTACCGGCGCCGAATTTATCTTGTGCATCATCAGCCCAACCAATCCCTAGGCCGGTAGCATCAATACAGATCCGTTGGCAACGTTGAAACCATGGCCAGATAATCTTCTCTTGATCAGACTTACGCATGTTCTGTAACCGTTCGACATGCCTGGTATAAAGCACATCCCCCAGCCGCTCGACGATCCACAACACTGTCAAGTCGTGTTTGCGGCCAATATCAACACCGGCATACAACTGACCGTTCTCGCATTGCCGCCAGTCCACATCAGACGCATATTCAGCAGACGCTATTAGGTCATATTCCAGGAATGCCACATCGTCATCCGCTGGCTGGCACATGTACTCTTGCTGGAACGACTCCTCATCTGCACATCCGGCTCTGACGAAATCAAAATAGCCAGCCTCGTCCATAGCCTGACGTTCATCATCCGCAGGCAGCATCTGCTGCAATTTGAAAAGGAACCCTTGCTCTAGAGCATCTTGAAGTGTGACTCGATGCAGACTGATCCCCTTTGGATTGCCGTTTTCTCTGGCTTCTCGGATCAACTGATTGAAAAAGTTGTGGCTGCCACGGTGGGTACTGATCACCTCCATACTGCCGCCCCAGGTAATCCCGGGATATGCGATACTCCATAACTTGCGTGGGTCTGGATGAAGAGCAAACTCATCCAGAATACGGCCTCCACGCTTACCAGCCTGCGCATCCGGATTGGAGCTCATGGAATGAATCCGTTTACCACTAGCAAATTGCAACACATAGGCTGAAATGCGTTCCTTCGGGTCGATAACGACTTCCCCCAGATCCTTGGCCGCCAGCCCCATGATGCCCGCCCACATCTTGCAGTCTTCGATGAACAGCCGAGCCTGAAGGTCATCACGACTACTAACCCACTGATCATGTCTTGCCCCCACCGCAGCAGTTCGTTCGGCTGCGGCATAGCCAGTTGACCATGACAACCCTATCTGACGCCCCTTTTCCATGAGCTTCAGACGGCTATTGTCCTGTATCCACCTGCCCTGATAAGGCAGAAAGATCGCATCCGGATTGGCTGGGATGATTTTGGCATTTCCCTTGAATTGGCCCATTACACAATCCCCAGGGCTTCACGAATGGCCTGTTTAGTTGCTTCTGTCACACCAGCATTGATGGGCATGGCATCCAATTTTTTCTTTTGTTCTTCCATGAACAACTGCCGTAGTTCCGTCTCCCGCTTATGACTCTGCATCGCGGTCGATTCGAGCCGCTGAGCCGCCAGCATGGCGTTTTTCAGCATGTCGATATCCACCGCCTCCTCCGGGTTCTGCACCTGAGCCAGCATCGCCTTGAACAACTGGGAACGGCCCAGCTCCAGAATGAGCTTGGTGGTCTCCCCCATCGGCTTGTCGCCAAGCTGGGAGGTCAAGGCGGCCGTGGTTTCGCGCAAATCCCGCAGGTGCTGGCCGACCTGTTCAACCTGGCTGGCATGACGGCTTAACCCGGAGCGGGAGAGCTTGAGATCATCGGGCAACCCCGCCTCCTCGATCAGGCCGTTGATTTCATCCAGGATGGCGGCCTGACTGTTGCCCTTGTCCCGCAGCATCTCGTTGAGCGCGTTGCGGATGGACTCAGGCAGCAGCCACACCTTGCTGGCGCGGCCTCGGGTCGGTTTCTCGGCCATGCTTAATCCTCCGCTCGGGGCTTCTTGACGCCGGGCACCGTTGCCCGGCCCTCTGCCGCGTCCTGGCCCCGACCGGTCAGGTGAGCCACCTGCACCGTGGCCAGTCGCTCGATGCGCACCAGCCCCTGCTCTTCCAGCCAGGCCAGCAGGGTCTTCACCCGATCCCGCGTCACCCGGCCGGTTCCCAGCTGGTCGAGGCAGTCATTGAGGATTGACTCGTTGGCGGCACCACCGATATCCAGCAGGGAGCGCAGGATCACCAGTCGCTGCTGGGCGTCCAATATCGCTTGAATACTCATGCCTTCTCCTTGAGTTCATTTTCCAACAGCAGATCGGCAAGGCGACGGGCTTGGCGCAGCTCCGGCTTCACCTCCCGCAACTCCCCCCGCAACTCGCTGATCTCCAACTGCAGCTTGTGCAGCTCACGCTCGCTCGGCAGGTCAGCCAGTACCTGCTCCACCCGCTGGACTCTCTGCACCAGGGCAGTGAGGTCTTCGCGCTTGGCGTAGGTTTTGGAGAGCAAGATGATGACCACCAGACCCACCAGGCTGGCCAACGCATAGAGCGGCCCCCAGTTCTTAACGATGAATTCCCACACGGGTCGCCTCCTTGCGCTCATACAGGGTCTGGCACTCTATACAGCGATCGGCACCAGGCTCGGCTGCAAGGCGGGAGGGCGGGATGGCTTCGTCACAATCGCAGCAGATACCATCGCCGTGTGGCCTTGCCCTGTTCTGGTGGGCTTCGATAATGCGCCCAGTCCGATCGGCATCGGCCAGCTGGGCACGGTCTATGAGGTTTGTCACATGACCTCTCTTACTTGACGGTATGGGTCGCCTTGATGCGGCCCCAGATGGCGAGCAGGCCACCCACCGCACTGGCCAGATCCACCAGGGTGGATGCCAAGCTGGCTTGGGTACCCGCATCAACCGGCACACCGAACAGGCCCGCAATACCGGCCCCCACGGCAATCACACCACCGATCACGGTGCGGCTTTTGAAGGCAGACTTCGCTTGAGGTAACAGGGAATCAGGCATGATGGACTTCCTTTTGTTGAGGTTGGGAATGACGGGCACGGGCCCGCAGGCGATCCAGTTCGGTCACCGAACGCCACCCTTTCTCGAACAGGGATTGACGGGTCTTGTGGTGGCTATAGAGCGGGATCGCCTTCGGGTCAGCAATCTGATTGGCCAGAGCGGCCTTGAGATGGGCTTTGCGCCCATCCTTGAAGCAAGCGAGATAACGGGGGTTCTTGAGCTCAGGAATGCCAAAGCAGCCCGCAGCCTGGATCGCGGCCGCCGCCTGCTGTTGCTTGATGGTCAGCACGCTCATGCCACCACCTCGCCAACCACGTCGGAAAGGAGGTAGCTCTGCAGACGCAGCAGCCGGTTGATCCAGCCATCGGCATTGGCCCACTGGCTCGGGTCTTTACGCACAATGCCGTGCATGAAGCTGGCCCGCTGCATCATCAGCGCCAGCAGGAACTGGCCCTCGCCCTTGGCGCCCAGTTGCTGCTTGAGCCTGCCAATCGACACCGGGCCAAGGCGGCCATCTGCCATCACCCCCAAGACCTGCTGCAGCTGTTGGATGGCGCGTTTCGGCCCGTGATGCACTGCTGCATCAAACACGGCGATAGAGAGGGCCGGGCTTAAGCTGGCGATCAGGTCACAGCGGGCGGGAGCCCAGTAGTTCTGGCGGTAAAAGGGCTCGGTATGGGTCGGGGTCAGATCACCGATAGCGATATCGGGTACCCCATCCCGATCGAGGTCGGCCATGCCGTCCTTCTTACCATCGGCGGCATCGGCGATGCCGTACTTGGTATGACCACCACGGTCAGCGTGATGGTTGACTTCGCCCCCTTCCACATCGGGACGAAGCAGCCATTTAAGTGCGAGTGATAACATAAAGGCCCCTCGGTTAACTGCGTTATCAGCAGCGTACCGAGGGGCCTCTATGGCATGGGTTTATGGTGGGTTAGTGTGAATTACTGTTCTGGATAGTGGCCATGCTTGAGCTTATACAGCTGGTCTTCTGCAGATCGCTCTGATGGGTTACTTATGCGCTCAAACAGCGCCTCTGTTTCTTGCTTAATCCGGGTTTCACGCTGCTGGTCTGACTCCAGAAAGCCAACACGCTGCAGAGCAGCAACCCCCAAGGGGTAACGTGAACGAGCCCCAATGATGGGCATATTCAGCAATTCATCGGTATTGATAAACATCTCGCTGAATCCAGCGGACAACCGGCCAACAAACAACGGGCCTTGGTATGTAGACCCTCTGACAATATGAACGTGAGCCAGAAACAGCACAATACCCAACAGCAGCAGAGCTCCCAACACGGGTACCGGGCCAATACTCCGATGGCGCTTTCTTGGCACCACATGCGGTTTTACTGGCCTAGCCGCTTCGACGGGGTCAATCAACGCACCATGACAGACAGAGCAAGCATTGGCTCCATCATCCTCCAAGTTACCGCACTGGCTGCATGAACGTAACACCGATAGATTCCTCCTTGAATAATCCATCATCAACGCTAATTGAGTCGTCACCAAATGAAAACCCCGCCGCAGCGGGGTTTCTCTTTAATGTGAGTCGCATCTCTATTGATAGCCAAACATGTCAGGCTGATGGCGGCGGCGGGTCAGTTCGCGCTGTTCGGCCACCACCGCATAGGTCTGTGGCACCGAGAGGCCATGCTTGCGAGCCAGCACATCGATATTCCGCCCATTGAACTCGTCCCAGATAGCTCGGTCACGCAACGCGGCTTTGAGATGATCCCCGGTGGGGATGTAGTAGGCACGGCCCCCCATGTAATGGGCCTGTACCAGCGCCAACTTGCGGGCCTGAGCCTTGGCCAGATCCGGCTCCATTCCCCCTCTGACCAACTCGCAGGCCAGCACATCGACCAACTCGGCCAGGGCTTTGGGCCATTTGGCCGTCAGTTCGGTGGTCGGGATCTGATCCAGGCGATCGACAAGCTGCCCCAGCGACTCATGATCATCGGCGAACAAGTCCAGATTCTCAGCGTTAGCGTCCATCATTCATCTCCTCAAACGCCGCCACAACGGCCTGATAACCGGCCACTCGCCCGGACTTCCCATTGGTGGGGACGGTTTTCTTGGCCGCGACAAGCCGGGCGACCAGCTCCCGCTTGTGCCAGTTTTTCAGCGACTCAAGCACCTGGTAAGCCAACCCATCTGTGAGCCAGGCCACCTCTGCCACGCCGATGCCGTTGTTAAGCCGTACCGTTTGCCGCTCAACATAGTGATTCAAGGCCGTCTCACTGCCATCGCGCAGCAGGCCATGGCGGTGCATGGTGATCCATACTGCCCGGATCACGTTTATCTCGGCGGTTTTGGCATGGGCCCCACGGGCCGGGCTTAAACGCTTGTACCCTCCCGCTTTAACAGCCCCTTTAACAGGGCGTTTAACCGTCGGTTTAAACCCTGCCCCCTTCATGGCCAGCAGCACCTTGTCCAGCTCCTGGATCGTCAACTCGGCCGCCGAACGCTTGCCACTCTGCTGCTCCAGCAACGCCCGATAGGTCTCCTCATCGAGCCCCAGGGTACGCCTGCCAACCTGAACCAGACGGATCAGGCGGGTACGATCACCACTCTGCGCAGCATTTGGCTGATTGTTAGCTAAGGTGTTCAATTCCCCCTCCCCGTCTTTTTCATCCAGATTTGCCCAGCAGCCATCACGTCAGGCCAACTGCGCCACTGAGGGCAATGGCTATCGAGCCACTGCTCTGCCTGCTGCTGGCTCAGGTTGCCAAACTTCATCACGTAGGCCAGCAGTCGTTGCCAGTTAGACATGGCCATGACTGGCCTCCAGCGCCACCGTTCTGGCTTGCTGCAGTTCAGCCACCAGTTGCCAGCGCATCTGGCTTGCTTCCCCCGCCAGGGCAAATAACCCCTGGGCGCGGGCCTCTCTAATAAACTGTTTGAGCTGTTTGCACACAGCCCGTTTTTCAGCGGCAGCCAGTGCAATGGCTGCGGTGCTGAATATCTTGGTAAGCCGAATATCCATCTCTGTTTTAGTCATCGCCGTGCTCCTTTATCGAGGCGGTGAAGACCTGGGCCCAGGTCGGCTGCTCATCAGTGCTCGGCCACCACGCCGGGCAGACGGGGGCAAGCCCCCGTTTCGCTTTGTCCACTAACAGTTGCCGCCGATCCTCGGCATGTGAACCTTCGTCCAGCGCAGTGCCACATACCGACCGAGATAGATTCTGGTGGCTGTATGGGTCTGACCTAACCCGTACTCTCCCACCACCTCGCTCCATACCAGGATCAGATCGCGGTCTGCTGGACACTTGAGTAGCTTTTTCAGCAGTTTTACCATGTCCGGTTCCCCTTCATTTTTTGAGCGCTTTACGCGCCTTGTTGGCGATGGTGTTCAGCATGGCCAGTCTTGATTTCTGGCCATCGGCGTAGCCGTATTGGTAGATGAAGTCGATGGCAAGCTGCGCATCGGCCAGCGTTCCCAGCGGGTTGCCCTGCAGTGCGCACTCCAATGTGCTTTTGGCATCGGCCACGCTGGTATTGAGCAGCGCTTTCACATTTTCCATATGTCACCTCGGTTACTGAGCCACAAGGATGGCCAGCGCGAACACGCCAGCCAGCAGGTTAAGGGCCATCCAGACGACGGCATTCGCGTTCATAGCGCCTCCAGCTTGGCCTGCTCTTGCCCCTTCACTCCGGCATTGAGCTCCACCTGTTTGCCGCTTACATAGCCATCGTAGCGAGCCACCTCATCGCGTCTGGTCGCCTTGCTCTCTCTGACCTTGCCCTTGACCAGATGGGGAAAGTGCTTGGCCTTGTACTGGGCAACCAGCTCGTTTTCATGCTCACTCGGTACCAATGCCACCACCTTGCCGTACACCCCTTGGCACCATCCCTCGCAAAACAGGTCAGCTCTGGCCGTCTTGGTCGTACTCTTCATGCGCTTGTTCAGCGTGGCCAGGAACTCACGGCGGGATGTCAGCAACTGGCGAGCCAGCACGCTATAGACGTAGCCCGCGATTTCCGCCCGTTCGGCTGGGCCAATAAAAACAACCTGCATCTGGCGGCGCGGAAAGCCAGTCCATTGAAAGATCGCTTCAACCCCAAACGCCTCGGCGATAATGGTGAGCAGGCCATGGCTCCAACCCGGTTGCTTCTTACTGCTGTTGGCCGCCTTGGCGCTGGCGGTATCGATTCCGCTCAAGGCCACGTCTTCGCTGGAGAGCTGATGCTCCGCCATCAACGCCTGGATCTTCTTCATCGCATTGGCTGACTCATGGGGGTTGCCCCGCTCGACCATGGCCAGCAACTTCTTGATCTTCTCTAAAATTCGACTTTTCATCTGCTTATCCCTAGCTGCTCATCAGTACCCGATCACCACATCGGGCAGACAGGGCGGCAGTGCCGCCCCGTTTCGCATCGGGCCATTACTCGAACTGCAGTGGCTGCGCCCCTTCATACTCCTCGGCATTGAGGGGGGCAGGCCCCAGCCCCAGCGCCCAGAGCAAGGCGGCCTTGATGCCATCCTCATAGGTGTCGTCGGGGTAGCAGGTGCCCTCTGTTTCAGTGATCTGCTCACAGAGCTGCAGTTGCTCCTCGGCCATATCCACGTTGATTTCCATCGCGTCTCCCTCCCTTACAACTTGGCCAGATCCAGGCTCATCTGGATGTAACGCCCCTGGGCGTCACGCTCATAGAGCCGCAGATATTGGCTGGTACCGGTCACCTGAATGGCATCGGCGATCGCCTGCATGGCCTGCTCCCAGTCGGCGTCTTCGATGTTGAGCTGACGCAGGGAGAGCACCTGGTTAACGTCGATATGACCGGCTTTGGAAACCCGAAAAGCGTGGTCAACCAGGGCCCGCAGTTTAGGACTGGCGCCATCGCTCCAGCGGGCGATGCACTGGTCAATCAGCACCTTGGCAGCCTGGATCCGTTCATCAAATTTGCGGTGCTCCCCCACGGCCCGGATCAGCTTGTAACGGCCGTCGAAACTGAGCAGGGTCACGTTGCCCTTGGTACCGCCCCACGCCACGCCGTACTGCTCGGATGACAGGTCAACAAAGTCGTTGATCTGCTGCATAGCACCAATCTTGAAGGCGGCCAGCTGCGAACGCTGCTCGCGGGCTGCCGCAATGATGTCCATCACCACTTCATCGCGCAGCTTGTCAGCCGGAGTGATCAGGTTTTCCGGTACCCAGTGCCCTTGGGCGTTCTGGCGCATCGGGGTGGTACTGCTGGTTTGTGCTTCTTGCATAGGGTTCTCCTTAATGGATCTTGTTGCTGCCGGGCATCTGATAGCACACGGCGGCAACCTGCTGTTTCATTGGGCCGAGTACCCGCTCTTCCAGGTGAGTCGCACGGCAAAATTCGAGGAACTTGGGTAATTGACGCAGCACGACCTTGGCCAGTGCTTCGTCTTCGATATCGAGCTCTATCTTGGCCATCTCCATTCTCCTTATTGACGCCAGTGCAGCAGGCAGCCGCCAAAGCGCACCAGGGCGACCTCCCGAACCACGCCAGCCAGGCATTCGCGGCTTAATACGGCACGGTCTTTCATCGCTTGTGGCAAAGGGCCAGTGACGGCCAGCAGCGGGGTGTGGCGTACCTGGCTGGTGCGGACTTCACATCCCTTGGCTGTCAGCCACCTGCTGAGCTGCTCGGCGGTGTTTTGCAGATTCTTTTTCATCCCGTTCTCCTTGTGATTCATCACCGGGCCCACTGCTTATTCCGAGCCCAACCCCCGCCAACCGTTATTTGCCTTCTTGCTTGTCGAGCAGTCGGTTGTATTTGATACCCATGATTTTCAGCTCGTCCGCCAGCAGCTCACTCAGGATGCGCAGCGACGAACTAGCATTGTCGCCATCGCTCCTAGCCTGACGGCGTAACCTGGAGAGGGTCGCCTCGGCGTCATAGCGAGCCGTTTTCTGCGTCCCTTTGCCCTGCTCCACCGATAACCGCATCGGGCGGCGCAGTTGCTGCTCCTCCGTCAGCTGGCTATGGGGGCAACCTGAGCGGCAAGCCTTCCAGAGCTTGATATCCATCGGGCTGCTGCCCACGTCACTGGGGCCACGGCGCTGATGGGCAAGGCACTGATGAACTGGTATTTCCCCTAAAATTGGGCAGTTCACCGTCTGCCCCATCAGGTTGCCCTCAACCAGCATCTGTACCCGCGCCAAGTCGCCTGGGTATTTTTCGTTGCACACCTGGCTGATAAGGGTGCGCGACAAGCCGAGCTTTTCAGCCACCACAGCTAATGACGTGGCTGCGACTTCGGCCTTTAAAACTTCAAGCCACGTTTCCATGTTCACCCTCCTCAACCAGGAACGGATAAAGCCGTTGCTGGTTCTGATCCCAACAGCCATTCCTGCGAACAATTGGGGCGTGGCGGCCGGTATCTCTTAGCAACCGGTATTTGGCAACCTCCCCAAGGTGGGGCATTGCCTTCGCCAGCACTTTCACATAACCCGCTTTAGTCAGTGCCTTGGTATATATCGAGGCATGGTTGCTGGTTGAATTTGATGTCATAGCCAGCTCATTTAACGTAAATGCGCGGCTAATTTTCATGGTGTTCCACATCTTCTGCTGAGTGGTCTTACGGCGACTTTTCCGCTTCACGCGAGATTTAACCGGACTTTGGTTGGTTCCAAATTTCGGTGGATTGTTCAGATCCAAAACTTGATAACGATTACAGCCAAAGACCTCCCTTTGACGTAATTCCCCCTCAACGACACAATGAATATGCCCACTCGCCAGCCAACGACGCATTACGGCGTAAATATTCGCCTGCTTTATTTCTGTCGCGGCCAACAACTCACTAAGATCGAAAGAGTCCTGCTTACACATCCACAACCAAGCCTCTTCCGTCTTGGATTTACCACTCATATCAACCACTGGTATCCCTCCCGTGCTTTGTTGTTATTGGGGTATATCTGACAGCTACCGGCTGCGGCGCACGTCATGCAGCAGTTCGCTGGCGTCAACATCCTCCAAGCGGATGATGCGAGCGTCAGAGGCCATGGCCATCTTCTCGATCTTGTCGAGGGCTGAGACGATGGTACGAACCACCCCGTTGGAACGTTTGCGGATGAGATCCAGCAAGGCATCATCAATTTCCACATCCACCTCCAGCATTTCGCTGGCAATCAGGGACACGTCATCGAGATCAGCCGGTTTGAATTCGATCCACTGGGAGATACGGTTAAACAGCTGCTTGCGCTGGCTGATGCGGCGGGCAATTTCTTCCATCCCGACCAGGATCAGCGGTTGTTCGGTGGCATCGTAGATATCGCGCAGGGTCTCCATGATGCGGGCATTGCCGACCACGTAATCAGCCTCGTCCACGAAGATGGCCAACTCTTCGGCCCGCACGGCTTCGACAATGCTATCGACCTGGGCCCGCAGGTTATGGCGCTGGGGAATGCCAATCTCTTTGGCGATCTGCTCCAGCAGGCTGGTCACCGTGTCGGCCTTGTAGCAGCGGACATAGATGCCGTTTACTTCGTCCTGGTTGAACAGCCACTCCACGGCTGTGGTCTTGCCAAAGCCGGAGGGGCCGTGGATCAGGCCAATGCCCGGCACGATGCTGGAGCGGTTGAGCAAGTTATCGAGCAGTTGCTCGGTCTTGATCATGTTTTTGACTTCAACGATCTTGTGTTTCATAGTGTTTATGTCCTTTATCTATGGTTTAAACAGGGCTGCACGTTATCCATTTGCCTGGTTCTGACGTGTGGCCCTAACTTCATCCAGATGGCGATTTATCCGTTTTGCCATCAGCTTGTGGCTGTAGAGATACTTGGTCAGCCACTCCTTCTCCCGCTCGGTCAGCGGTGAATCCAATTCTTTTTCGGCCAAATGGATGGCCTGTTCGTATTCGGTTTTTAGCGCCCGAGACTCCTGCCCTGCCGTGGCTTCTACTCGCTTGGCTTTCTCCTCGCGTCTTGCTTCGATGGCGGCCAATTCTGCCGCGCTGAACCCGACCGGCTCACTGGATGCCGCAACCCCTGTCAGGGCGGCAAGCGCCGGGTTGTCGAGGTTCAGATCCGAGCGCTTGAATTGGGCCACATCCTTGGCCTGCTCAACAAAGTGAGTGACCACATCCTGGTGCAGCTGGTCGATGCCAAACGTCTTGGCCACGTTGCGCATCTCGCGGCGGAAGCGGGCCAGCACCTTGGCATCCTCACGTTTGGCGGCGCGGAATGCGTCTGGGCTGATGCCATTACCGAGCAGATCGGTATTGATAGCCTCCACTCGCTCTCCCCAGTCTCCGGTGCGGTACAAGGTGGCGCGACCCACATCGTTCGGATCGAGAAACACGCTGACCCGCTGGCTCTTCCAGGTGTGCTCCAACAGCTCCGGGGCGCTGTATTTGAGACCACCGGCCTTGATAAAGCCCTTGGAGACGGTCGCCTCACCGATATGGTTGAGCAGCAGATCCAACGCAGACTCATCGGTAATGGCGCGTCGCTGATAACGGGCGCTCTGGTACTTCTCGTTTGGGGTCATCCCCAGTGAGCTGTGCTTTTTGTTGTGGTAGCGGGCATCCAGCCAGTTATCGAGCAGGGTCTGCAGCTCTTGGGCAGTCATCGCCAACTCATAAATTTCTTTTTCCGCATCCGGTTTGCGCTTTTCTTCCAACCGCTGGGCAAAGCTCTTGCGGGCTTCAATCACCTGCCTGTCAGCCACGCAGTGGCCTATATAGGAGGGCAACAACTCGATCAGACCGTGGCTCAGGGTGCGGAAAAATCGCTCGATAAAGGGCTTTTCCCAACCCGAATAGGCATTGGAGCGGCTGACATTGATATCTAGCAGGGTGCAGATCGACATGACCCGCTGACTCACGTAGTCAGAGCCGTTATCGGTACGCATCACACCGTTGTCGTTGAGGGTGCCCCAGGCCAACAAGGTCTTGCGCAGCAACAGGCAGATCCCCTCACTGGATGAGCTCTTGGCCACCAGCAGACGAACGCGACGGGTATACACGTCGATCACCGCGATAATACTGTGACGGCCATCCACCAACATGGCATCGACCGGAGTGCTGTCGAACTCCCACACATCGTTCGGCTGACCCATCCAGGGATACATTTCCTCGATGGCTGTGCGGTATTTGTTGTTGTAGGCATCCGGGTTGGTGGCATAGGTAAAGGCCACTTTGTTTTCAGCCAACCACTTGACCATCCAGCGGCGCAGGGATGACTGGCTGGGGATATGCCATCCCAGCTTGTTCATCTCGTTGTACTCGGTGGCAAGCTCATGCAGAGCGCCCCACTTGTTGGCCAGGTGTGGCTTGGCCGTCACCAATGCAGTGAGGAACTGGGCCAACTCAGGGCTTTGCTCAACGGTTGAGGGCCGTTCACGCTGATAATTGCCAGCCAGTGCGGCTGGGCCTTCATTAGCCAGCGAGCTTTGCCAACGGCGCAACGTGATCAGGCTGAACGGTTTTTGCCGCTCATAGACGCTGGCTGGCAACTGCAGGCTGCGGGTACGGTATGCCTCGATAAAGATCCGGCGTCCCACCTCCCCTTGCTGGCAGGCGTGATAGGGCGCCAGAAAGATATCGGCGGCCTGCAAAATCAGCAGTCTGGCATCTACTTTTTTGCGTGGGGCTTCGCTCAGGGTCAGCAGTTTGCGGCCAGCATCAGGCTTGACCGGGCGCTCCCGCTCCAATAGCTTGGCCATCGCCTTGCCGCCAGCACTGTGATCGGTCACGGCCTGACCTTGCTCAGCCACAGCCTGCTCCGCCAGATAACGGCGGGTTTCTGCTGGCAGTGAACTGATGTGGAACTCGCTGCCTTTACCTACTTCCCTTGGTCTGGATTTCCAATTCTCTTTGCTAGCCCGGATCCGAATTGCGCGATCTGTTGCAGGCAGACCAGGCAAACCGGCCAGTTTAATCGAAGTAAACCACTCACTCATGGTCATGCTCCTCACCTGACTCGGCCCCTTGCTGGTAACCAATGAACTCATACAGCTCTTTCATGATCCTGTCGGCAAGGGATCCATCCCGTGGTAACCGGTTAGTGTCAGGCGCGTACATTTGAACATACAGCTGGACTGTTCGTGGGTTGTAATCACGAGACAGGGCCCATGCACGACAGCTTGAGCCTTTGGCTACAAGGTGTGCATGTATGTGTTTCGCGCTTCGTATTTCCATCGGTTCATTCCGTGTTAATATCCGTTGGTTATTCGCATTGCGTACACTTTACATTTATACGCACTGCGAACATTCGTGATTATTGATCCGTTTCGTACGCACGTCAATCACTAGAAATGATAAATGTACGCTTCCGACACTCACAAATGTACGCATAATGAGATGCGCTTTTAACTGCTTGATTTAAAAGGGATATGATGGAATCGGAAAACGAGAACCAGATCGGAAATGCAGATCCGTTTCTTAGGAGTGGGATCGGATCCTTCCCTGAGCGTTTAACTGAGGTCATTGGTACCCAAAGCGTGCGCTCATTCGCAGAAGAGATCGGACTCTCAGAGGGCGCTGTCCGCACCTTTTTAAAAGGCCGCATTCCCAGAGCTGATGACGCTCTCGCCATCGCGCGGGCAAAAGGCGTAGATTTGGTTTGGTTGCTGTCAGGTAGCTCAGCCGATGAGCCAGCATCAGCTAATCCATCGACTCACACGCTCAACGAAGAATATAAAAAAGACAACAATATCAAGGTGATATCAGAGCCTTCTATTTGCTACAAATGGGAGGAGTTTGATGAAGAGTATGTGCTGATCGACGGCTACCACATCTCGGTGAGTGCCGGGCATGGCGCGTTTAATGATGACCATAGTGTTAAACGCAGGCTGGCGTTCCGCCGTAAGTGGCTCAAATACCGCCAGTTGAACCCAGATAACCTGGTAGTGGTGTTTGCCAAGGGGGACAGCATGGAGCCAACCATCCATTCTGGCGACTCTATCCTGGTGGATATAAGCCGCAACCAGATCCAGGATGGCGGCCTGTTCGTGCTTCGTCTGGGGGATGAACTCTATGCCAAGCGGCTGCAGAAGCGGGTTGATGGCGGGGTGAACATCATCAGCGACAATAAAACCGGATACGACACCCTGGCGGTTATGCCGAACGAGCTGGACTCGTTGAGCATCATTGGCAAGGTGGTTT
Organism: uncultured Aeromonas sp.; assembly: GCA_945957575.1. Lineage (GTDB taxonomy): Bacteria > Pseudomonadota > Gammaproteobacteria > Enterobacterales > Aeromonadaceae > Aeromonas. The sequence goes on along the minus strand of CAMFLW010000002.1, from coordinate 22,239 downwards.
GGCTCGGGCATGATTTTTTTTAACTGCGACTATCTGAAATTGTGATGTGGCCTCGCCAAGCTATTTGGCCGCTGCATTTAAACACCCGGTTAAACCACCAGTTCAAGGGTAAATCTCGTTTATCATTTCCGGCGCATTAAACACCATATTCATGCGCCGTCTTTCATTTTGGCGCCGCGCGCGCCGGGCACCTTCGGATCGCCTTCTAAGCCTTGTCAGCCTTGAGTTTGTCCCACGAATTCCCACTTACTTTCGGCTGCTCCCGGTTTTTTCATTCTCTGTGGTCGGTTACATCTCGCTGGGTGGCGGCTCGCCCCATGACTGCGCCAAAGGCATCGCGCTGGTCGCCGCCAACGGTGGCAACATCAAGGATTACGAAGGGGTGGATCGCTCTGCCAAGCCGCAACTGCCGCTTATCGCCATCAACACCACCGCCGGTACCGCCTCCGAGATGACCCGCTTCTGCATCATCACCGACGAAGCGCGCCACGTGAAAATGGCCATCATCGACAAGCATGTTACCCCGCTAATGTCGGTCAACGATCCCGAGCTGATGCTGGCCAAGCCGGCCGGCCTCACCGCCGCCACCGGTATGGATGCCCTGACCCACGCCATCGAGGCGTATGTCTCCACCATCGCCACCCCGGTGACCGATGCCAGCGCCGTGATGGCCATCGAGCTGATCGCCAAGCACCTGCGCACCGCCGTCAACCAGGGCGATGACCTGCATGCCCGCGAGCAGATGGCCTATGCCCAGTTCCTGGCCGGCATGGCCTTCAACAACGCAAGCCTGGGCTACGTGCACGCCATGGCCCACCAGCTGGGCGGCTTCTACGACCTGCCCCACGGAGTCTGCAACGCCGTGCTGCTGCCCCACGTTCAGGCGTTCAACGTCCAGGTGAGCGCCGCCCGTCTGAAGGATGTGGCCCGCTACATGGGTGTGGACGTGAGCGCCATGAACGACGAGCAGGGCGCCGCTGCTGCCATTGCCGCCATCAAGCAGCTGGCGCTGGATGTGAAGATCCCGGCCGGTCTGGAGCAGCTCGGCGTCAAGGCCGATGACTTCGATACCCTGGCCAGCAACGCCCTGAAAGATGCCTGCGGCTTCACCAACCCGAAACAGGCGAGCCACGAAGAGATCGTCGCCATCTTCCGCGCCGCCATGTAACGGCCACCTGATTGCCAGAAAGGGTCGCAGTGCGGCCCTTTTTATTGGTTGATGGATCAATGGCTTTTTACTTCCGTGGAGGGAGTCGGTATGATTTGCCGAGCCAAAAAAGACTGTATGGATGATCTGAACTCGATATGCGGATGAAACACCTGATTGCCGCGGCTTTGACCGCCCTCACCCTCTCCGGTTGTAGCCTGGTCTATCGTATCGATATTCCCCAGGGCAACTACGTAGAACAAAAACAGGTCGACAAACTGCGCCAGGGGATGACCCGCGAGCAGGTCAGCTATGTACTGGGAACCCCCATGCTGCGTGACGGCTTTGATCCCAACACCTGGTACTACCTCTATGAGTTCCAGCCGGGGCGCGGTGAGAAAGAGCGCAAGGAGCTCACAGTGACCTTTGCCAATGACAGGCTCACCACGGTGACGGGGGATTTCCCGCTGCCAGCGGCCTTCAATACCCCGCTCTGATATACCGCAAAACCGGCCTCGCGCCGGTTTTGTTTTATCCAGCCTCTGCACTATCTATCTTGCCCGTTATCCCGTCAGGGGATGTCGTGTCATCTCCTCCCATTGCAGCTGCCTGCAAATTGGCTGATGCTGATGAGCAGCCATCATGGCATCAACACCATCGAATGACACAGGGAGAATCCCCATGAGCCGGATCCTGATTGCCGGAGCCAGTGGCCTGATTGGTCGCGAACTGGTGCAGCAACTGCCTGCCGAACATGAACTGACCCTGCTCTGTCGCAAGCCGGGCAAGGAGGCGCACCACTGGCTGCCGGTCGATTTTGATGATCTGGCCAGCATCACCCTGCCCCGACCGGTGGATATCGCCTTCTGCGCCCTCGGCACCACCCGCAAGGAGGCGGGCTCTGCCGAGGCGTTTCGCCGGGTCGATCTCGACTATGTGGTCGCCTTTGCCGAACTGGCCCGCCGCCACGGTTGTCAACGGTTGATCGTGGTCTCCAGCCTTGGCGCAAACCAGCGCTCCCTGGCCCTCTATCCGCGTACCAAGGGGGAGATGGAACAAGCCCTGCTGGCCCAATCCTGGCCGCGGCTCGCCATCGTGCGACCCGCCATGCTGCTGGGGGATAGACAACCGCCGCGCCGCTCGGAGCAGATCTTTCAGGCCATCTATCCGCTGTTTCGACCGCTGCTGATTGGCAAGCTCGCCCGCTGGCGCGCCATCGAGGCCAGTCAGGTGGCCCACGCCATGATTACCCTCTCCCGGCAACCCGCCGGATGCGAGATTGTCGAAAACGAGCAGTTGCTGGCCCTCTGAACCCGGCCTTCCCCACTACTTACGCACAGATCCGTAAAAACAGAAGGGCAAGCCAGCCGGCTTGCCCTTTGTTTATTTTTTGGCGAGGTTCCCTCACCTCCTCTTGCCATCACAGGCCGCGCTCGGCTGTCAGGGCAACATCCATCAACCGCGAATATGGTCGATAAAGGCGTCGATCTGCTCGCGGGTGCAGGCCGGGTTCATAAAGACCGCCTTCTCCCCGGCGATGTAGGAGTACTTGCCGCGGGCGTCGTAGTCAGAGTGGGCCACCGCCTCCACCCAGTTGGTGTAGAGCCCCACCTTGCCGCGCCCCTTGAACAGGCTGCGGTGATAGTCGGTGTTGCGCTGCAACCGCGTCTTGTAGGCAGGATCGCTGGAGCGGGCCAGCTCGAAGGCAAACTCGGCCTCCGGATCGCTCACCCACTCGGGGTTGTAGATCTTGAAGCCGACACTCGGCCCCTGATTCTCCTGCGCCACCAGCTTGACGTTGCCGAGCTGGCTTAACCGGAAGCGGAAGTAGTTGGCATTTTGCAGGCAGTGGGCCAGCACGGTGCGATACCCCTCGACCCCCATATAGTTGAGTGCCGCATAGGCACCGAAAAGGCCGCTCGCGCCGCGGGAGCACTCGATGGTGGATTGCAGGTGGGTCTGGCCCTGAATATCCCGCTCGAAGTAGGAGAAGTTCTCCGGGTCGTTCTCCATCGCCTTGAGATCGTCCTGCTCCTTGATCATCACCAGACTGGAGGTGTAGGGCACATAGCCCCACTTCTGGAAGTCAACGGTAAAGGAGTCGGCATATTTGAGCTCGGCAAAGCGCGCCACGTTGCGCTCGATCCCCGCCAGGGTGGCACTGTTGATGGCGAGCGGGTTGGCGGCAAAGTCGTAATCGAGGAAGAAGATCATCGACCAACCGATAGCCGCATCGACGTGGATGTGCGGCTTGACCGTCACTTCGAACTGCTCGCAGAGGCGATTGCGCAGCTCGAACACGGGTTTCACCTGATCCACCCCGAAGGTGTCGGTGGTGCCCATGGTGAGCATGATGGTGGGCACCACGTGTTTCAGGGCAAAACAGGCGGTCAGGGTGCGTTCAAGGTGGTCGAGATCGATGTCATTGTTCTCGCCGACCTGAATGCGGATGGTCTTGTTCTCGATATCGACCCCGAGCAGGGAGAGGTTGGTGATGTTGGAGTAGTGACCGCCCTGGGAGTTGATGATGCGGTAATCCTGATAGTGGCCGAGCCCCTTGTGCTTGGCCTCCGGCAAGCTTTTGCGAATGCCGAGCAGGTAGCCGTAGAGGTTACAGAAGGTCCCCCCCTGGGTGAAGATGCCGGTGGCCCGCTCGGGGTCATAGCCTGCCAGCAGCGCAATCTGGCGCACCACCTTCTTCTCCAGCTCCTCGGCGACCCCGGCGTATTCGGAGTAGACCAGATTGGGGTTGGCCAGAATGCCCAGTTGGGCGCCGTAGATGGCCGGGTCTGCTGACATGGTGATGACGTTCTCGACGCTGGAGGGGTTCTCCCAATCCTTCGACAGCGCGGCGGCAAACAGCAACTCGGCCATCGGCTCGCCCGGGGTGCGCATGGTGGCGGGCACCGGCATGGTCTCGCAGAGATCGGCCAGACGGGCACGGCCATCAGGCCAGGCGTTCAGGCGGGCATCCGGTGCCAGGCCACGGGCCCGAAATTCATTGAGGGTGGCAAATCCGGGTTCGCGAAAAACCGGCCAGAGAGCGGGATTGCGCGAGAAAAAGTTGGCTTTGACGGTGGCGAAACGGGCGGAAAACTCGGGGTGGACGGCATTGACGCTTTCGTCTTTAAGATAAACTAAGTCACTCATTTTTATACCATTAGTACAGCAAATGTGCGGTCGTTATACCCCTGTGCCAGCGGGGTAGACAGCGACAATATCTAATGGCCTACCCTACTTTTTGTCATGTATCAGCCATCACAAGGGCTGGCAAAAAGGCGCCTTTGAGGCGCCTCTTTATATTTCGTGATCTTGCTCCCATCCTCACTGACAGCGCCCTCACTACCAGACCGCCATCAGCGGCAGCGCCCTCCTCAACGCAGGGAGGTCAACAGCCACTCGGCAAACTCCGCCAGCTCGCTCTGCTGCTGCGGGAAGGCCGCCAGCCAGGGCTGCAGGCGCGCGGCGACAGCGTCAGGTCGATAGCCGCACCCCGCCAGTTCGGCCGCCAGCAGATCAAACGGGGCCGGCTCCAGAGTATCGCTAAAGAGCTGCGCCCGGGTGATGCCCCCTTTCTCCACATCAAAGTGCAACTCCACCCCGCCCCAGCTGAACCGCTCCTCCAGCAGATGGCTGAACGCCGGGGCATGGCCATAGTTCCACTCCCAACTGAGCTGACGGGCGAAGGTCTCGGCAAAGCCCGGCAGATCCGGCATCTGCTCCGGGGAGATATGCTCGGGCTCAACTCGCGCACCGTAATGGTGGAAGAAGGCCTCCTGCAGCGCCTCACTCACCTGCTGATGATCGATCCCCGGCAGCAGCTCGCACAGATTGGCCACCCGGCTGCGCACCGAGGTGATCCCCTTGGCCGCCAGCTTCTTGGGGTCGGGGTTGAGGTAGTTGGCAAGCCGGCCGAGATCGGCATCCAGCAACAGGGTGCCGTGGTGAAATCCGCGATCCAGAGTCTCCCGATAGGCAGAGCCCGATACCTTGCGCTCCCCGTCCGGGGTCGCCACCAGCAGATCGTTGCGACCGGAGGCAAACGCCTCGATCCCCAATCGCTTGAGCCCGTCCAGCACGATGGCGGTGGAGATGCTCTTGTCATACTCCGGCTTGCCAGCCATGAAGGTGAAGCAGCTGTTGCCAAGGTCGTGAAACACGGCGCCACCACCGCTGCTACGGCGCGCCAGGATTACCCCGTCCTCTTCCATCCGGCGGGTATTGCACTCCTTCCACGGATTCTGGGCCCGGCCGATCACCACGGTATTGGCGTTGCGCCAGAGGAACAGCACCCGCTGGCCGGGGTCCATCTGGCGGAAGATGCACTCCTCGACCGCCAGATTGAACAGGGGATCGTGAGAGTCGGATACAAGCAGACGCAGAGCTGTCATTGGGCAAGCCTTTATCAAGTCAGTAGGGAAGCAGTCAATAATCCGGGCAGCGGATAGTAACATCTTGCAACCAGCCCCGCTCGTGCCCCCCTCATCGGCAGGGTCAATCCCCCCGCAGGGCAACCACGGGATCGAGACGCACTGCCCGCAAGGCGGGGGCGACCCCGGCCAGCAGACCCACCAGGGCGCTGCAACCGAGCGCCAGCAGCAGATAGAGAGGATGGAGGGTGAGCGGCAAGTCGGACGCCAGCAAGGCGAGCAGCAGCTTGAGCCCGCCAAGCAGGGCCAGTCCCATGGCCCCGCCCAGCAGCGCCAGCACCACGGCTTCGAGCAGGAACAGCAATAAAATGCGGCGCCGCGGGCAACCCAGCGCCATCAGCAAGCCCACCTCGGGGATCCGCTCCTGCTGGGCGATGCTCATGATGCTGAAGATGCCGACCGCCCCGATCAGCAGCGAGATAATGCCAAGCCCGCCAACCGCCAGTTTGATGATGGAGAGGATCTTGTCGAGGCTGGTCAGCATGTCCTGCTGGGAGGTGAGGGTAAAATCCTCGGCGCCGTGGCGGGCGATCAGCACCCGCCGGATCTGGGCCGAGATGTCGGCCTCCGTCTGCCCGGCGCGATAGATGACATCGATCTCCTGCAGCCCCTCCTTGTTGAACAGCGCCTGGGCGTGGGCGGCGGGTAGATAGATCATGTCGTCCAGATCAAAACCGAGAAATTGCCCCTTGGGCGCCAGCACCCCGGCCACCCGAAAACGGCGATCACCGGCGCGCAGCAGACTGCCCGGCCCATCGCCGCCGGGAAACAGCTCCGCCGCCACCTTGGCCCCCAGCACCGCATAGGCGCGGGGCATGGCACTGTCGTCCGCGGGCAGAAAACGCCCCTGCACCAGGGTGAGTCGCCAGCCGGAGAGCGCCGCCGAGCCTGTGCCCAGAATAGCGGTGCTGCGGGTGAGCCCGCGGCTGCGCACCTCCCCTTGCCCCTGCACCACAGGGAGCGCCGCCTCTATCCCTGCCAATCTGGCGAGGGCATCGGCGTCCTCCAGCAGCAGGGGACGGCTGCTGGAGAGGATGCCGGGCGGGCCGCCTGCGGTTTCGGTCTTGCCTGGGGTCACGGCGATCAACCGGGTGCCAAATTGGGAGAAGCTGTCGAGCAGATAGAGCCTGAGCCCCTCGCCGATGCCGGTGAGCAGGGTCACCGAGGCGATCCCGATGGCGATGCCGAGCGCCGACAGCAGGCTGCGACTGCGCCCAGCCAGCAAGGCGCGCCAGAGCCAGAACAGCAGATCAGCGGCGCGCATCAGCCACCGCTCCACTGCCCGCTGCGCAGGCTGCTGACCGGATCTTGCCGTGCCGCCCGGGAGGCGGGCAGCCAGCTAAAAAACAGCCCGGTCAGCAGGGCCGCCGGTATGGTGCAGAAAGTAGCGAGCAGAGGGACTGCCGCCGGAAATCCGGGCCAAATCACTCCGGCGAGGCCAACCAGGGCATAGCCCAACACAGTGCCAAACAGCGCGCCACTGCCGCTCAGCAGCAGCGCCTCCCACAAAAACAGCTGGCGGATCTGGCGACTGTCGGCCCCCAGCGCCTTGAGCAGGCCGATCTCGCCGGTGCGCTGGCGGGAGCTGATCAGCGCCAGATTCATCATCATGATGCCGGAGACCAGCAGGCTGATGGCGCCGATGCCGGCAACGGCCAGGGTGAGAGTCGAGAGAATGGTGGAGAAGGTGGCCAGCATGGCGTCGCGGCGCACCACGGTCACATCGAGCACCCCGTGGCGCGCCTGCATCAGCTGCTCCAGTCGCTTGACCAGCGGCGGCACGGCTTGCCCCGCCAGCGGCTGGATCAGCAGCCGAAACAGCCCCTCGGTATTGAACAGCCGCATGGCGCTACCCACCGGGATCAGCGCGGCCTCGGCCATATCCATCCCCAGATTGCTGCTCTGGCTGGTGAAGACCCCCACCACCCGAAAGCGACGATTGTCAAAACGCAGCCACTGGCCGACCGGATCGGCCTGACCGAACAGCTCACGGGCCACCTTGGCCCCGAGCAGGACGGCCGGGCGATCCTCTGCGGCATCCCCCGGTAGCCAGCGGCCGGAGAGCAGCTCCAGCCCGTGGGTATCGCGCAGCCCGTTGCTGCTGCCAAGCAGCATGGTCTGGCGCAGCCGCGCCCCCTGTTTGGCCTCGGCAAAGCCCATCACCAGCGGCACCAGCCGCACGTTTGGCTGATGCTGGCCAAGGTAGTGCATATCATCGAGAGTGATCTGCCGCAGACTGTTGCCCGTGACCGGCGGCAGCCCGCCGGTGGTCTCCTTGCGGCCCGGGAACATCACCAGCAGATCCTTGCCAAGGGAGCTGAACTGGTCCGCCACATAGCGCCTCGCCCCCTCCCCCAGCGCGGTGAGCAGCAGCACCGAGGTGACGCTCAGACTCACCGCCAGGATCAAGACCAGCGCCCTGGAGCGTTGACGCAGCAAGGCCACGGCGGCAAAGCGGATCACATCGGGCCGCCGCATTCAGCCCCCGCCACTATGAGAGCTATCAATGCTATCGGTGCTGATGCGGCCATCGTTCATCAGGATCCGCCTGCCCGCCCGTTCACCGAGGCGCGGATCATGGGTCACCACCACCAGGGTAATGCCCTGCACCCGGTTGAGCCCCTCGAGCAGGGTAATCACCTCCTCCCCGGAACGGGAGTCGAGATTGCCGGTGGGCTCATCGGCCAGGATCAGCCGCGGCGCCATCGCCATGGCCCGGGCGATGGCCACCCGCTGGCGCTGACCACCGGAGAGCTCGGCAGGGCGATGCTCGGCCCGGTTCTCCAGCCCCAGCTCCCCCAGCAGGCGCTGGCTGCGGCGATGGCGCTCGGCGGGGGCAATCCCGCACAGCATCAGCGGCAGCTCGACGTTTTCACGGGCGGTGAGGCGGGAGATGAGGTGAAACGACTGGAACACGAAACCGATGCGATGGCCGCGCAGTTGGGCCAACGCAGGTTCTGACAGGGTGGCGGTATCCTTGCCCCCCAGCCAGTAACGCCCCTCGTCGGGCCGATCCAGCAGCCCCAGCACATTGAGCAGGGTCGATTTGCCGGAGCCCGAGGGGCCCATCACCGCCAGATACTCCCCCTCGGCAACCCGCAGAGAAACGCGCTCGAGGGCGGCCACCTCGCTCCCCCCCAAGGTGAAACGACGGCTGACGGCATCGAGACGAATGAGATCACTCATCCGTCAGCTCCGTGGCGGCGCTGAAGGGGCCCTCCCCGACAATCTGTCCGGGCTGGGCTGCCAGCCGATCACCGGCGGCGAGCCCTTCGGCCACCTCAATCCAGTTCCAGTTCTCCACGCCCCAGCGCGGCACTACCCGCACCAACTTATCCCCTTCCAGCCGCAGCACGCTGCCATCGTCGGCCCGGCTGCTGGCCGCCACCCGCAGCGCCTCGGTAGCGCGAGTCACCTCGACTTCGAGGTCTGCGCTGTAGCCAATAAGCAGGGGGACATCGGTGGGCAGAGCAGTGAGCGCAGCCTCCACCTCAACGGTGCGGGCTTGTTTTTCCAGCTCCTTCACATAGGGGGCGATGCGGGTCACGGTGGCGGCAAAATCGCGCCCGGGCATGGCGTCGAGCAGCACCCGAGCCTGCTGGCCCACCTTGAGGCGGGCGGCATCCACCTCATCGATGGGGGCAGAGACATACAGACAGCGATCGTCGATAAGATCGATAACCGGAGGCATGGCTACCCCGGGCGGTGAGGGGGTCATGTACTCGCCCAGCTTGCTGTTGACCTCCGCCACCACACCGGCAAACGGCGCCAGCAGGCGGCGCTCGCTCAGGCGGGCCTCCACCTGGGCGACCTGCGCCTCGTCGACCCGCTCCTGCTGACGGGATGCGCGGCAGATATAGCGGCGGGTATCGGCCAGATTCTGGGCCTGCTCCGCAAGCGTGCGGGAGGTGAGGTTTTTGGCCAGCAAGGTGGCCAGCCGGTTGGCCTCCCGCTCGTAGTAGGCCGCCTCGCTGCAACGCTCCTCGCGCTGGGTCTTGCCGAGCGCCTGCTGGGCGCGGGCCCGGGCGAGATCGGCGCGGATATCGTCACTCCAGAGGGTCAGCAGCAGATCTCCCCGAGCCACCCGTTCCCCGGCCTTGACGGCGATCTGCTCCACCACCCCGCCACCGGGCAGACTGAGCCCGGCCCGCTGGCACGACTTGATGGTACCGGCCCGGGTGTTGACCACGGTGACCAGCACATCCCCCCGCCCGACCTCAGCCAGTCTGATCGGCGTCGCCTGCGGTCGCCACCACCATGCCACAGCAGCCACCGCTACCACAGCGCAACTTCCCCACCACAACCAGCCTCTCTTCATCGCGCATCCTTTCGCTATTTACTCCCGTCATGAGCGTCGGGAGAGCAGGGCATAATAGAGCAAGGGTATCACCACCAGGGTGAGCAAGGTGGAGACCAGGATCCCGAAAATCAGGCTGATGGCCAGTCCGTTGAAGATGGGATCATCGAGGATGAACAGGGCTCCGATCATCGCCGCCAACGCCGTCAGCATGATGGGTTTGGCCCGCACCTGCGCCGCTTCGATCACCGCCTGCTCGAACGCCACTCCGGCGCGGCGCTGCTGCTCGATAAAGTCCACCAGCAGGATGCTGTTGCGTACGATGATCCCGGCCAGGGCGATCATCCCGATCATCGAGGTGGCGGTAAACTGAGCCCCCAACAGGGCGTGGCCTGGCATCACCCCGATAAGGGTGAGCGGAATGGGCGCCATGATGATGAGCGGCACCAGATAGGAGTGGAACTGGGCCACCACCAGCAGGTAGATGAGGATCATCCCCACCCCGTAGGCGATACCCATGTCGCGGAAGGTCTCGTAGGTGATCTTCCACTCCCCGTCCCATAACAGGGCCACCTCTCCCAATTTATCGGGCTGCTGCACGTAATATTGGGGCAGGTCGATGTCGGCACCGGCGGCAAACATGCCGTAGAGCGGGCTGTCGGTATGGCCCCCCATGTCGGCCACCACCATCACCATGGGGCGCATATTTTTGTGCATGATATAGCTGGGAGCCACCTCATCACGGCGGCTCACCAGCTCGGATACCCGGATGAGCTGGCCGCTCTGATTGCGTACCTTGAGGGCCAGTACGCCCGCCAGATCCCGTTTGTCACCGGGGGCGAGCTCGATGCGGATCGGCACCGGATACTTGGCGCCGTGCCCCTGCAGCCAGCTGGCATCCTGATAACCCACGCCCCCGTTGAGGGTCGCCACCAGATCGCCGAGATCGACCCCGAAGCGGGCTGCCTTGCTGCGATCCACCACCAGCCGCCACTTGGGCTGCGGGTCGGTCAGATAGATATCCACGTCCACCAGATCCGCCGTGGCCACGAAGCGGGCCTGTACGACTCGAGCGGCCGCTTCACGGGCGGCAGGCGTCGGGCCATACACTTCCGCGACTATGGGAGACCAGACCGGCGGGCCGGGCGGCACCTCAACGACTTTCAGGTTGCCCCCTGCCGCACTGGCGATGGCCTGCAGCGGCTCCCGAATCGACTGGGCAATCTGGTGACTGCTGCGATCCCGTTCATGCTTGTCCACCAGATTGACCTGAATATCCCCCACGTTGGCGCCGCTGCGGATAAAGTAGTGGCGCACCAGCCCGTTGAAATTGATGGGGGCGGCGGTGCCGGCATAGATCTGGTAATCCTTCACCTCTTCCACCTTGGCAAGCTCCCGCCCGACCGCCAGCAGGGTGCGCTCGGTCTGCTCCAGGGTCGCCCCCTCCGGCATATCGAGCACCAGCTGGAACTCCGATTTGTTGTCAAATGGGAGCATCTTGAGCACCACCCACTGCACCACCGGCATAGCGGTGGCCGCTCCGACCAACAGCAGCACCACCAGCCAGAGCTTGCGTCTGGATTTCTTGGCGCCGTCACCGATCAGGAAAGGGGTCATCAGCCGGTGAAAGAGACCGGCCTTGGCCTCGCCGTGGGCACCGTGCACCGAATCCTTGAGCAAATGGCTCGCCAGCCAGGGGGAGAAGATAAAAGCCACCAGCAGGGAGATAAGCATCCCCATGCTGGCATTGATGGGGATGGGGCTCATGTAGGGGCCCATCAGGCCGCTGACAAAGGCCATCGGCAGCAGGGCCGCGATCACGGTCAAGGTCGCCAGTATGGTCGGCCCCCCCACCTCGTCCACCGCCCCCGGAATAAGCTCCTTGAGCGACCCCTTGCCCAAACCGCGATGGCGATGGATGTTCTCCACCACGACTATGGCATCATCCACCAGAATGCCGATGGAGAAGATCAGCGCAAACAGCGACACCCGGTTGAGGGTAAAACCCCAGGCCCAGCTGGCAAAGAGGGTCAGCGCCAGGGTGATGATAATGGCAACCCCCACCACCAGCGCCTCGCGCCAGCCCATGCTCACCAGCACCAGCAGCACCACCGCCGTGGTGGCAAAAATCAGCTTGCCGATCAGGGTGTTGGATTTGGTCTCGGCGGTGACGCCGTAGTCACGGGTCACCGTCACCTCGACCCCAGCCGGGATCAGCCGGTTTTGCAAACTCTCGACCCGTGCCTCCACCCGCTTGGCCACATCGACCGCGTTCTGGCCCGGCTGCTTGCCGATGGCCAGCGTCACCGCCGGATAACTGGCCTGCCCCTGCCCCATCCAACTGCGCTGCACCGGGGTCTCTTCCCCGAGCGACACGCTAGCCACATCACCGAGGTAAAGGGGCTTGCCGTCGTGCAACCCCACCACCAGCTCGCGAGCCTCCTGTTCACTTTGCAGGAACTGTCCCACCTGCACCTTGATCTCCCGGTTGTCCTGCACCACGGCCTGCTCGCTACCCACCTGATTGGCGGCGGCAAGCCGCTGGTTCAGCTCGCTCCAGCTAATGCCATGGGCGCTGAGAGCCGCCGGATCCGGCATCACCCGCAGCACGGCACGCTGGCCCCCCAGGCTGTAGATATCGCGGGTACCGGGAATGCGTTTGAGTTCGGTCTCCAGCTCATGGGCGACCCGGGTCAGCTCGGGTGCACCCAGTTGCTTGCTCCCCTCTTTGCTCCATAAGGTCAGACTGACGATGGGGACATCATCGATCCCCCGGGGTTTTACCAGTGGTTGACCGACCCCGATCCCCTGTGGCAACCAGTCGCGGTTGGAGTCGAGCTGGTTGTTGAGATCGACGATGGCCTGCTCGCGGCTCACCCCCACCTTGAACACCACCACCAGCAGGGCGCCATCGGGTTGGGAAAAAGAGTAGAGGGTATCAATGCCCTTTATCTGGGAGACCACCTGCTCGGCAGGGGTAGTGACGAGAGAGGCCACTTCAGCCGGAGTGGCTCCCGGGAAGGGAATGTAGACATCGGCGAAGGTGACATCGATCTGCGGCTCCTCCTCCTTGGGGGTCACCAGCACCGCAAACAGACCGAGCAGCAACCCCACCAGCGCCAGCAGCGGGGTGATGGCCGAGCCCTGAAACAGCGCAGCCAGCCGACCGGCAGGCCCCAGCCTCTCCTTGTTGCCGTTCAGCTCGCTACTCATGGGCCACCTCCTGCTGCTGCGCCCAGGCATCGGGAGCCAGCTTGTCACCGGCTTGCAGGCCGGCCAGGATCTCGCACTGCCCTTCAAAGCAATGGCCGACCCGCACCGGCGTCAGGGCCCAGCCAGCGGGTTGCTGCAGATAGACGCCGTTGAACTCCCCTTGCCGCAGCAGAGCGCGATCCGGTACTTGCAACACCTGACGCTCACCCTGTTTGAGCTGCACCTTGAGCCACATGCCGGGCAATACCCCGGCGGTTTGCGGCGGCAAGTCGAGGCGCAACCTGAAGGCGTGGCTCTGGCTGTCGGCATAGTTGAAGCGGGTCAATTTGACCGGGGTAACAGACTTGCCATCCGGCAGCAGCACCTGCACATCCGCAGGCTCACGAGCCAGCGTCAGGGCGGATTGGGGCAACTCCACCTCCACCCGCAAGGTGTCGAGGGAGAAGCCGGAGAGCAGCGGGGTACCGGGGGCGACAGTCTCCCCCAACTCTACCAGCCGTTTGGTCACCACTCCGGCGTAAGGGGCCAGAATGCGGGTATAACCGTAGGCCTCGCGGGCCTGAGTGAGAGCCGCATCGGCAGCGTTCACCTCGGCGCGGGCGGCGCGATCGGAGGCCTCGGCATTATCGAGCTGGGCGCGGGTGATCACCCCCTTGGCAATCAGCGCCTGAAAGCGGGCGAGCTGGCGCTCGGCTTCCACTTGCTGGGCCTGCGCCCGCGCCAGCCGCGCCTCGGCACCCGTGACGGCGGCAAACTGCTCCTTGCCGCTGATCTCCAGCAGTGGTTGCCCCGCCTGCACCTGATCGTTCACATCCACCAGCATGCGGGAGACCCGGCCGCTGGTCTGGGCCGCCACCGTCCCCTGATTGATGGCACTGACGGTGCCATCCAGCGTCAGCCAGTCGGTCACCTGACGAGGGGCAAGGGTCAGGGTTGCATCGGCATTCGCCTCGGCAGACCATGTTATCGGAGAGACAAGAGCGGAGGTCACGGCCAGCATGGTGGCCCCCAGCAAGCGGATCTGTTCCATGATATTCCTCCTTCCCCGACACCAGGGGCAATCCGTTCAGACAGAGCGGGGGTGGCAGCGCTTCTCCCGCACCTTAACCAAAACCCGATCAACAAACAAAATCCCGACCACCATGGCCACAATAAACAACAGTATCATGGGCTGACCGCTGGAAATGAGACTCAAGGCAGGCCCCGGGCAGATACCCACCAATCCCCAGCCGATACCGAACAGCGCAGCGCCACCGACCAGATTGCGATCCAGCTTTGCGGCAGGTACGGCCGCGATGGGCTCGCCCAGTACACTCTGACGACGGGGTTTCACCAGCAGGAAGTAACCCGGCATAAAGACCAGCAGGGCGCCTCCCATCACGAAGGCGAGGCTGGGATCCCATGCGCCAGCCAGATCGAGAAAACCGGTGACCCGGGCGGGATCCACCATGCCGGAGATGGCCATCCCCAGTCCAAACAGCAGGCCCGCAAACAAACTTGTCAGCAATTTCATGGCGATCAGCCCCTTACAACAGATGATGAGTGACGAAGACGGTGATAAAGCCTGCCGCCATAAAGGTCAGGGTGGCGACGATGGAGCGCAGGGAGAGCCGCCCCATGCCACAGATGCCGTGGCCGCTGGTACAGCCATTGCCAACACGGGTGCCGATGCCGACCAGCAGACCGGCCAGCAGCACAACGGGCCAACCGGGCAGGGTGGTAAATGCGGGCATGCTGGCCCAGCCCAGGGTCAGCGCCAGCCAGGCGCCAGCCCCCAACCCCAGCAGAAACAGCACCCGCCACGGCGCCCGGTGTTGCAAGGCACCGGCCAGAATGCCGCTGATCCCGGCGACCCTGCCGTTGAACAACATCAGGATCAGGGCCGACAGCCCTGCCAGCATGCCGCCGCCCAAAGAGAGCAGCCATTGGCTTTCCATCATCAAGATTCCTTATTTTCTGAGTGACAAAAATGGGTTTGCAGCGCCGCCAGCACATCGGCGGCCGCCTCGCTCACCAGCGAGTAGTAGATCTGCTGGGAGACCTTGCGCGAACGGATCAGGCCGTAGCGCTTCAATACCGACAGTTGCTGGGAGAAGGCCGACTGCCCTAGCTGGCTGTGGGCCAGCAGCTCCCCGACCCCCTTCTCCCCCTCCACCAGCTGGCAGAGCACCATCAGGCGTTCAGGGTGAGCCAACGCCTTGAGCAGGGAGGCGGCGGCTGTCGCATGTCTGTTCATCTCGTCGAATCGGCTCATAAGAGTAAATTAGCAATTGCTGATATTTGGTCTATTGTATAAAGTGACACTAAATTAGCAATATCTAAATTAAATAAGGAGAAGGTCATGACAGTAGATAACGGAGTCAGAATCGTCGCGGGTTGCATGTTGCTGCTCTCGCTGATCCTTACCAACTGGGTCCATCCGGGTTTTGTCTGGTTGAGTGCCTTTGTCGGGGTCAACCTGATCCAGAGCGCCTTCACCGGTTTCTGCCCGGCCGCGATGCTCCTCAAACGGATAGGATTGAAATAGCTGGGCAGCTTTTAGAGGCCATCATCTTGAGCTGATGAGTTTCGGTACAGTGCCAGCCCTGTTAACGTAAACATCATCGCATCATGTCCACTTCTGCATGACACAATGGCTGCCGATATTGGAAGCGGTAGTGCATCGGGCCCTCAGTGGAATAAGGGAGAAGCTGGAATGGGCGGTAGATTTTCTATAAAAAAACGCTCGCCAAACAAAGCAGAAAAAATCGACACAGAACAGGATTTTGGAGGGTGTTTTAAAGATGCCGGTAGCAAGGCGACTATGAATACAACTCAAATCCCTGTGTTGAGTTTGTCGTTCCCACCGGGTAACAGCAGATATCCCCCTGTTACTGCACATTTAACCGCAATTAAACCCACCATCACGGCGGGTTTTCTATTTTGGGAACAAGGAGATGGGGCCGCTCCGTTGCAATCAGTGGCGACATTTACCCCAAGTTGGCCGGTTTGTGCTAAAATGGCGCTCGTTTTTTGACATCTCGTGTCACGTTCGCCGCCAGATTGCCCATTGTGCTCTCTGCCCGGTTCGTGACCTTGCACCATCATGCCTGATGATGTTAGCCCCAATGCGAGCCGACAGGCTTCGGTCAGGACGAGCACCATCAAGAGCACATGAGATAAGGAGATCGGGTAATGAAACAATATCAAAGCTGGCTGGGAGATTATCTGATGAGTCGCCGTGATGGCGACCACGCCATGGCATCCGAGCTTGCCAGCTCCATCTGCGAGTTCTGGCAGCAGCAGGGGAATGAAAACGAGCTGAACAAGTGGCAGCAGATTTACCAGCATCATCTGGAAAGAACTACCTGATCTTCCGACTATTCGCCTTGCAGCACCACGCTGCACGCCGCTGTGGGCTCCGCCACCCTTGCCATGATGGGCACCACCGCCATTGTCTCCCCCATCATGGTGCACTACCCGAACATCAGCCCGGAGATCATGACTCTGGCCATCGGCTCCGGTGCCATTGGCTGCACCATTGTGACCGACTCTCTGTTCTGGCTGGTCAAGCACCTGAACGAAACGCTCAAGTACTACACCACCGCCACCTGTGTCACCTCCCTGATGGCGCTGGCCGGCATGGCTGGCCCGTGGCGTGTAGCGGCCGATCCGGCATGGCAAACCGGGCAGGGACTGGACGCGGCAACCATGGCCCGCGCCACCCATCTGGTGTGGGCCACTGGCGGCGGCATGGTACCGGCCGAGGAGATGGCCAAGTATCTGGCAGCGGCCAACATCTGATCCTCTTCACTCACTCGAGATAAAAAAACCGGCGCTCATGGCGCCGGTTTTGTCTTTTCTGGCAAGCAGAAGACATTACATCTGGTCGATCATGTCTTGGGCGAACTGGGAGCAGGAGCGCAGGGTGGCCCCTTCCATCAGGCGCTCGAAGTCATAGGTGACGGTCTTGTTGCGGATCGCCGCTTCCATCCCCTTAATGATGAGATCGGCCGCTTCGACCCAGCCCATGTGGCGCAGCATCATCTCGGCAGAGAGGATCAGCGAGCCCGGGTTGACCTTGTCCTGACCGGCATATTTCGGCGCAGTACCGTGAGTTGCTTCGAACAGGGCCACGCCGTCACCGATGTTGGCACCCGGCGCGATGCCGATACCACCAACCTGAGCGGCCAGCGCATCGGAGATGTAGTCACCGTTGAGGTTCATACAGGCGATAACGTCATACTCGGCCGGGCGCAGCAGGATCTGCTGCAGGAAGGCGTCGGCGATGACATCCTTGATGACGATGGTTTTGCCGGTTTTCGGGTTCTTGAAGGAGCACCATGGGCCGCCGTCGATCAACTGGGCACCGTACTCGTTCTGGGCCAGGGCATAACCCCAATCCTTGAAGGCACCTTCGGTGAACTTCATGATGTTACCCTTGTGCACCAGAGTCACGGAGTCGCGATCGTTGTCGATGGCATACTCGATGGCGGCACGCACCAGACGCTCGGTACCGGCCTTGGACATCGGCTTGATGCCGATGCCGCAGGACTCGGGGAAGCGAATTTTCTTCACGCCCATCTCGTTTTGCAGGAAGGCGATCACCTTGTTCGCTTCGGCACTGTCGGCCTTCCATTCGATGCCGGCATAGATGTCTTCGGCGTTTTCGCGGAAGATCACCATGTCGGTCAGATCAGGACGCTTCACCGGGCTCGGGGTGCCGTCGTAGTAACGCACCGGGCGCAGGCAGATATAGAGATCCAGCTCCTGACGCAGAGCCACGTTGAGAGAGCGGATACCGCCACCGACCGGCGTGGTCAGCGGGCCCTTGATGGCCACGCAGTATTCGCGAATGAAATCGAGGGTTTCGGCCGGCAGCCAGGCACCTTCGCCATAGACATGAGTCGACTTCTCGCCGGTGTAGATCTCCATCCAGGCGATCTTGCGCTCGCCCTTGTAGGCTTTCTCGACCGCAGCATTCACCACATTCAACATGGCCGGGGTTACGTCAACACCGATGCCATCCCCTTCGATAAACGGAATGATCGGATGGTTGGGAACCTGCAGCTTGCCGCTGGCGTCGACTGTGATTTTCTGGCCCTGGGTCGGGATAACTACTTTGCTTTCCATCGGCATCTCCTAACTTCCGTTTGTTATCAACTTGTTTGTTGCGCGCGGCCATCTTAGCCCATTCATTTTCATAATAAAACGACAAGCAAGCATGTCAGACCAAAGAGATAGCCCCCTACCAGCGTGCCGTCCCCATCCCTTCCCGGCCCCGTTTTGTTACTCCTCCCGTTCACTGGCCGCCGCCAGCGGCTGACTCAGAGAACGATACTGGGTAGGGGTCAATCCGGTCTTCTGCTTGAACACCCGACAGAAGTAGTTCACATCGGTAAAACCGCAGCGATTGGCGACATCTTCGAGACGGAAGCGATACTTTTTCAGCATGAACTTGGCCCGCTCCAGCCGTACCCAGCTGATGTAGTCCGCCAGCCGCATATGCCCCTGCTGGCGGAACAAGCGGGAGAGATGGCTGGGGGAGAGATTGAAGCGGGCGGCGATGCATTCTCGGCCGATGGGGCGGTGAAAGTTTTCCTGAATGTAGATGCAGATGCCATGAAAGAGATCGGCGCCGCGAGGACGACTGCTCTCCGACTCCACCAGCAGTTGCCGTGAGTAGCTGAGCAGCGCCTGCAGCAGGTGATTATCCATCGGCGCCCTAACTTGCTCCTGCGCCAGGGTGTTGAGGGAGAGCAGGATATGATCGAGCGCCCGTCCGGCCCCGGCCTGAATACTATGCTTCTGCACATCGAAGAACCCGGTGTCTCCCTTATGTTTGCTGACCAGACTGAACCCGATTTGGCGCTTGCCGAACAACAGGCTGAGCACGGAACAGTCATTGTCCCAGTCCGGCTTGTTCCAGCCATTGGGGGGAATGTACATCGCCTCCTGCTGTCCCATCTGTACCAACTGGATGTCCCCCTCCGGGGACCAGATCTGGTTGAGATAGTGGCCACTGAATACCAGCTCGAGGCGCGGAAAATTGACCTGATAACTGAAGCTGGGAGGTACCCCTTTGTCAGAGGCAAACAACACCTTCTCAAAGCCTTCCCTCTCACTTAGAAAGCCATCCAGCAGTTGGGTAAAGATGATACTCATGAATGATCCTGATCAAGATGCAGAGAGCAACCGATTGCGGTGCGCTGCCCCTGCCATGCTATAGTCCGCGCCAGACTGAAATTCCCAAAAATCGTTCTGATACCAGGAGCCATCCATGAGCTACCCGCCGTTTTTTCTAATGTGCAACCCGATCCAGGATTATGTCTGGGGCAGTCGTGACTCCCTCACCACCCTGTTTGGCATCAACAATCCCGAAGGCAAACCACAAGCTGAACTGTGGATGGGTGCTCACCCCAATGGCTGCTCCGAAGTAACCCTGGCAGGCGAGACCGTGAAGCTTTCCAGCCTGATTGACGCCAACCCCATCGCCATGTTGGGCGAAGCCACCCAGGCGCGTTTCGGCTCACTCCCCTTCCTGTTCAAGGTGCTCTGCGCCGAACAGGCGCTCTCCATTCAGGTACACCCGAGCAAGGCACAGGCCGAAGCCGGTTTTGCCAGAGAAGAGGCCGCAAGCATCGATATCAAGGCGAGCAACCGCAACTACAAGGATCCGAACCACAAGCCGGAGCTGGTCTTTGCCCTCACCCGCTATCAAGCGATGAACGGCTTTCGCGCCATCCCGGCCATCCTGGCCCTGTTCGATCGCATGGCGCTGCCCGCACTGGTCGACCTGACCGCGGCGCTTCGCCAGTCACAGGATGAAGCTGGCCTGCAGCACTTCTTCCACCAGTTGTTGATCCTCCGCGGTGAGCGCAAGGACGAGGCGCTGGCTGGCCTGCTGGCCTATGCCGCCGCCCATCAGGATGAAGAGACTTTCGCCACCATCAGCAATCTGGCCAACCAATACCCGGGGGATGTGGGGCTCTTCTCACCACTCCTGCTCAACGTGGTGACGCTTGAGCCGGGTCAGGCGATGTTCCTCGATGCCCAGACCCCCCACGCCTACATTCACGGCACTGGCCTCGAGATCATGGCCAACTCCGACAACGTGCTGCGTGCCGGTCTGACCCCCAAATACATGGATGTGCCGGAGCTGCTGGCCTGCACCCGCTGTGTCGCCAAACCGGACGACCAGATCCTGCTCACCCCTCGCATGGAAGGCACAGTACAGCACTTCGACGTGCCGGTACCGGACTTCACCTTCAGCGTATATGGCGCAGGCGAACATGCCCTCACCACCGGCCATGCCGAGATCCTGTTCGCCATCGATGGGCCCATCACCCTCATTGGCCAGGATGGCGAGCGTCTGACACTGACCATCGGGCAATCTGCATTTGTACCCGCCAGCACCGGCGATTATCGCGTGACGGCTGAAGGGCGTTTTGCCCGCGCCAGCAACCGCTGATCCTGATGGGCCATCGGCTCATCACCGTCTGTTCAAAGGGCCCTGCAGGGCCCTTTTTCCAGCCCTTCTGACTACGTGGGTGCGGTACGGCTCACAACATCGGTCATTTCACCCAACGCCGAAGAATAACACGCCGACTTATAATGATTAATGTCATTGAGCCTCAACGGCCACACCACTCGGCGGTTATACAAGCCAGCTTAACCCTTCTGCACCGCTAGACAGACATAACCGGGATGATGGGTCAGGTGGCCTTCGGCAATGAACCCTCCCACCCTATCCCATACCTCTACAACTGGGCATCGGAGCCGTGGAAAACTCAGGAAATGGTCGACTACATCCTCGACACCATGTACTCGAACACCCCGGCAGGCATCATAGGCAACGAGGATGTGGGCTCCATGTCTGCCTGTTACGTCATGTCAGCACTTGGCTTCTATCAGGTGAATGCAGCAGACCCCGTCTACACCTTCGGCCGCCCGCTGTTTGCCAAAGCGACCATCCCGATCAAGAGGGGAACCGTCACTATCATCGCCGATAAAAACAGCACCAATAACCGCTATGTTCAGTCGGTCACCATCAATGGCAAACCGCTCAAGGATGGCCTCTTCTTCGAGCACCAGGAGTTTGTACCCGGTGGCAATCTCCACTTCGTGATGGGCAATACCCCGCCACAAAAGTAACGATCGATAGCATTGAGGTGACATTCAGCACACAACCCAAAAATGTCACTTTGTGATACCCGACGGCCCACGCCAGATGGATTGATAAAATCCAATCAGCGCCGGGCCGTTCTATTTCCCAGTGGAAAGCCTTGGTTCAGCCATCAACCCGTTGTTCTCAAACCTGCCTTAAATCGGGCAATAAACCGCCAAAAATGGCTGTAAATCCCATTGCAAGGGTTTTTCTGTCATACCTTGACCGCTGTCACATCCCGCCATGAATGAATCAAAAACAACTACTGAGCTTAAGATCAATACTTTGCGAGCTGGATCACACCGGCAAAACCATGCAACAAAAATCCAGTTATTGCTACATTCATCGCCTGTCCAACCCTACCCGTGAGGGCAATAATGAGCCCAATTCGCAACGCATGACTTAGCCCTTACAGGGAAGGAGAGTGAGATGTTACCCACCATGACCAATGGCAGACTCATCTGCCTTGAGTTGAAGGCCACCAGCAAGGAGGCCCTGTTCGACGAGATGGCCCAGATGCTGGCACGCGATGGTGCCGTGTCTGACAAAGAGCAATTTGTCAAAGATGTCTGGGCCCGCGAGCAGCTGGACTGCACCGGTTTCGAGCAGGGGGTGGCCCTGCCTCACGCCAAGAGCAAGGCGGTCAGCCGCCCGGCCATTGCCATCGGTGTCAGCCGTCAGGGGATCGAGTACGGTGCCGAAGATGGCAAGCCGACCCAGCTGATCTTCATGATCGCCTCCCCGGATGGCGGCGCCAACCACCACATCGAAGTGCTGGCCGAACTCTCTACCCGTCTGCTGGAGCCGGGTTTTATCGAACAGATGAAAGCAGCTACCACCACAGAACAGGCGCTGGCCCTGCTCAAGCAAGGCCCGAAAATGGAAAAACCGGCGCCAGCCGCCAAACCGGCTGCCACTGCACCGGCTGAACCCGCAGAGCGCACCTTCAAGGATCGCCTCAACACCATGAAGCAGCACCTGCTGTTTGGTACTTCCCACATGATCC
>CAMFLW010000001.1 GCA_945957575.1 uncultured Aeromonas sp. | reverse complement strand
AATCCTTCCCGGTGCTCTACTCTGGCCGCAACGGTCGGGTGGCCCACGAGTGCATCTTGGATATCCGTCCGCTTAAAGAAGCCTCAGGCATCAGCGAGATGGACGTGGCCAAGCGGCTGATGGATTACGGCTTCCACGCGCCAACCATGAGCTTCCCGGTAGCGGGTACCCTGATGGTCGAGCCGACCGAGTCGGAATCCAAGCGCGAGCTGGATCGCTTCGTCGAGGCGATGACTTCCATCCGCGCCGAGATTACCAAGGTGCAGGAGGGGCAGTGGAGCCTCGCCGACAACCCGCTGGTCCATGCGCCGCACACTCAGGATGACGTGATGGATGCAGAGTGGGCCCGTGGCTATAGCCGCGCCGAAGCGGTGTTCCCGTCCGACGCCGTGCGCGCCGCCAAGTTGTGGCCCTCGGTCAACCGCATCGATGATGTCTACGGCGATCGCAACCTGTTCTGCTCCTGTATCCCGACTGAGGATTACGCCAAGTAAGTGGTGTTTATGATCACGGCCATTTAAGTTGGAAACCGTGACATTGAAGTTGGAAACCGACCATTTAAGTTGGAAACTCAAAGGCCCTGCAACAGCAGGGCCTTTTTATTTTGTGCGGTGATTATCTGTAATTAAATTACAAAAATGATCTCGGTTGGTGAGCTCGGACATTTAAGCTGGAAACTGAAAGACCCTGCATCGCAGGGTCTTTCTATTTGCGCGGTGCATGAATTGCGCAACAGCCGGGCGTTGATTGAGCAATATCAGTGACGTGACCCGCGTCGATGGTCCGCTCGCCGTCAGATCTTTATCGCGATCATAACGATAGCGGCAAAATGCGAGCTGGCACGCTTGACGCACCTGCGCCAGTTGCGACAGACTGCCGCCGCATCATTGGCGATAACGCGATATGTTGTGAACGTGCCGCCCCTTGCCACCCTCAGTGTTGGGCCTCTCCCGCGCGGCCCGCTGGCTTGAACGATGGATCCTGCCCCCGCTCAAGCGTCCGCGCTTTCCCGTTTATCCGGCCACTGCCCAAGGAATTGTGACTTATGACTAACTCGATAAACCAGGACGATATCAACAAGGCCCTCTGGTCTGCCTGCGACACCTTCCGTGGCACTGTCAGCCCTGATACCTATAAAGATTTCGTGCTCACCATGCTGTTCCTGAAATACATCTCCGATGTTTGGCAGGATCACTACGATGGCTACCAGGCCGAATATGGCGATGAGCCGGAGCTCATTGAAGAGATGCTCAAAAACGAGCGTTTCGTGCTGCCCAAACAGGCCAGTTTCTACGCTCTTTATGAGCGTCGTCACGAGCCAGGCAACGGCGAGCGGATCGATCAGGCGCTGCACGCCATCGAAGAGGCCAACGGCACCAAGCTCAAAGACGCGGGCAAGAGCGTGTTTCAGGACATCAGCTTCAACACCGACCGCCTCGGCGAAGAGAAGCAGAAGAACACCATACTGCGCCATCTGATGGAAGACTTTGCCAAGGATGAGCTCAACCTCAAGCCCAGCCGGGTCGGCACCCTGGATGTGATCGGCAACGCCTACGAGTATCTCATCAAGAACTTCGCCGCCAGCGGCGGCCAGAAGGCGGGGGAGTTCTATACCCCGCCCGAAGTTTCTGATCTTATCGCCGAGCTGCTGGAGCCGATGCCGGGCGACACCATCTGCGATCCGGCCTGTGGCTCGGGGTCGCTGTTGATGAAGTGCGGCCGCAAGGTAGTGGCAAACCATGGCGAGAAGCACTACGCCCTCTACGGGCAGGAGGCTATCGGCTCTACCTGGTCGCTGGCCAAGATGAACATGTTCCTGCACGGGGAAGACAACCACAAGATCGAGTGGGGCGACACTATCCGTAACCCCAAGCTGCTGGATAAAAACGGTGATCTGCTGCGCTTTGATATCGTGACCGCCAACCCGCCCTTTTCGCTGGATAAATGGGGTTATGAGGAGGCGGGCAACGATAAGTTCGGTCGCTTCAAGCGTGGGCTGCCGCCCAAGACCAAGGGGGATTACGCCTTTATCCTCCATATGATTGAGACCCTCAAACCCAAGAGCGGCCGCATGGGCGTCGTGGTGCCCCACGGCGTGCTGTTCCGTGGGTCGAGCGAGGGGAAAATTCGCCAGCAGTTGATCGACGAGAATCTGCTCGATGCGGTGATCGGCCTGCCGGAGAAGCTTTTCTATGGCACCGGCATCCCCGCCGCCATCCTGATCTTTAAAAAGCAGAAGGTGGATGACAATGTGCTGTTTATCGACGCCAGCCGCGAGTTCAAGGCGGGTAAAAACCAGAACCTGTTAAGCGCGGACAATATCGCCAAGATTGTCGCTACCTATCGCAACGGCGGCAATGTCGATAAATATGCCTATCTCGCCTCGCTGAAAGAGATCAAAGAGAACGACTACAACCTCAATATTCCCCGCTATGTGGATACCTTCGAGGAAGAAGCCGAGATCGATCTGCTGGCGGTGCGGGCCGAGCGCGAACAACTGAAAACCCAACTGGCCGAGCTGGAAATCGAGATGGCAAAGTATCTGGAGGAGCTGGGTTATGGGCTCTAAGCAATATTCCCAACTTGAATTGATGCAAGCCAGAATCAGAGATGTTCCTGATAACTGGTCGTTTAGCTATGTAGGTTCAATTTTTAATATTAGAAATAATCTTCGCAAACCCATTAGCGAAGAAGAGCGTGAGAAAAATTTGGGTGCATTCCCTTACTA
Organism: uncultured Aeromonas sp.; assembly: GCA_945957575.1. Lineage (GTDB taxonomy): Bacteria > Pseudomonadota > Gammaproteobacteria > Enterobacterales > Aeromonadaceae > Aeromonas. Next base: position 112,334 of record CAMFLW010000001.1, on the reverse strand, counting down.
TGGACCTACAAAAATTCAAGGATACATTGGAACCTTTGAGCAAGATGGTTCATTCGCCTTAATTGGTGAAGATGGCGATCATTTTCTGAAATATGAAGTTCAGTCAATGACTCAACTTGTTGATGGAAAGTGCACTGTTAACAATCATGCACACATTATTGAGGGTACAAATAAAGCTACAAGGGAATGGTTTTATTACTATTTCATGCACCGCGATATATTCAGTTTTCTAAGCCGCCAAGGTGCCGGTCGCTACAAACTGAACAAAGCATCGCTTGAGAAAATTCCATTACTTGTTCCGCCAATTTCAGAACAGAAGGAAATAGCCAAAATCCTCTCCACTTGGGATAAGGCTATCAGCACCACCGAGCAACTGCTGGCCAATAGCCAGCAGCAGAAAAAGGCGCTGATGCAGCAACTGCTTACCGGCCAAAAACGCCTGCTGGATAACAATGGTGTGAGGTTTAGTGGGGAGTGGAGGTGGCTAAAGGCCTGTGAATTGTTCAAAACAATCTCCCGGAAAAATAACTCTGAAACTGAAGAGTTATTGGCGGTTACGCAAGACCAAGGCGTATTGCCACGCTCAATGCTCGAACGTCGAGTAGTAATGCCTGATGGCTCTACTCAAGGTTACAAACTTGTTGTTCCGGGTAATTTCATTATTAGCCTTCGCTCATTCCAGGGCGGTTTGGAATACTCAAACTATCGAGGCTTGGTTAGCCCTGCATACACCGTATTAGAACCAATTCGGTTGATTGATGATGAGTTCTATAAGCAATATTACAAGTCTTATGACTTTATTGGTCATCTGGCTGTTGCGGTAATCGGAATCCGGGATGGAAAGCAGATCAGCTATGAAGACTTTTCATTCTTGAAGCTGCCATACCCAAGCTTAGAGGAACAACAAAAAATAGCAGTAGTGCTCTCCACCGCCGATCAGGACATCTCTGCTCTACAACATAAGCTAGATGCCATAAAGCAAGAGAAAAAGGCCCTGATGCAACAACTGCTAACCGGCAAGCGGCGGGTCAAGGTGGAGGAGGCCGCTTAAGATGAACCCACTCATGATAGATGCCGCCGATGAGGCGGAGAACCTCTGGTTGGAAGCGCGCTTGCGCGAATATGGCAACACCAATGCCATTCGCAACCTCGCCGAGCTGGATGGTTTTCTGACCGCGGTGATCTCCAGCCCACAGCTGCTGCCCATTGACCGCTGGTGGCCCACCATCTGGGGCGGGCTCGAGCCCGCATGGCGTGATCGGGCCGAGCGGGACCGCGTGATGCAACAGGTGATGATCCAGTTGGCGTTCCTCTCCTACGCCTTAACCGAGCAGCACGACGAGTTCGAGCCCATTTTTACCCTTGCCCCCAATATGGACCCCCCCGTCGAGATCGCTAAATGGTGGTGTGCGGGATATCTGCGTGGCGTGGCATTGGGCAACTGGCCCGCGCTCCCCCTCGAGCAGCAAGAGGCGTTGGCGCTTATTCGCCTGCATGGCAGTGATGAGCAGCTGGCGCAGTTGACCCGTCTCTCGCTGACGCAATACCAACAGAGCGTGGCCGAGGTGGCCCCCGCCGCCTTGAAGTTGTACGCCCATTTTCAGGCACTGCGGGGGACAAACACGATGCAGATAGAGGCACTCGCGGCAGCACTGTCGTCAGCATTCTCGCCAGCACTCTCACCAGCACTCTCACCCATCCTGCCGGTCAACGCCCCCACCAAGGTCGGGCGCAATGCGCCCTGCCCCTGTGGCAGTGGCAAGAAGTACAAGCAGTGCTGTCTGCATTGAAGGGAGATCAAGGGATGAACGAAAACGATCTGATCCTCTACACCACCGATGATGGCCAGTCACAACTGATACTGCGCGAACTGGGGGGCCAAGTTTGGTTAACCCAGCAGGAGATGGCCGAGCTGTACCAGACCAGCAAGCAGAATATCGGCAAACATGCGAAGGCCATTTTGTCAGAAGGGGAGCTGGCTGAGGGGGCAGTTGTAAACCGCAAGTTTACACCTGCCGCCGATGGTAAAGCGTACCTGACTCTGCTCTATGCCCTGCCTATGATCCTCGCCATCGGCTATCGGGTGCGCGGGGCCCGTGGCACCCAGTTCCGGCAGTGGGCCACGCGCACCCTGGGCGAATACCTGACCAAGGGCTTCGTCATGGATGATGAGCGTCTGAAAAATCCACCGGTCGGAACGTCGATGGCGCCGGATTATTTCGACGAGCTGCTGGAGCGGATCCGCGACATCCGGGCCAGCGAGCGGCGTGTCTATCTGCGGGTACGCGAGATCTTTGCGCTGGCGGCTGACTATCAGCCCTCTTTCAAAGCAACCACGCAGTTTTTCCAAATCATTCAGAACAAACTGCATTTTGCTTGCACCGGTCAAACCGCCGCTGAGCTAATTCACTCCCGTGTTGATGCCGACCTGCCGCATATGGGGCTGACGAGTTTTAAGGGGGAGGAAGTGCGCAAAGGTGATGTGACAGTCGCCAAAAACTATCTAACCCAGCCAGAAATTGATGAACTAAACCGGGTGGTGTCAATGTGGCTGGATTTTGCCGAAGATCAAGCCAAACGTCGCCAGCAAGTATTTTTGCGTGACTGGCAGGATAAATTAGACCAGTTTTTGCAGTTTAACGACCGCGACGTATTGCAAGGTGCGGGTAACATCAGCAAGCAACAGGCTGATGAAAAAGCCTTGGCTGAATATGTGCAATTTGCCGAGCAGCAACGCCAGCTCAAAGAAGCGCAAGGCGAAAAGGATATTAAAGAGCTGCTGCAATGGCAGCCCCCGAAGAAGTAAGGAACACGCATGACTACGCAAGCTGCCCCAAAGTTTCAGGAAGAGTACAGTGCCAAGATCCCGGCCCTGACCCTGCTGACCCAGCTGGGCTGGACCTTTCTCTCCCCTGAACAGGCGCTGGCGGCGCGCGATGGCAAGGCCGATCAGGTGGTGCTGCGTCAACAGCTGCGCAGCGTACTGGCCGAGCGCACCTTTGTGTTTGCGGGCAAGAGCTATCCGCTGTCCCCCAAGTCAGTGGACAATCTGGTGAGCGAGCTGTGCAGCCCGGCGCTCAATGAAGGGTTGCAGGCAGCCAACGAGCGGCTCTATAACCACCTGCTCTATGGCATGTCCGTCACCGAGTTTGTTGATGGCAAGAAGGTGAGCCCCACTATCCCCCTGATTGACTGGCACAACCCGCACCATAACCGCTTTACCTTTACCGAAGAGTTTCGGGTGATGCGTTCGGCAGGTCTCGAGGCTCGCCGTCCCGATATTGTCTGTTTCGTCAATGGCTTGCCCCTGGTGGTGATCGAGGCCAAGCGCCCGGATGGCAATGCCAAAAAAGGCCCCACCATTGAAGAAGGGATTTCACAAAGCCTGCGCAACCAGCGCCATGATGAAATCCCGCTGCTGTTTGCCTATAGCCAGTTGCTGCTCTCCATCAACGGTATCGAGGGGCGCTACGGCACCTGCGGTACGCCGGAGAAGTTCTGGGCCACCTGGCGTGAAGAAGAGATCACTGACGCCGAGATGTACGCCATCAAAAACAACACGCTCAAAGATGAGCAGTTGGCAGGCTTATTCAGCCACCGTCCGGCCAAAGACCTGGATTGGTACCAGAGCCTGATCGCGGCGGGGGAGCTTGCTGTGACTGGGCAAGATCAACTGCTGATCAGCCTGCTCTCGCCGGAGCGGTTGCTGGAGATGACCCGGTTGTTCACCCTGTTTGACAAGAAGGCGGGCAAGATAGTCGCCCGCTACCAGCAGGTGTTTGGCATCAAGCGGTTAATCGAGCGTATCAACCAGAAACGCTCCGATGGCGGGAGAGAAGGTGGGGTGATCTGGCACACCACAGGGTCGGGCAAGTCGTTCACCATGGTGTTCCTCAGCAAGGCGCTGATCCTGCACGACAGTTTGAAACAGTGTCGCCTGCTGGTGGTGACCGACCGGGTAGATCTGGAGAGCCAGCTCAGCAAGACCTTCGCCTCCAGCGGCGAACTCGCGGGCAAGAAGGATAAAGAGGCGGCCATGGCGACCTCGGGCAAGCGGCTGGCCGAGCAGATCGGCAAGGGCAGCGAGCGGATCATCTTCTCGCTTATTCAGAAGTTCAACTCAGCGACCAAGTTGCCGGAGTGCAGCAACAAGAGCCCGGATCTCATCGTGCTGATCGATGAGGGCCATCGCAGCCAGGGGGGCGAGAACCATATCCGCATGAAGCAGGCGCTGCCCAACGCCGCCTTTGTCGCCTTTACCGGCACGCCGCTGCTCAAGGATGACAAGACCACCAACAAGTTTGGCCCCATCGTCCATGCCTACACCATGCAGCGGGCGGTCGAAGACAAGACGGTGACGCCACTGCTCTATGAGGAGCGCATCCCCGATCTGGAGGTCAACGAGCGGGCCATCGACAGCTGGTTTGAGCGCATCACCCAGGGGTTAAACGAGCAGCAGCAGGCCGATCTGAAACGCAAATTTGCCCGCAAGGGCGAGATCTACAGCGCGGAGGACCGCATCAAGCTGATTGCGTTCGATATCGCCAGTCACTTTTCAAACCACATCGTCGAGGGGCTTAAGGGCCAGCTGGCCTGTGACAGCAAGGCCTCGGCGGTGCTCTATAAAAAATACCTCGACGAAGCGGGACTGTTCGAGTCGGCGGTGGTGATGAGTCCGCCCGACAGCCGGGAAGGTAACACCGAGGTCGATGAATCAACCACCCCGCTGGTCACTCAGTGGTGGAAGGATAATGTCGGTGCTCTCTTTGGTTCTGGGGATGAGCAGGCGTACACCAGACATGTCGTGAATCGTTTCGATCAGGATGACGACCTCAAGTTGCTGATCGTGGTGGACAAGTTGTTGACCGGCTTCGATGAGCCAAAAAACACCGTGCTCTATATCGACAAGCCACTCAAAGAGCACAACCTGATCCAGGCGATTGCACGGGTCAACCGGCTGCACCCGAAGAAGAAATTTGGCCTGCTTATCGACTATCGCGGCATCTTATCCGAGCTGGATACCACCATCGGCAAGTATCAGGATCTCGCTTCCCGCACCCAAGGTGGCTATGACGTTGACGATCTCAAAGGCCTCTACAACCAGATGGGCACTGAGTACAAGCGCTTGCCGCAGCTCTACCAGACCCTGTGGGGTATCTTCGCCGGGGTGAAGAACAAGCAGGATATCGAGCAACTGCGCCAAGTACTGGTGCCCAGGATGGAGGAGGCCCCGAACGGGGAAGGGGAGAAGGGCGAACTGGTGGATGTGAACCTCAAGGTGCGAGAAGACTTCTACGAGGCGCTCACGGCGTTTGCCAGTTGCCTGAAAGTGGCGTTGCAGTCGGCCTCTTTCTTCGAGGACAGCGCCTTTAGCGAGGCGGATCGCCGTCACTACAAGGAGACGGTGAAACAACTCTCCAGCCTGCGCCAGCTGGTGCAGCAGGATGCCGGTGAGAAGGTGGACTACGACGAATATGCCGAGCAGGTGAAGAAGCTGCTGGATAAGCATGTGGTCGGGGTGGAGGTCAAAGAGCCGGGTGGCTTTTATGACGTCGGCAAGATGGGCCAGCAGCAGCCAGAAGAGTGGAACGAGAACAAGACCCGCAACGAGACCGACATCATCAAGACGCGGGTCACCCGCATGATTGAGCAGGAGCTACGCGACGACCCTTATGCGCAGGAGGCCTTCTCCACGCTGTTGCGCCAAGCCATCCTTGATGCGGAGAAGCTGTTCGAACACCCGCTCAAGCAGTACATGCTGTTTCGGGAGTTCGAGGAGCAGGTGCAGGCGCGCCGCCTGAGTGACATTCCTGACGCCTTTGCTGGGCATCGTCACGCGCAGGCCTACTTTGGGGTGTTCAAGAAGGTGCTGCCACAGGTGTTTGCCATCACCGACAGCCAGGTACAGGACAAATGGATAAAGCTGGCCTTCGCGATCGATACGGTCGTGGATGCATCGGTGGCCGAGCACTCCATCAACCCGCAGAACATCGAGGCGGGTATTCGCAAGCAACTGTTGCCACGCATGTTCCAGGAGTGCAAAAACATCGGCAGTGGTATGGAGCAGGCCAAGAAGATCGTCGAGATGGTGGTGCAGATCACCCGCGTCGGCTTGAGCGGAGTCTGATCGGAATGAATGTGCCTATTCGGGCCAAGGGTGATGCCGAGCCCCAGGCGCCAGCTCCATCCTTTAGCTTTCGCTACGGCGATGAGCTGATCACCTTCGAGCGGGTCGCGCGGCCACAAGCCAGCGGCAAGGTGCTTATCAAGGTGCATCCCGATTGCCGCGTCGTGATCTCGGCCCCGCGTGAGGCGGCTGATGATGCGGTTCTCGCAGCGGTCAAGCAGCGCGGACGCTGGATCTACCAGCAGTTACGCGACTTTCGCCAGCAATTGGAGCACGTCACCCCACGCCAGTACATCAGCGGTGAGAGCCACTATTACCTCGGCAAACAGTACCTGCTCAAGGTGATCGAAGCCCCTGACTCGGTGCAGGGGGTCAAGATGCTGCGTGGCAAGCTGGAGGTGTCGGTCAGGAGCCCAGTCACTGATAGCGCAAAGAGAGCCGAGAAAGTCCAGACACTGCTCGCCGACTGGTACAAGGCCCGTGCCAAAGAGGTGTTTGCCAGACGACTCAATGCCATGCTCGATCAGGCCATCTGGGTCACCGAGCGTCCGCCACTGCGCATCCTGACCATGCAGACCCAGTGGGGCAGTTGTTCCCCCCATGGCCGGATCACCCTTAACCCGCATCTGGTCAAAGCACCCCGCGAGTGCATCGATTACGTGATCCTGCACGAGCTCTGCCATATTGCCGAGCACAACCACAGCGAGCGCTTTTACCGGCTGATGAGTCAGGTGATGCCCGGTTGGGAAAAGACCAAAGCGAAGCTGGATGGCATGGCCAACCGTTTGTTGAGCTCCGCATAGGCCAGAAGATGGCGTTACGTCGCGAGAGTTGATGGCCACAAAAGCAAAACGCCGATCATGCGATCGGCGTTTTGCTTAGAGGGAAAGAGGTGAGTTAGAACAGCAGGTGGGTCAGGTAGCCCATCATGACGGCCATTCCCAGGATCACGGTCAGGAATGCCACTATCATCGGTGTTCTGAACATCGACTTGAGCAGGATCAGCTCGGTCAGGCTGGCACCGGCACTGCCGATGATCAGCGCCATGACGGCGCCCATTCCCATCCCTTTACCCAGCAATACCGATGCGAGCGGGATCACGGCTTCGGCCCGGATGTAGAGCGGGATCCCGACGATGGCGCTGAAGGGGATGGCCAGCGGGTTGTCGGTGCCGGCATGGGCGGCGATCCACTCGGCCGGCACAAAGCCGTAGATAAAGGAACCAACCAGGATCCCCAGCAACAGGTAGGGGAACACCTCTTTGAACTGTTGCCAGGCATCAATCCGGGCTGTGGCCAAGGCGGTGGGCGTTTCCGGGGCTGGCGGCAGGGTTGCTGTGCCCTCTGCGCAGCAAGAGACGAGGGGGGCCGCTTTGGGCTGTGCAGGGCAGCAGGTGTTTTTGGCGGCGACCGGTGTGATCGACTTGATACTGTTGTTGCCAGTGCAGCATGCCGTTGCACGGCTGCCTGTCGGTGGGGTCTGCACGCTGGTCCCGTTGCTGGTGGAGCCAGTGCCCGTGTTGCCCGCTGTGGTACAGCAGTGTTGTTTGGCATTGTGAGAGGCAATGATCTGACGCTCGAAGCCCAGTTTATCCAGCAGCAGGCTCGCCATGACCGAGACAATTGCAGCGATCACTACATACAGCAGGGTGATCTGCCAGCCGAAGGTAAGCCACATCAGGCCAACAATAATCGGGTTGAGCAGTGGCGAGACAAACAGGAAGGTCAGGGTTGGCCCAAACCCGGCTTTGGCTGACAAGAGTCCGCGCAACATGGGAATGGTTGAGCAACTGCAAAAGGGGGTCACGGCACCCAGCAATGCTGCAATCAGGTACCCTTTGCCCTGGCGTGCACCCAGTATGGCCTGGATTTTGGTATCGGGTATTTTCTGGCGGATCAGGCTGACTCCGGCACTGATCAGCAGAAACAGCAGAGAGAGCTCGACAGCCAGGAATAGAAACATCTTGGCGGCCTCGGTCAGCATGGTTAACCACTCATTCATCATTGTATCCTTGTACATTTTCTATATTTCCAGAATAGTGGAATCATTGTGGTGGTCAAGATATTTCTGTTATTATCGAAATATGAATTGTCGCGAGGAACGGGTCATGGAGCTGGAAGACGTAGCCAAGGCATTGAAGGAGCTGGGTCATCCGACCCGACTGTTTATCTTCAAGCATCTGGTCAAGGCTGGAGAGCAGGGGCTGCCGGTGGGTGAGCTGCAAAAGCAGCTGGCTATCCCCGGCTCCACCCTCAGCCACCATATCGCGGCGCTGGTCTCGGTGGGGCTGGTGAAGCAAAACCGGGAGAGTCGCACCCTGCTGTGTGTCTCTCAATACGCGGTGTTGGAGGAGATCATCGCCTTTTTCCGCGATGAGTGTTGCGTCAACAGCCCGGAGCATTGGCAAGATCAAAGGCAAGAGCTGCCTTCCTGAGGGCTACGGCTGCTAGTAGTGCTGCGCGCAATAAAAAAACGCCGATCATCCGATCGGCGTTTTGCATTGTTTTTCTCAGCTGCGGGCATTAACCCAGATTGGCAGCGACCTTGTTTTGGGCTTGTCCTTTGCGCTTGATGACAAAGCCAATACCCAGTACCACCAGCCAGGCGGGGATCAGTTCGACCGAGATGCGAAAATCCGGGGTCATATACATGATCACCAGAATGCCAGCCATAAAGGCGAGGCAGAGATAGTTGCCGAAGGGGTACCAGAACGCCCTGAACTTGGGCTGGACGCCTTCTGCGACCTTGGCCTTGCGGAACTTGAGGTGCGCGAGGCTGATCATCGCCCAGTTGATCACCAGTGCGGAGACCACCAGCGCCATCAGCAGACCGAACGCCTTGCCTGGCATCAGGTAGTTGATCAGCACGCAGAGCAGAGTGGCGATGGCCGAGACCGAGAGGGCAACCAGCGGCACGCCGCTCTTGTTGGTCTTGAGCAGGGCTTTCGGGCCGTTGCCCTGCTTGGCCAGCCCGAACAGCATCCGGCTGTTGCAGTAGACGCAGCTGTTGTAGACCGACAGTGCCGCCGTCAGCACCACGATGTTGAGTACGGTGGCGACCAGATTGCTGTCCAGTGCATGGAAGATCATCACGAACGGGCTGCCGCCTTCCACCACTTTACCCCAAGGGTAGAGGGACATCAGGATAGCCAGAGCACCGATGTAGAAGATGAGGATGCGGTAGATCACCTGATTGGTGGCCTTGGGAATGCTCTTCTCGGGGTTGTCCGCTTCCGCGGCGGTAATGCCCACCAGCTCCAGACCGCCAAAGGAGAACATGATCACCGCCATTGCCATCACCAGACCGCTGATGCCGTTGGGGAAGAAACCGCCCTGAGCCCACAGGTTGGTGACGCTTGCCTCGGGTCCGCCGGCACCGGAGATGAGCAGATAGCCGCCAAAGCCAATCATGCCGATGATGGCGACCACCTTGATGATGGCGAACCAGAACTCCATTTCGCCAAACGCTTTGACGTTGGAGAGGTTGATGGCGTTGATCAGCACGAAGAAGAAGGCTGCCGACATCCAGGTCGGGATCTCTGGCCACCAGTACTGGACGTAGATGCCCACCGCGGTCAGCTCGGCCATGCTCACCAGCACGTAGAGCACCCAGTAGTTCCAGCCGGACGCAAAACCGGCAAACTCACCCCAGTATTTGTAGGCAAAGTGGCTGAATGAACCGGCTACCGGCTCTTCCACCACCATTTCACCGAGCTGGCGCATGATCAGGAAGGCGATAAAGCCGCCGATGGCATAACCCAGCAGGACTGAGGGGCCTGCCATCTTGATGGTTTGGGCAATGCCCAGAAAGAGGCCGGTGCCGATGGCACCGCCCAACGCAATTAACTGAATGTGGCGGTTTTTAAGGCCGCGCTTCAGCTCCTCACCGTCTTGTTTCAAATCCATGGGTCTGTCCTTACGTCTCTGTTGTCTCTGGTCGGTGTTGGGCTCATCCTGAGCAGGCCGCAGTGCGTAGCCAAAACCTGACGAAAGCTGTATTTATTTCGTTACGCCATGCCGTTTTCAATTTTTAGTGTTGGCTGGCAACCGAAGCAGAATAGTGATAATCCGCCATGAATGCACCTGTTTTCCATGCTGGATGGCCGTATTTTGTGCCAACGGCAGCTTTTTTATGATCTAAAGAGCTTCACTGGTAGTTTTTGGTTGATATTTGTGCAATCGAATTCAATTTTGTTGACATTTGTAATTCCCGGTGTCCTTTTGTTGTGTCAGGTCATAAAGGGATGCAAATGATGCTAAACAAGCAAGTGTCCAGGACGTTGGCGTACAGAGTGCGCGAAGGCGCACTGCAACAAGGGGTTGCCTGGGGAGTGCTGGTGACGCTCTGGCTGGCGATAGCCGCCAGTCCGCTGTTGCTGCTGGTGGCCGCGACCATGCTGCTGGGCTGGCTGTTGCTCGGTGATCAGGGGTTGCTGCGTGACTGGCCGTTGCTGCTGCTGGCTGGCGGCATGGTGGGGGCTTTGGCGGGGTGCTTGCTGGCCGAGCGGATCCGCAAGCGCCACGGCCTGCTGCCCTTTTATGCCCGTTTGCTGAACAATCCCGAACTCAATCGTTAGGCAATCCCGGGCGGCTTTTCATCACGGCGGCCTGTAGTAATGACCAGAAAAAGAGGGGAGAGGCTTGATGGCTTCTCCCCTCTTTGCATCTAGCCTGGTTTATCTGCTGTCAAGCTGGCTTAACAGAGCTGGCGGCGCAGGCCGGTGGCCTCGAGGATCTTGGCGCTGATCTCCTCGACCGAGTGGGAGCTGGTATCGAGAAAGCGGATCGCCTCCTGGCGAAACAGCCTCTCCACGCAGGCCAGCTCCTGCTCGCATTGTTCGATGGAGGAGTAGCGGCTGTTGGCACGGCGCTGGTTACGGATCTCGTGCAGCCGCTGCGGCGCTATGGTGAGGCCAAACAGCTTGTGACGGTTGGCCTTGAGCGGGGCGGGCAGCTCCAGCATCCCCATGTCCTGCTCGATAAAGGGGTAGTTGGCGGCGCGAATGCCAAACTGCAGCGCCAGATAGAGGCTGGTGGGGGTCTTGCCGCAGCGGGAGACCCCGATCAGGATGATGTCCGCCTCATCGTACTCTTTGGTGGTGATGCCATCGTCGTTGGCCAGCGCAAAGTTGACCGCCTCGATGCGGTCGTCATAGAGCTTGCGATTCTCCATACCGTGGGTGCGGTGGAGGCGGGGCTCGGCTTTTACCCCCAGCTCCTGCTCCAGCGGGCTGACGAAGGTATTGAGAAAGTCGTGGCCGCACGCTTCCGATTTCAGTACCTCTTCCCGTACCAGCGGGTCGACGATGGTGTGAAACAGAATGGGGCGTACCCCGGTCTGGCGAAACTGCTCGTCGATCCGCATCCGTACCTGACGGGCTTTCTCCAGTGTCTCCACAAAGGGGATAGTGATCTGCTCGAAGGCCAGCGGAAACTGGCTCAGTACCGCGTGGCCGAACACTTCGGCGGTGATGGCGGTGCCGTCTGAAACATAAAATACGGTGTGCACGTGGGGCTCCTGTGATACCGCGGGTGGGGTCGCATGGGGTAAGGGAGGAGAAGTATCTCCCGAAACCATACCAGTTTTGTCAACCGGTCTGCTGTGCCCAAGTTGTGAAGTGGCTTGCAAACCTGAATCGTTATCTTTTTGTGTCGCCATTGTAGAATGTTCCGGTCATTCGACCACCCCCAACTCTTGCTCGGGGATTTTTTTGAAAACCAATGGAAAACGTTTTCATGGTCGTTGGCAACAGAAGAAACAGACAATAACGCACCTGACTTACCCATAACCTCATCGATTAAATCGGGCGCACGAGGTGCTATGGCATCGGTGCCCACCAACCTGGAGACATCCAAGTGCAACAGTACGTGCTCTGGTACGAACAACTCGGAATGCAGGACGTAGAACGAGTTGGCGGCAAGAACGCATCCCTTGGCGAGATGATCAGCAACCTCTCTGGCGCCGGCGTATCCGTGCCGGGGGGCTTTGCCACCACCGCCTTTGCGTTTAACGAGTTTCTGGAGTCAAGCGGCCTCAACGGCAAGATCCACCATCTGCTCGACAATCTCGACGTGGACGATATCGCCGCCCTCAACCGGGCCGGTCAGCAGATCCGCGACTGGGTGATCGACGCCCCGTTCCAGCCCGAGCTGGAGCAGGCTATCCGGGTTGCCTATGAGAAGTTGAGTGCCGGTGTCGAGGCCTCGTTTGCGGTGCGCTCCTCCGCCACCGCCGAGGATATGCCGGACGCCTCCTTTGCCGGTCAGCAGGAGACCTTCCTCAACGTACGTGGCATCGATGCCGTCATGACGGCGGTCAAGCATGTGTTTGCTTCCCTGTTCAACGATCGCGCCATATCCTATCGGGTGCATCAGGGCTACGACCACAAGGGTGTTGCCCTCTCGGCCGGGGTGCAGCGGATGGTGCGCTCGGATCTCGCCGCCTCCGGCGTCATGTTTACCCTGGATACCGAGTCCGGTTTCAACGACGTGGTCTTTATCACCGGCGCCCATGGTCTTGGCGAGATGGTGGTGCAGGGCGCGGTCAACCCGGACGAGTTCTATGTGCACAAGCCGACTCTCAAGGGGGGCCGCCCGGCGGTGGTGCGCAAGACCCTCGGCTCCAAGCTTATCAAGATGACCTACTCGGACGATGCTGGTCACGGCCGTCAGGTGAAGATTGTCGACACCAACGAAGCCGAGCGTAGCCGCTTCTGCATCACCGATGAGGAGGTGATGGCGCTGGCGAAACAGGCCCTCATCATCGAGCAGCACTATGGCCGCCCGATGGATATCGAGTGGGCCAAGGATGGTCAGGATGGCCAACTCTATATCGTGCAGGCGCGCCCGGAAACCGTGCGCAGCCGCCAGGAGGCTAACACCCTCGAGCGTTTTGCCCTCAAGCAAGCGGGCAAGGTGTTGATCGAGGGGCGGGCCATCGGCCACAAGATTGGCGCGGGTCCGGCGCGGGTCATCTCCTCCATCAGCCAGATGGACGAAGTGCAACCCGGCGACGTGCTGGTCACCGACATGACCGACCCGGACTGGGAGCCCATCATGAAGCGGGCCTCCGCCATCGTCACCAACCGGGGTGGCCGCACCTGTCACGCCGCCATTATCGCCCGCGAACTGGGTATTCCGGCGGTGGTGGGCTGTGGCAATGCCACCGACCATATTGAGCCGGGTCGGCGGATCACCGTCTCCTGTGCGGAAGGGGATACCGGTTTCATCTACGACGGTGAACTCGACTTCGACGTAGCGGTCACCGAGGTGGGCAACATGCCGCGCCTGCCTATCAAGATCATGATGAACGTCGGCAATCCGGACCGGGCCTTCGACTTCGCCCAGCTGCCGAACGCCGGCGTCGGTCTGGCCCGCCTCGAGTTCATCATCAACCGGATGATCGGGGTGCACCCCAAGGCGCTGCTGGAGTTCGACGAGCAGAGCCCCGAGCTCAAGGCCACCATCGGCAAGATGATCGCCGGCTACGAGAGCCCGCGTGAGTTCTATGTCGCCAAGCTGACCGAGGGCATCGCCACCCTGGCCGCCGCCTTCTGGCCGGAGCGGGTGATCGTGCGGATGTCGGACTTCAAGTCCAACGAGTACGCCAATCTGGTGGGGGGGCGTGGCTACGAGCCTCACGAAGAGAACCCGATGATCGGTTTTCGTGGTGCATCCCGCTACATTGCCGACAGCTTCCGCCCCTGCTTTGCCCTCGAGTGCGAGGCGATCAAGCGGGTGCGCGATGTGATGGGGCTGACCAACGTCGAGGTGATGATCCCCTTCGTGCGCACCGTGAGTGAGGCACAGCAGGTGATCGACATCCTGGCCGAAAATGGTCTGCGCCGTGGCGAGCGGGGGCTCAAGGTGATCATGATGTGCGAGATCCCGAGCAATGCCCTCTTGGCAGACAAGTTCCTCGAGCACGTGGATGGCTTCTCCATCGGCTCCAACGACATGACCCAGCTTACCCTTGGACTGGATCGGGACTCGGGTCTGATTGCCCACCTGTTCGACGAGCGTAACGAGGCGGTCAAGGCGCTGCTGGCGATGGCCATTGCCGCCGCCCGCAAGGCGGGCAAGTATGTGGGGATCTGCGGTCAGGGCCCATCCGATCATCCGGACTTTGCCGCCTGGCTGGTCGAGCAGGGGATCGATTCGGTGTCGCTCAACCCGGACACCGTGGTCGATACCTGGCTCTATCTGGCGGAGCAGCATGGCGCCAAGTAAGCCACTATCGACATGATCAGCACAGAAAGGGGGCCCTAATGGCCCCCTTCGCTATTACCTTATATTTTGTCCTTGGGCTTATTCCACCAGACTCATGCCGGGGATCTGGCGCCAGTAGCCGTTGCAGTCGCTTCCTCGCTGCAAGGGGAGGGGAGCCTGACCCTGCCGATTGGCTTTGAAGCGGGCCAGCATCTCCAGCGTCTCCATCCCTTGCGGCGAGAGTCTGACCACATCTACCAGACCCTCCATACCAGCCAGCTCGTTACCCAGGTTGTAGCAGTAACCGGACTGTGTCTGGATCCCGTTGAGATTGAACACCCGCTGACCCTCGCGGCTGTTGGCTAGCCGTCCGGTGGGGTAGTCGATGCAGGCGAGCTCGCAGTTGTCCTTGGGCTTGTCGAGGGAGCGGGCGGTGAAGCAGCGCGCCGAGTAGGCGAGCGGCAGATGGCCGTAGGCAAACACCTCCACCTCAAATTGGTCGCGCAGGGAGCCCAGATCCTGATTGAGCTGGATCAGCCAGTCACGGGAGAGCTCCACCGGCATGACCCAGCGTTTCATCCCCTGTTTGAGCAGCATGCGCAGCACATCGGCGTTGTAGGCGTTGATGGCCGGGCCGCAGACAAAGGGGACCCCTGCCTCCCAGGCGAGTTGCACCGTACCGAGATCATTGGCTTCGACCAGCAGATCGCCATTGTCGACCAGCCGTTTCACCTCCTTGAGTTCGGAAGGGGCGGAGATAAGGGCGAGGGTCGAGAGTACCACCTGCTTGCCGGAGCCGGCCACCTGACGGGCCAGCGCAATCCAGTCATCGACTTTGAGTTCGCGTCGCTTGCTGCAGACGGTCTCTCCCAGATAGATGATGTCTGCCTGACTGTCGGCAGCAGCATGGTAAAAGGCTTCGGTATCGGATTTGGGCCAGTAGAAGAGCAGAGGCCCGAGAGAAAATTGCATGGGTGGACTCCTTATTGCCACTGACGATGGTAGGCGCCGAGGGTAGTCTGGCTACCTTCGGAGACGCGGGCGAGCTGGGCATCCCACTCAGCTTTGACCTGATAGGCCTCGGGATTGGCCTGATAGGCATCGATGGCTGCACGCCAGACCCGGGTCACCTGCTCCACATAAGCCGGGCTGCGCTGGCGTCCTTCAATCTTGACCGACTGGATCCCGGTCTTGAACAGCTCGGGCAAGAGACCCAGAGTATTGAGACTGGTCGGCTCTTCCAGCGCGTGGTAGGTCTGGCCATCCACGTCGAAACGCCCCTTGCACAGGGTCGGATAGCCGGCATTTTCACCCGGGCCGTAGCGGTCGATCAGCACTTCGTTGAGCCGCGACTCAAGGCCGCTCGGGGTCTCTTCCCAGCGGACGAACTTGGCCGGTGAGCAGGCGCCGACGGTGTTGGGGCTCTCGCCCGTCATGTAGGAGGAGAGGTAGCAGCGCCCCTCGGCCATGATGCAGAGGCTGCCAAAGGCGAACACCTCGAGGCCAACGTCGGTCTCGCGGGCCAGTTGCTTGACCTGATGCATGGAGAGCACCCGAGGCAGCACTACCCGTGTGACATTGAATTGCTGCTGATAGAAGCGAATGGCGGCAGCATTGGTGGCGCTGGCCTGCACCGAAACATGGAGTTCCATCTCGGGGTAGTGGCGGCTGGCATATTCCAACACGGCGAGATCGGCGATGATTAACGCATCGGCACCGAGGGCCACCCCGCGATCAACCGCCTGTTTCCATCTGGTATCGGCCCCGGGATGGGCGAAGGTATTGATGGCAATATGCAGTTTGCGACCATGTTGATGCACATAATCCACCGCCTTCTCCAGTTTGCTGTCGGTAAAGTTGAGGCCGGCAAAGTGGCGGGCATTGGTGTCATCCTTGAAACCGATATAAACGGCATCGGCCCCGTTATCCACGGCGGTTTTCAGTGCCGGCAAACTGCCTGCCGGACAGAGTAATTCCATTAGTACGCTCCGAGAGTGCATATGAAGGGCAAACGAGCCCTGATTGTATGCAGCCATCCACTCCCGCTTTTTGACCTGAGGCAGCTTTGTGTGGCTTTACCCTTCTTGAGGTAACCCTGCACAAGTTTGATTTCCAACAGGATCTTGCCACTCTCCCTGTGTTTGAATGCGCAAAAAAGGGAGTCTATCGTGTTTCAACAACTGCAACGCCGCCTGGTCGAACAGGCTCCGCGCTTCTTGCGCCATCCCCTCAAGCTGGTTCCCTTCAATCTGCAAAAGCAGCTGATGGAGAGTTTGCTGGCCCGGGTATTCAAGGAAGCCATCGCGGATGGCGATTTTGAATTTCTGGCAGACAAGTGGCTGAAAGTAGAGGTCACCGATCTGGAGCTCTGCTGGTATATCAGCGAGCAAAACGGTCAACTGGTTGTGGCAAAAAGCTGCGAGCAGGTCGATGTCTGTTTTAGCGGCACCGCCAACGATCTGATCCTGATTGCCGGCCGCAAAGAGGATCCGGATGCGCTCTTCTTCCAGCGCAAGCTGAAAATTGAAGGGGATACCGAACTGGGCCTTGAGGTGAAAAATCTGATGGACAGTCTGGATCTCGATAGCTTGCCGAGCCTGATGAAGTACCCCCTGATGGATCTGGCGACGTTTATCGAACGCGCCCGCACCGAGTCAGCGCAGACTCCGGTGCAAACGGCGCCGGGCGGGATCCCGTCTTAAGTGGGCAATTAACCCGTGGGCATGGCGGCGATAATGGTGCCGTGCCCAGAGGCAACGGCAGGCCCATAAGCAGGGGACCAGCGCCATAAGTGCGCTTGGGGCTGGCAGTTGTGAGAGCACGACCCCCAATCCCAGCCAGATAAAGGGCTGGGCTTCGTAGAGCCACTCGGGCTGTAGCCAGCGTTTGCTCGGAAAGATAATCAGGTCGGTACGCCGATAGCTGGAGCGCATCATCCAAGCCGCCGCTCCGGCAATAAACAGCAAGCTGCCTGCAAACCAGAGCAGGGGCTGGTTGCTCAGCATAATGATGGCAATGGCTGCCAGCAGATAGAGGCTGGGCAATCTCTCATAGATAAAGGTAGGAAGCATGGCGCGGTGGCTCCTGTGCCGTTCACCGGATATCCATCAAGTTTAGTTTGCGCCTCACAGTCCCCTCATACCAGTTCGTTATACACACTGGGGTTGTTGTTCTGAAATGGCTCGCCTTTTACGGTGCCAACAGTGTGCCCTTTTATGCTATGATTGCGCGCTATTTTTGACTGAAGATTGACTGGGCATGCTGGATCAAATTCGTATTGTTTTGGTAAACACCTCCCATAGCGGCAACATGGGGTCTGCGGCGCGCGCCATGAAGACCATGGGGTTGACCCAGATGGTACTGGTCGATCCGCAAGTTCTGCCGGATGACAATGCCTTCGCCTTGGCGGCTGGCGCCAGCGATGTGCTTGCCAATGCCCGTATCGTCCCGACGCTGGACGATGCGATTGCCGATTGTGGTCTGGTAATTGGCACCAGCGCCCGCTCCCGTACCCTGAGTTGGCCCATGCTCGATCCCCGTGAAGCGGGCGAAAAACTGGTTAGCGAAGGGGGGCGACACCCGGTCGCGCTGGTATTTGGCCGTGAACGCACCGGCCTCACCAACGACGAGCTGCAAAAGTGTCACTACCATGTGGCGATCCCGGCCAACCCTGAATACAGCTCCCTCAATCTGGCCATGGCAGTACAGACCCTCTGCTACGAAGTGCGGATGAGCTGGCTGCAGCAGGAGCAGATCGGTGAGAGCTGCATGACGGTGGATTATCCCAGCGCCGAGCAGTTGGAAGGGTTTTATCAGCACCTGGAGCAAACCCTGATGAAGACCGGCTTTATTGCCGATGACCACCCGGGGCATGTGTTGAGCAAGTTGCGGCGCTTGTTCAATCGGGCGCGGCCTGAGGCGGCCGAGCTCAATATTCTTCGCGGCATTTTGACTTCAGTGCAAAGGTTGCGAACACCTGATTAACCTACTAAACAACTCAACTATATAGTTGACTGATTTTGTCGGGTATGTGACCATGTGCCCCATTGAATTGGTTCGCAAGACGGTAAGGCACATGAGACTGACTTCAAAAGGACGTTACGCTGTAACCGCCATGCTTGACGTGGCGCTGCATGCAGAGCAGGGGCCTGTTCCCCTCGCCGATATTTCCGAGCGTCAGGGCATCTCCTTGTCCTATCTCGAGCAACTGTTTGCCCGTCTGCGCAAACGCGGTCTCGTGAGCAGTGTGCGTGGTCCGGGAGGCGGTTATCGTCTTGGGCTGGCGCCGGACGAAATCTCGGTCGGCCAGGTGATCACCGCGGTTGACGAGTCGGTTGATGCAACCAAGTGTCTCGGCAAGGGCGGTTGCCACGGCGGTACCCAGTGCCTGACTCACTCCCTGTGGCGTGATTTGAGCGAGCGAATTTCCAGCTTCCTCGGGGATATCACTCTGGCCGAGCTGGTACGTCAGGCCGATGTACGCCGGATTGCCGGCAAGCAAGATGAACAGATGAAAAGCGTGTTGTCCCAGATTGAACGGGCAGAACACGGCGATGTGAGCTTGAAAGTCCAACTATAAACGTGCTTTCCACAGCGGGACTCTGTATGACCCGGACTGTGACGGAGAAAAACATGAAACTGCCTATTTACCTTGATTATTCGGCAACCTGTCCGGTGGACCCGCGTGTCGCAGAAAAAATGATGCAGTGTCTCACCATGGATGGCCTGTTTGGCAATCCTGCTTCCCGCTCTCACCGTTTCGGCTGGCAGGCCGAAGAGGCGGTAGATCTGGCCCGTAATCAAGTGGCAGAGTTGATTGGCGCGGACCCGCGCGAGATCGTCTTCACCTCCGGTGCGACCGAGTCTGATAACTTGGCAATCAAGGGGGTCGCCCACTTCTATGCCAGCAAAGGCAAGCACATCATCACCTCCAAGACCGAACACAAGGCGGTACTCGATACCTGTCGCCAGCTGGAGCGTGAAGGGTTCGAAGTAACCTACCTCGAGCCGATGCCCAATGGTCTGTTTACTCTCGAGATGATCGAGAACGCCATGCGTGACGACACCATTCTGGTCAGTCTGATGCACGTGAACAACGAAATTGGTGTGATCCAGGATATCAAGGGGCTGGGCGAACTGTGCCGCTCCCGCAAGGTGCTGCTACACGTGGATGCTGCCCAGAGCGTTGGCAAGGTCGAGATCGACGTCGAAGCGATGAAGATTGACCTGCTCTCTCTCTCCGCCCACAAGATCTACGGTCCGAAAGGGATCGGTGCGCTCTACGTTCGCCGCAAGCCGCGCGTACGTATCGAAGCCCAGATGCACGGTGGCGGTCACGAGCGCGGTATGCGTTCCGGCACCCTGCCGACTCACCAGATCGTGGGCATGGGTGAAGCCTTCCGTATCGCCAAGGAAGAGATGGCAAGCGAGCACGAACGCGTGATGACCTTGCGTCAGCGTCTGTGGGATGGCCTGAAAGATATCGAAGCCGTCTATCTCAACGGAGATCTGGAGCAGCGTGTTTCCGGCAACCTCAACGTCAGCTTCGCCTATGTGGAAGGGGAATCCCTCATCATGGCGCTCAAGGATCTGGCTGTCTCTTCCGGTTCTGCCTGTACCTCTGCCAGTCTGGAACCCTCCTACGTGCTGCGTGCGCTGGGTCTGAACGACGAGCTGGCTCACAGCTCCATCCGTTTCAGCATCGGTCGCTTCACCACCGAAGAAGAGATTGACTATGCGGTCAAGCTCATTCGTGACTCCATCGGTCGCCTGCGCGAGATGTCCCCCCTGTGGGAGATGTACAAGGATGGCGTTGATCTGAACACGGTCGAATGGGCTCATCACTGATCCTCCGGGTCAGTGAGCAACAGAATTAGCAGGAGTGAGATATGGCTTACAGTGAAAAAGTAATCGACCACTACGAGAATCCGCGCAACGTCGGTGGTTTCGACAAGAATGATCCCAGCATCGCGACCGGCATGGTCGGTGCGCCCGCCTGTGGTGACGTGATGAAACTGCAACTGAAGATCAGCGACGAAGGCATCATCGAAGATGCCAAGTTCAAGACCTATGGTTGCGGCTCTGCTATCGCCTCCAGCTCCCTGGTGACCGAATGGGTCAAGGGCAAAACGCTGGACGAAGCGGCTGGCATCAAGAACACCGACATCGCCGAAGAGCTGGCTCTGCCGCCGGTGAAGATCCACTGCTCCATTCTGGCCGAGGATGCCATCAAGGCCGCCATCGCCGATTACAAGCAGAAGAAAGGTCTCTAAGCGCCGGAGAGCAGTATGGCTATTACCATGACAGATGCCGCCGCGGCACGGGTTTCCTCTTTTCTGACCAACCGGGGCAAGGGCATTGGCCTGCGCCTCGGCGTCAAGACCACCGGCTGCTCGGGCCTTGCCTATGTGCTCGAGTTTGTCGATGAGCTGACCGATGAGGATCAAGTATTCGAGCAGCAGGGCGTCAAGATTATTGTCGATGCCAAGAGCCTGATCCATCTGGATGGCACCGAACTGGATTTCGTCAAGGAGGGGCTCAACGAGGGCTTCAAATTCAACAACCCGAATGCCAAAGGCGAGTGTGGTTGCGGCGAAAGCTTCAGTGTCTGAGCTGTTTGACGTCAATGATCCTTCGCCTGTGGTTGAACGGGTCGCCCATGACCCGTTCAACCACATCTCATTTGCCAGGGGCGAGTGAGGTTGTGGCGAACGTTTCCAAGAGGTTTGCATGAATCATTTCGAGCTGTTTGGGCTGGTTGAAGGCTTCGAGCTCGATACCCGTCAGTTGGCTGATAACTACCGCCAGCTGCAAACCCAATTCCACCCTGATCGTTTTGCCACCGCCCCCGAGCGGGAGCAGCTGGCTGCGGTGCAACGTGCCGCCCAGATCAACGAAGCATTCACCACCCTCAAGGCGCCGCTGCGCCGTGCCGAATATCTGCTCTCCCTGCGTGGCACCGATATCCGTGGTGAACAGCAGACCCTGCAAGACACGGCTTTTCTGATGCAGCAGCTGGAGTGGCGCGAGCGTCTAGCCGATCTGAAAGATGACGCCGACCCTGAGCGCGCCATCAAGGATTTTCGCAGCGAGATCAGGCATGATCACCAGCTGTTGATGCAGCAGCTGACCGAGTCTCTTGCCACCGGTAAAGATCTCGTTGCCGCTGATTGCGTGCGCAAACTCAAGTTTGTCGACAAGCTCCTCGAAGAGCTGGAACGATTCGAAGACTCGCTTCTCGAGTCTTGATCCTTTAACGCTGGAAGTTTCATTACCCATGGCATTACTGCAAATCGCCGAACCAGGCCAGAGCGCTGTTCCTCATCAGCACAAACGTGCCGTCGGCATCGATCTCGGCACCACCAACTCTCTCGTTGCTGCGGTGCGCAGCGGTCACGCCGATACCCTTTGCGATGAGCAAGGGCGCGACCTGCTCCCGTCAGTGGTGCACTATCAAAGCGACGCCATTCGAGTTGGGGTTGATGCCAAGCGCGAAGCGGCGCTCGATCCTCACAACACCATCGTCTCGGTCAAACGGATGATGGGCAAAGCGCTGGCCGATATCGATACCCGCCAGCAGCCTTACCAATTCGTAGCAGCCGAAAACGGCATGCCGCAGTTGCAGACCCGTCAGGGGCTGGTCAACCCGGTGCAAGTTTCAGCCGAGATCCTGAAAAAGCTGGCAGAACGCGGCGCCCAGACCCTAGGTGGCGATCTCGATGGTGTGGTCATCACCGTGCCCGCCTATTTTGATGATGCCCAGCGTCAGGGCACCAAGGATGCGGCCCGTCTGGCCGGTCTGCACGTGCTGCGTCTGCTCAACGAGCCGACCGCCGCAGCCATCGCCTATGGCCTCGACTCCGGTCAGGAGGGGGTTATCGCGGTCTATGACCTGGGTGGCGGCACCTTCGATATCTCTATTTTGCGTCTGCACCGCGGTGTCTTCGAAGTAATGGCAACCGGTGGTGACTCCGCCCTCGGTGGCGATGATTTCGATCACCTGCTGGCTGACTGGATTAAAGATCAAGCCGGTTTGACCGGCGAGCTGGATGCCCGTCGGCAGCGTGAGCTGCTGGATGTGGCTGCCGCTGTCAAACACGGTCTGACCGATGCCGAGCTGGTGGCTTGCACCTTTGCGGGCTGGCAGGGATCAGTGAGCCGCAGCCAGTTTGATGAGCTCATCACCCCGCTGGTGAAACGGACCTTGCTGGCCTGTCGCCGCGCCCTGCGCGATGCCGGTCTCGAGCAGATGGACGTGCTGGAGGTGGTGATGGTGGGGGGCTCCACCCGGGTGCCGCTGGTGCGCGAAATGGTGGGCGAGTTCTTTGGCCGCACGCCGCTGACCAGTATCGATCCGGACAAGGTGGTCGCCATCGGCGCCGCTGTTCAGGCCGATATTCTGGTGGGCAACAAGCCCGATGCCGAGATGCTGTTGCTGGACGTTATCTCCCTGTCGCTGGGTCTGGAGACCATGGGTGGCCTCGCCGAGAAGGTGATCCCGCGCAACACCACCATTCCGGTGGCCCGAGCCCAGGAGTTCACCACCTTCAAGGATGGTCAGACCGCCATGGCCATTCACGTGGTGCAGGGCGAGCGTGAGCTGGTCGCCGATTGCCGCTCCCTGGCCCGCTTTACCCTGACCGGTATTCCGCCGATGGCTGCCGGCGCTGCCCATATTCGCGTCACCTTCCAGGTGGATGCGGATGGGCTGCTCTCGGTCAGCGCCATGGAGAAATCCTCCGGCGTGCAGGCCGAGATCCAGGTCAAGCCCTCTTACGGGCTGGCGGAGCAGGATATCCTCAACATGCTGAGTGCCTCCATCGAGAACGCCCAGCAGGATATGGATGCCCGCATGCTGGCCGAGCAGCAGGTTGAAGCCGACCGGGTGGTCGAGAGCTTGAATGCCGCGCTGGCTGCCGATGGCGATGCACTGCTCAGTGCGACAGAGCGCGCCGAAATCGACGGCGCCATTGCCCATCTGCTGGCCATGCGTCAGGCGGGGAGTACCAACCAAATCAAAGAAGCCATCGAAGCGGCGGATGCTGCCAGTGGCGAGTTTGCAGCCCGCCGGATGGATGCTTCCATTCGCAAGGTGCTGACCGGACAAAACGTCAACAAGGTGTAATATGCCAAAACTGATCATTCTTCCTCATCCCGTGCTCTGTCCGGATGGCGCTGCCCTCGAAGGGGAGAGCGGCGAGACCATTCTGGATGTGGCGCTGCGCAACGGCATCGAGATTGAGCATGCCTGCGAGAAGTCCTGTGCCTGCACCACCTGCCACTGTGTGGTGCGTGAAGGCTTTGACTCCCTCGAGCCGAGCGATGAGCTGGAAGACGACATGCTGGACAAGGCGTGGGGGCTGGAGCCGGAATCCCGCCTCAGCTGCCAGGCCAAACTGGCTGATGAGGATCTGGTGGTGGAGCTGCCCAAGTACACCCTGAACCTCGCCTCTGAACGTCATTAATTACACACAAGTGAATTGCACGTGCAGCATCCATCGGTGCTTCAGTGATATGGTGAAGGCCGTGACCCCTTTGGGGCACGGCCTTTTTTGTATTCGTTCTTACCTGTTTGCGCATTAAAACAGTGCCAGTAAAAAAGGAAGCAAGAGAAGATGGCTGACATGATGAAGGTAGGGTTGTCCACCCAGGCTGCGGCCGCTCACTGGGGCGAGGGTGCCCTGCTCAGTTTCAGTGGCGATGAAGCCACTATTCACCTCGGTGCTCTCTCTGCGGAGAAAGAGGTGCTGCGCGCGGTGCAGCGTGCTGCCCGTCGTCTCGAGTCGAGCGGGATCAAGCGGGTTGCGCTGGCCGGTGAAGGTTGGGATCTGGAGCGTCGCTACGCGTTCGCCCAGGGTTTCTACGCCGCCAAGGGAGCCCGTGAACTGGATTTCGGCCAGCAGAGCGACGCGGATGCCCGCGAGCTGGATGGCTTGCTCAAGGCGACCCGCTGGGTGCGCGAGATCACCAATGGCACCCCGGAGGAGATCTACCCCATGAGTCTGGCGGAATCGGCCCTGTTGCTCATTCGTGGTCTGGCCGGGGAGCAGGTCACTGCCCGCATCACCGCCGGTGAAGCGCTGCAGGAGGCCGGTCATATCGGGATCTGGTCGGTGGGCCGTGGTAGCGAGCGCGAGCCGGTGCTGCTGGAGCTTGATTACAACCCGACCGGTGATCGCAATGCGCCCGTGGTGGCGGCGCTGGTGGGCAAGGGGATCACTTTTGACTCCGGTGGCTACTCCATGAAGTCCTCTGACAACATGCTGCCGATGAAGTCCGATATGGGCGGTGCCGCCATGGTGACCGGTGCGCTGGCGCTGGCCATTAGCCGCGGTTTGAACCAGCGGGTGAAGTTGATCCTCTGCTGCGCCGAGAACCTGGTCTCCGGCCACGCCTTCAAGCTGGGCGACATCCTCACCTACAAGAACGGCATTTCGGTCGAGATCCAGAACACCGATGCCGAAGGGCGTCTGGTGCTGGCCGATGGTTTGATGGCAGCCTCCGACAGTGGCGCGGCCTATATCCTCGATGCTGCCACCCTGACCGGTGCGGCCAAGATGGCGCTGGGGCGCGATTACAATGCGGTGTTCGCCCTCGATGAGACCGAACAGCTGCGCGCGCTGGCCGCCGCCAAAGCGGAAAACGAACAGGCGTGGGCGCTTCCGCTGGAACCCTGGCATGTTGGCCAGCTCACCTCGGCTTTTGCCGAACTGGGCAACATCGCCTCAGCAGAGGGCACGGCCGGTGCCACTACGGCAGCGGCGTTCCTCTCCCGCTTCGTGCGCGATGAGGGTAAGGGCTGGGTGCACCTGGATCTGGCAGCCTCCTATCAGAAATCGGGCAACGATCTGTGGGCAACCGGTGCCAAGGGCCATGGTCTGCGCACTATCGCACGCTGGCTGCAGGAGGTGACTGCATGAATGTCTGGTTAAGTCGTGAATTTGCACCGGCCGAGTGGGGGGAGGGGGCGCTGCTCTCTCACCGCGCCGACGGCATGGTGATCCATCTGGTGACGGCCAATCCGCTGCTCGATATCCAGCAAGGGGCCCGTCGCCTCTGTCTGCAGGGGATCCAGAAAGTGACCCTGGCTGGCCACTGGGAGCGTGAGCAGCAGTGGGCTTTTGCTCAAGGGCTGCAAACCCCCAAGGCTGAGGTGCAACTGCAGTGGGCCATGTCCTCGGAAGAGGACAGAGAGGAGCTGGAAGCGCGTTGGCTCTGCGGCCGCTGGGTGCGCGAGATGACCAATGCCACCCCGGAGCAGTTGGGCCCGCTGGAGCTGGCGGTGGAAGCGGCCGCCTTTATTACCGAGCTGGCGCCGGACAAGGTGAGCCATCGCATCTTGAAAGGCGAAGCGCTGCAACAAGCCGGCTGGGTCGGCCTCTATCAGGTGGGCCGCGGCAGTGCGCGCGAGCCGGTATTGCTGGAGCTCGACTTCAATCCGGGGCGCGATCCCAAGGCGCCGGTAGCGGCAGCACTGGTGGGCAAGGGGATCACCTTTGACTCCGGCGGCTACTCCATGAAGAGCTCCGAGGGGATGCTCACCATGAAGTGTGACATGGGCGGTGCAGCCATTGTGACCGGCGCATTGGCGCTGGCCATGTTGCGTGGACTCGACAAGCGGGTGAAGCTGATCCTCTGCTGCGCCGAGAACCTGGTCTCTGGTCACGCCTACAAGCTGGGGGACATTCTCACTTACAAGAACGGTACCACGGTTGAGATTGTGAACACCGATGCTGAGGGGCGATTGGTACTGGCCGATGGCCTGCAGTTGGCGAGCGACTCCGGCGCACCGCTGATCATCGATGCCGCAACTCTGACCGGCGCCGCCGTGATGGCGCTGGGTGGGCGTTACAACGCCCTGTTTGGCCTCGATAAAGGGTTGGTGAGCAGGGCCATGACCTATGCCGATGCCGAGCAGGAGCCGGCCTGGCCGCTGCCGCTGGAGCCCTGGCACCGTCAGCAGTGCCCCTCCCATTACGCCGACACGGCCAACAGCCGTCCGGTGAAGGGGGGCGGGCCGGGTGGTGCGTCCAATGCTGCGGGTTTCCTCTCTCGTTTCGTTGCCAACGACGGGATGGGTTGGTTGCATATCGATCTGGCCGCCTGCTTCAGTGACAATGGCGATGCTCTCTGGGCGCCGGGGGCCAATACCCTGGGGATGCGGACCATCGCGCGGGCCCTGCTGGCGGAAGCCAAATAGGCGAGACAAGGCACCTTCGGGTGCCTTTTTCATGCTGTTCAAACTGTGAACAAAAGATGGTTTTTTGGCGGCTTAAGGTAAGTATCGTGCGCAAGCGCACATATTTTCCGGCTCTGCTCGGTCAAGATGAGTGTGGATGTTGATTGCAAGGGAGTGGTGTTTAATAAAAAGTTGCTTTTTTGTGTGTTTTTCCGGTTTTTGTTTACGTATAATCGCCAGCGAACATGGATTCTAACAATAAATCTCTGTAGTTAAGGAAAGATATTAATGGCCATCGAACGTACCTTCTCTATTGTCAAACCGGATGCTGTCAGCAAGAACCTGATCGGTGAGATCTACCATCGCATGGAAAGCGCTGGCCTGACCATCGTTGCCGCCAAAATGCTGCGTCTGACCAGTGAACAGGCCGCCGGCTTCTACGCCGAACATCAAGGCCGTCCTTTCTATGATGCGCTGGTAACCTTTATGACCTCAGGTCCGGTCATGGTGCAGGTGCTGGAAGGGGAAAATGCCGTTCAGCGTTACCGTGATCTCATGGGGTTGACCAATCCCGAGCAAGCCCTGGCCGGTACCCTGCGTGCCTGCTTCGGCGAGAGTATCGACCGCAACGCGGTGCACGGTGCCGACAGCTTTGCCTCTGCCCAGCGTGAAATCGCTTATTTCTTCAGTGAAAACGAGCTCTGCTCCCGCGACTAATCACGCGATTGATAGCAGCAAGGGAGCTTCGGCTCCCTTTGTTGTTTTCGCCGTTTACGCAATATCCCTCTATTCTCCAGGTGGAAAGCCAGACCCATTATTTGTACAATGCCGCCCCCTGACATCGTCAGCCAATAATTGATGAAGTGTTTGAACTGAGGCCATTGATGAGCGAAACAAAAATCAACCTGCTGGATCTTGATCGGGATGCCATGCGTGCCTTTTTCGTCGAACTGGGCGAGAAGCCATTCCGGGCAGATCAGGTCATGAAGTGGATCTATCACTTTGGGTGTGATGATTTCGATCAGATGACCAACGTCAACAAGGTGCTCAAAGAGCGCCTCAAGGCGATCGCCGAGATCAAGGCGCCCGAGATCAGCCGCGAGCAGCGCTCTGCCGATGGCACCATCAAGTGGGCCCTGCAGGTGGGGGATCAGGAAGTCGAGACCGTCTACATCCCGGAAGATGACCGCGCGACCCTCTGCGTCTCCTCTCAAGTGGGCTGTGCGCTGGAGTGCAAGTTCTGCTCCACGGCCCAACAAGGCTTCAACCGCAATCTGAAGGTCTCCGAGATCATCGGTCAGGTGTGGCGTGCTGCCCGCGTGGTTGGTGGCAAGCGTCCCATCACCAACGTGGTGATGATGGGGATGGGCGAGCCGCTGCTCAACCTCGCCAACGTGGTACCCGCCATGCGTCTGATGATGGATGACTATGGTTTTGGCATCTCCAAGCGCCGGGTGACTATCTCCACCTCTGGCGTGGTACCTGCGCTGGACAAGCTGGGCGATCAGATCGACGTGGCGCTGGCTATCTCCCTGCACGCCCCGAACGACAAGCTGCGTTCCGAGATCATGCCGATCAACGACAAGTACAACATCGAGGCGTTCCTCGCCGCTGTCCGTCGTTACCTCGAGAAGTCAAATGCCAACGGTGGTCGGGTGACAGTCGAGTATGTGCTGCTCGATCATATCAATGACGATATGCAGCATGCTCACGAGCTGGCCAAGGTACTCAAGGATACCCCGAGCAAGATCAACCTGATCCCGTTCAACCCCTTCCCGGGCAATCCTTATGGCAAGCCGAGCAACAGCCGCATCGATCGCTTCTCCAAGGTACTGATGGAGTACGGTTTTACCGTGATTGTCCGCAAGACCCGTGGTGATGACATCGATGCCGCCTGTGGTCAGCTGGTGGGGGATGTGATTGACCGTACCAAGCGAACTATCAAAAATCGGATGCAACAGGATGGGATTTCCGTCAAAATGGTTTAAATGCTAAGCCATTGTATAGACAGGGAATGGATATACGTACATTGATCGTAGTGGCAGCGCTCTGCGCGCTGCCAGGCTGTGTGACCGAGACCACTTATGCTGGCCAGAATTCGACCCAGCGTGAAGTGGGTCCTGACCTCAAGGCTGCAGCCCAAACTCGCCTTGACCTGGGTATCCAGTACCTGCGTCAGGGCAATGCCGAGCAGGCCAAGTTCAATCTTGACCGCGCCCTCCAGTATGACCCCTCCAACCCCCAGATCCAGATTGGCTTTGCCTACTTTTACCAGAAAGTGGGTGATTTCAAGGCTGCCGAGACCCATTACAAGAACGCTCTTGCCATGGATCCGTCCAATGCTGACGCAATGAATAACTATGGCGCCTTTTTGTGTGACCGCGGCCGCTATGACGAGGCGGACAAGGCGTTCAACCAGGCTGTTATTCAGCCAGGCTATGTAAAAATTGCCGACACCTATGAAAATGCGGCACTTTGCGCCCAGCAAAGTCACAGAAATGATAAAGCAAGCGAGTACTATCGCCTGGCCTTGGGGTATAATCCCCAGAATCCAGGGTTATTGCTGGACTTGGCCGAGCTTTCCATGAAAGATGGCAAGCTGCCTGATGTGCAGTCCTACCTCGCCCGTTTTGCAGAAGTGTCAGACGAGAATGAGGACAGTCTCTGGTTGAGATTGCGGCTTGCGCAGGCAATGGACAAACCGGCATTACTCCACCAATTCGGGAATGAGCTGGTAAGGCAATATCCCACTTCGCAACAAGCCAAGCGTTATTTAGCCAATGACTACTGAACAGCAACACGATTTTCAAGACGACTCCCAGGCAGCAGGCCCAGGCCAATTGCTGCGCAACGCCCGTGAACAGCTCGGCTGGACTCGGGAGCAGGTTGCATCCCGCATTCACCTTCGTCTGACCCTGATTGCAGCCATCGAATCGGATACGTATGACAAGCATACGTCCCATACCTTTATCCGGGGCTATCTGCGTACCTATGCCAAGCTGGTTGGGATCCCCGAAGAGACCATTCTGGCTGCTTACGACAAGCTGGGTCTGACGCCACCTGACAATATCGACATGCAGAGCTTCTCTCGCCGCTCTCGTCAGCAGGCGAGCGACAGCCGTCTGAAAGTCGTGACCTGGCTGGTGATCCTGGTGTTGATTGCGCTCTCGGTTGCCTGGTGGTGGCAGAATACTGCCCGTCGTTCCGCCGGTGATGATGCGCTGGCTGCTACCGAGATGAGCACAACCACAGCGCCAACTGCCGACACCGCAACTGTTGTGTTGGCAAATGATGCAACTGCGCCGGTTCAGGATGTCTCTGCCGCGGCAGCCACCATCGTGGCTCCGACTGCTGCTGTTTCCGATGCGGCAGCCACCCAGGCTCCGGCTTCTGCTGCCGTGGCGTTGACCGACGCCAGCGGTGCCGTCAGCACTGTGGCTGATGTTGCCGCCTCCGGTGCCACTGCGACCGAATCTGAAGAGACTGTCGTCGATCCTGCGACTGCGCCACAACTGAAGATGAGCTTCACCGCCGATTGCTGGCTGGATGTGAAGGATGCCAACGGCAAGACTCTGTTCAGCGGTCTGAAGAAGGCAAATGACGAGCTGGTACTGGAAGGTGCCGAGCCCCTGAAGTTCATCATTGGCGCGCCGATGGCGGTCAAGCTCGACTACAAGGGCAAATCCTTGGATATGAGTCGTTACAACAACGGCCGTACTGCCCGCTTCTCACTGCCGCAGGAGTAATCTGTTCGTCATGTCCGCACACGAATCTCCCATCATTCGTCGTAAATCACGGCAGATCATGGTTGGTAATGTACCGGTAGGGGGCGATGCCCCCATTACGGTGCAGACCATGACCAACACCAAGACCACCGATGTCGCCGCCACTGTCGAGCAGATCCAGCGGATCGAGCGGGTCGGTGCCGATATCGTCCGGGTTTCCGTGCCCACCATGGAAGCGGCGGAAGCCTTCCGGCTCATCAAACAGCAGACTCGCATCCCCATCGTCGCCGATATCCATTTTGACTATCGCATCGCCCTGAAAGTGGCCGAGTATGGCGCTGACTGCCTGCGCATCAATCCGGGTAACATCGGCAACGAGCAGCGGGTGCGCTCTGTTGTGGACTGCGCACGCGACCTCAATATCCCGATCCGCATCGGGGTCAATGGCGGGTCGCTGGAGAAGGATATTCAGGAGAAGTACGGCGAGCCGACCCCCGAAGCGCTGGTGGAGTCCGCCATGCGTCACGTGGACTACCTCGATCGCCTCGACTTTCAGGATTTCAAGGTGAGCGTCAAAGCCTCCGATGTGTTCCTGGCAGTCGGCGCCTATCGCCTGCTGGCCAAACAGATCGAGCAGCCGCTGCACCTTGGCATCACCGAAGCGGGCGGTTTCCGTGCCGGTGCGGTGAAGTCAGCCATTGGTCTGGGCATGCTGCTCACCGATGGCATCGGCGATACCCTGCGGATCTCGCTGGCGGCGGATCCGGTAGAGGAAGTGAAGGTCGGTTTCGATATCCTAAAATCCCTGCGGATCCGCTCTCGTGGTATCAACTTTATCGCTTGTCCATCCTGCTCACGGCAGGAGTTCGATGTGATCGCCACCGTCAATGCACTGGAAGAACGGCTTGAAGACATCATCACCCCGATGGATGTCTCCATCATCGGTTGCGTGGTGAATGGCCCGGGCGAAGCGCTGGTCTCTGACCTTGGTCTGGCGGGCGCCGCCAACAAGAGTGCCTTCTATGAAGGGGGCCAGCGGGTCGATCGGCTCGACAACAAGGATCTCATTCCAACTCTGGAGCGCCGCATTCGCGCCCGCGCCGCCATGCTGGATCCCGCCAACCGGATCCTGATGGACAAGGATTGAGCAATTCGGGGCCACATTGGGTGGCCCTTTTTCCAGGTGACTGATTTTAAATCCCGCATCCGGATTCCCTGATTTTACCTTGGGGGGGAAAATCCCTATAATGCGGCCAAATTTTACCTCTTTTTCTCGAGTATCAACGTGGCAAAACAGATCCAAGCTATTCGTGGTATGAATGATTGCCTGCCGGAGCAGAGCCCGGTATGGCAGAAGGTTGAACAGATCCTGCGCCAGGTCGTTGCCAGCTATGGCTACAGCGAAGTGCGCATGCCAATTGTCGAGCAGACTCATCTGTTCAAACGCGCCATCGGTGAAGTGACCGACGTGGTCGAAAAAGAGATGTACACCTTTGAAGA
The DNA here is from genome assembly GCA_945957575.1 of uncultured Aeromonas sp. Classification (GTDB taxonomy): domain Bacteria; phylum Pseudomonadota; class Gammaproteobacteria; order Enterobacterales; family Aeromonadaceae; genus Aeromonas. Next base: position 80,597 of record CAMFLW010000001.1, on the reverse strand, counting down.
CCGTAACGGCGACAGCCTGAGCCTGCGCCCGGAAGGAACCGCCAGTTGCGTCCGTGCCGGTATCGAGCACGGTCTGCTCTACAACCAGGAACGCCGGATGTGGTACATGGGTCCCATGTTCCGTCACGAGCGTCCCCAGAAGGGCCGTTATCGCCAGTTCCACCAGTTCGGTGTCGAACTGTTTGGCATCAACGGACCGGATATTGACGCAGAATTGATCATGCTGACCCACCGTCTGTGGCGTCTGTTTGGCATCAGCGAGCACGTGACCCTGCAGCTCAACACCCTGGGCCAGAGCGCCGAGCGTGCCGCTTACCGCGATGCGCTGGTGGCCTATCTGGAGCAGTACAAGGATCAGCTGGACGAAGAGAGCCAGCGTCGCATGTACAGCAACCCGCTGCGCGTGCTCGACTCCAAGGATGAAAAGGTACAGGCCATTCTGGTAGGTGCTCCACGTCTGTTCGATCATCTGGGTGAAGAGAGCCTGGCCCACTTCGAGGGGCTCAAGCGCCTGCTCGAGTCCGCCGGTATCAAATACGAAGTGAACGAGCGTCTGGTACGTGGTCTTGACTACTACAACCTGACCGTGTTCGAGTGGGTCACCAGCAGTCTGGGTGCCCAGGGCACCGTCTGTGCCGGTGGCCGCTACGATGGTCTGGTAGAGCAGCTCGGTGGTCAACCGACCCCGGCCGTGGGCTTTGCCATGGGCATGGAGCGTCTGGTGCTGATTCTGGAAACTCTCGAGCTCAACGCCGATATCCGCCCGGCGGTCGATGTCTATCTGGCGATGGTGGGCGAGGGGACCGAGCAGGCTGGCTTCCAGTTGGCCGAGCGTCTGCGCGATGCCCTGCCGGACTTGCGCCTGATGAGCCACTGCGGTGGTGGAAACTTCAAGAAACAACTCAAACGTGCCGACAAGAGCGGCGCGGCAATCGCCCTGATCCTTGGTGAAACCGAGGTGCAAAACGGGGAGATCACTATCAAATATCTGCGTGGTCAGGCCGAGCAACAGACCGTCAAGGTTGACGCCGCCATTGCCCTGCTGGCAGCCAAAGGAGAGTAAGCTGTGGAAGTTTATACCACCGAAGAACAACAGGTTGAGGTTATCAAGGAGTGGTGGAAAGAGAACGGGACCTCGGTGATTGCCGGGACCGTGATCGGTCTGGTCGGTCTGTTCGGCTGGCGCTATTACAACCAGCACCAGCAAGAGACCATGGAGGCCTCCTCCCACTCTTACAACCAGGTGATTACCCAGCTGGCCAAGGGCGATGCTGCCGGTTTCGAGCAGGCACAGCAGTTTGTTACTGCCAACAAGGGTGACTCCTACGGCGAATTGGCCGCGCTGCAACTGGCTGCCGCTGCCGTCAAGGCCGGCAAGCTGGATCTGGCTGCCGAGCAGCTGGATCTGGTAGCGACCACCGGTGACGAGAGCATTCGTCCCATCGCGGCGCTGCGTCTGGCCCGGGTGCTGAATGATCAGGGCAAGGCAGATGAAGCACTGGCCAAGCTGGCGACCATCCAGAATGACGCCTTCAAGGCGCAGGTAGCCGAAGCCCGTGGTGATGTGCTGCAAAAGCAGGGCAAGACCGAAGAGGCTCGTGATGCCTATCAGGCGGCGGCGGATGCCGGCGGCCTGCAGGGTAGCGCCGAGCTCAAGCTGAAAATGGACGATCTGGCCCTGCCGGCCGTTGTGACTGGTGAGGCACCGGATGCGTAATCTATTCAAGATGGTGGCGCTGGGGGCTGCGGTCTCCTTCGCTCTGCAGGGCTGCTCCCTGTTCAGTTCGGAAGAGGATCTCAACCCGATGGCACCGCTGCCCAAGGTCGAGTCCGCTTTCAGTGCCGATACCGAGTGGTCCTCCACTGTCGGTGACGGCATCGGTGACTTCTACTCCCAGCTCAAGCCGGTGGTGGAAGAGGATCGCATCTACGCGGCGGCCCGTGATGGCGATGTCAGCGCCTTTGACCGTGCCAGTGGCGATCGCCTCTGGACCGTTGATCTGGCCGACTTGCCGGTCAACGCCGACAAGCGCAGCGCCCGTCTCTCCGGTGGTCTGGTCTCCCGTTACGGCAAGTTGTTCCTGGGCTCCGAGAACGGGGTTGTCTACGCCCTGAACGAAGCGAACGGTGAAGTGCTGTGGCAGACCAATGTGCCCGGCGAAGTGGTGGCGAGCCCCGCGGTGGAAGATGGCCGCGTGGTGGTGCTGACCACCTCCGGTCGCCTGATTGCGCTCGATACCGATGAAGGCAAGATGCAGTGGACGCTCTCCGAAGAGCAGCCGCCGCTGACCCTGCGCAGTGCCGGTGCCCCGGTGATCACCAATGGCGCCGTGATTTACGGCCGTGCCGATGGCAAGGTGGGCATCGCTCTGTTGAGCAATGGCCAGCCGGTGCGTCAGTCCAAGGTGGCCGATCCGCGCGGTGCCACCGAACTGGATCGCATGGTCGATGTCGATGCCAGCCCGCTGATTGCCGGTGATGAGCTCTATGCCATCGCCTATAACGGTCAGCTGATGGCGCGCAAACTGATGACTGGCGATGAAGTATGGAAGCGCAAGTATTCCGGCTATCGCGATCTGGCGATGACCGGTAATGCCATCGTGCTGACCGACAGCCGCAGCCATCTGTTTGCCATCGATCGTCGCAACGGTCTGGAGCTGTGGTCAAATACCCAGCTGGAAAACCGCACTGTCACTGCACCTGTCATCTTCGGTGACTATGTGGTGGTGGGTGATGTGGAAGGATACCTGTATTGGCTTGATCGTACCGACGGGTCCATCAAGGCGATGCAGCAGCTCGACAGCAGTGGTCTCTACGCCGCCCCGCTGGTGGATGGTGACACCCTGTATGTGCAGAGCCGTGGCGGCAAGTTGTACGCGCTAAAGCGTCCTTGATCGTCCGTTAATTTGAATATCCGGCTCCTGGTCTTCGGACCCGGAGCCTTTGTCGTCTTGAGAATGAGGCTTTTATGACTCCTGTAGTAGCCCTGGTGGGCCGCCCCAATGTGGGGAAATCCACCCTGTTTAACCGCTTGACCCGTACTCGGGATGCCCTGGTTGCCGATTTTCCCGGTCTGACCCGGGACCGTAAATACGGTCAGGCGAAGTTGGGCGAGCTGGAATTTATCGTGGTCGATACCGGCGGTATCGATGGCACTGAAGAGGGGATCGAGCTGAAGATGGCCGAGCAGTCCCTGCTGGCCATCGAAGAAGCGGATGTGGTGCTGTTCATGGTGGATGCCCGTGCCGGTTTGACCGCGGCGGATCAGGCCATCGCCGAGCACCTGCGCAAGGCCCACAAGAAGGTATTTCTGGTGGCCAACAAGACCGATGGTATCGACGGTGATTCTGCGGTCTCCGAGTTCTACGGTCTGGCGCTGGGCGAGGTCTACCAGATCGCGGCCGCCCACGGTCGTGGCGTACTGAGCCTGCTGGAACTGGCCCTGGCTCCCCATCTGGAGACCTTGGTCGACGCGGCCACCGATGAAGATGCGCAGGATGATGAAGAGGAGGACTTCGACGAAGAAGCCCTGCTGCGCATGGTGGCAGCCGGTGAACTCGATACCAAAGAGGACACCAAGGAGACCCCGTTTGCCGACCTGCCCATCAAGTTTGCCATCGTCGGTCGCCCCAACGTCGGCAAATCGACCCTGACCAACCGCATGCTGGGTGAGGATCGGGTCATCGTCTATGACATGCCCGGCACCACTCGTGACTCCGTTTACATTCCGATGGAGCGTGACGAGCAGAAGTATGTGGTCATCGACACCGCCGGTGTGCGTCGTCGTGGCAAGGTACACGAGACGGTGGAGAAGTTCTCCGTTATCAAGACCCTGAAAGCCATTGAAGATGCCAACGTCTGCCTGCTGGTGATCGACGCCCAGGAGACCATCACCGATCAGGATCTCAGCATCCTCGGCTTCGTGCTCCACTCCGGTCGCTCCGTGGTGCTGGTGGTGAATAAGTGGGACGGTCTGGATCAGAAGGTCAAAGAGGATGTGAAGAACGAGCTGGATCGTCGCTTGGGCTTCATCGACTTTGCTCGCGTTCACTTCATTTCCGCCCTGCACGGCAGCGGTGTTGGCCATCTGTTTGAATCCATTCAGGAGGCTTACCAGTCCGCCACCCGCCGTACCAGCACCGCCATGCTGACCCGCATCATGCAGATGGCGCAGGAAGATCACCAGCCACCGATGGTCAACGGTCGCCGCGTCAAGCTCAAGTATGCTCACGCCGGTGGTTACAACCCGCCGCGCATCGTGATCCACGGCAACCAGCTCAACGACCTGCCGGACTCCTACAAGCGGTATCTGATCAACTACTTCCGCAAGTCCCTCAAGATCATGGGCAGTCCGATCCGGGTCGAGTTCCAGGAGTCGGTCAACCCGTTTGAAGGCAAGAAGAATACCCTGACCCTGAGTCAGGAACGTCAGCGCAAACGGCTGCTGAAGATGAAGAAGAAATAAGTCCTGGCGGCTGCCCTCACCGGCAGCCGCTCTGTTATTCCCCCTGCAGTGGCGTGATGTCCGGCGGGGAGGGGAACCCGCCATGGGCAAACCCATCGCAGGTTCACTTTATGAGGAGTCGACAATGAAAGCCCTGCTTTGCCCGTCATGCCAGGCTGAACTGGATACCCGCAGCAAGGAACAGACCTGTGGCCAGTGTCAGGCCAATGTGCACGTCACGGCTATCTGCCCCACCTGCCAGCAGGAACTGGAGCGTCTCAAGGCGTGTGGTGCGGTGGATTACTTCTGTAACCACTGCAACTCGCTGGTCTCCAAGCGGACGGTACAGTTTAAGGCTGCACTGATGTAAGACGCTGATCAGGCATTTATGAAGATGAAAAAACCCGGCTAATGCCGGGTTTATGCTGTGTGCTCTGCAATAAGCAGGGTATAGGATCGATTTCTGCGCCACAGGTTGCGCTTGATGTCATTAAGCTTGAGTTTGCGTCTGGGGCTCCAGCTGCACTTTGCTTTTCTGACCAGACTGATTTTTCTACGTTTTTGCATCTTGGTCTCCTCCCAACTGGGTGGCCATCCGGGCCTTGGGTCATTGATGGAGCCCATCCGAAATTGCTGTTATTTAATCTCTCAACATAATGAAAACAATGCGATTTCGGATAGGCTCCGATGTAACCGGATGGTAACAGAGAAGTTTGCGTGAAAACAGCCGAATAATGGTTTGTTAGCGCATGGTGATCTGATTGACCACCTCGGCGATGACGGTGGGGCGCTCGGCCAGTTCCGGCTCGCTGGCGTTGTCGATGTCGTTGTCGTTGTCGTTGTCGAGACTCTCCCGCTGATGCGCTTTCTGCTGCTCGTTGTCGAGCCACAGCAGGCTCTGGTAGTACTGGCGCACGTTGTTCACATAGTTGCGTGCCTCGCTGCCACGGGCATAGCCATAACGCACCTTGCGGTGCCAGCGTGCCTGCTGCAGTAGCGGCAGCACCTCTTTTACGTCGCTCCAGGCATCGGGATTCTTGCCGAGCTCTTTGGTCAGGCGGCGGGCATCCATCATGTGGCCATAGCCGATGTTATAGGCGGTGAGGGCAAACCACACCTTCTCGTCATCGGGCACCGAATCGGGCACTTTTTCCATCATCTGCTGCAGATAGAGGGAGCCCCCCTTGATGCTCTCTTCGGGGTGGAGTCGATCGTTGACCCCCATCGCCTTGGCGGTGGGCTCGGTCAGCATCATCATGCCACGCACCCCGGTGTAGGAGCGGGCTTGCGGATCCCAGTGGGACTCTTGATAGCTGATGGCCGCCAGCAGCCGCCAGTCGATGTTCTTGGCATGGTGCTGGAACAGTGGTTGGTATTTGGGCAGCAGACTCTTGGCGCGCTTGAGGAAGGTGCGGGTATCGACGAAATCGAAGTTCTGCACATGGCCGAAGTACTTCTCGTCGAGCTTGGCGATGGCGCCATCCATAAAGCGCTGACCGAAGAAGTCGATCACGCTGGCATAGAGGCTGTCATCGGGCAGCTTGCTCATGGCCCAGGCGACGGTCTGCTTCTGGGCCAGGGTCAGCCCTTCGGTGAGCTCCGGGTAGTAGCGCTGGGTACGGGCCAGCACAGTGTCCTGCACCACCGTGTAGTCAATTTTGCCATCTACCACCTGCTTGAGCAGCTCTTCTACATCTGCCTGGTTATTGGTACTCCACTTCAACTTGGGGTTTGCCTGGCTAAGTTCTTTGAGCAGGTCTTCCCCGGAGGAGCCGGCGGCCACTACCAGCTTGCCCTTGATGCCGTTCAACGAGGCAGGCTTGGATTTGCCGTTGCGATAGACCAGCTTGGGGGAGACCTGGTAGAAGCCCGGGCCAAAGCGCAGCAGCTCGCGCCGCTCCGGGGTGACCATGATGGCGGCCGCAGCCAGATCGAGTTTGCCCTTTTTCAGCAGGGCGACCAATTCGTCAGTGGTGTCGACCGGGATGATGGTGAGCTTCACCCCCAACCAGTCTGCATAATTTTGCGCCAGCTCGTAATCGAACCCCTGAGCGAGGTCGTCACGCAGGTAATAAGAGGTGGGACCATAGATGGTACCAACCCGGATCTCGCCTCGTTGGCGGATCTGCTCCAACTGGCTGGAGGGGGTATAAAAGTCACAACCAACCAGAGTCAGCAGTAACGTCAGCCCGATAAATAGTCGAAAAATGCAGCGCAAGTAGGTGAGTACCTTTGTTGAAAAAATCGGCATTTGTCAAAAAAGAGGCACCTTTATACCAGAGAGTGTGCGCCGAGTCACACTACACAAAACGAGAAAAACGTTTGTCCGCTGTGGGCCAGCTCCCTATAATACGCGCGTCTCAATTCCCCCCACTTCAAAACTTGGTGAGAAAGGTCATATGGATATCTTGCGTGGTGCCCCTGCACTGTCTGAGTTTCGTGTCAAAAAACTGCTGCAGCGATTTGCGCAGATGAAACAGGAGAGAGGAGTAGAGATAGAGGATGTCTATGCCGAATACGTGCACTTTGCCGAGCTATCGAGCCCGTTGTCGCCCCCGGAGCGAGCGAGGTTGGGCCAGCTCCTGCACTCAGGTGCACAATCTGGCCCGATCATCCCCGAACACACCCCCAACGGTCAGCTGTTTCTCGTTACCCCCCGTCCTGGCACTATCTCCCCCTGGTCTTCCAAAGCAACCGACATCGCCCACAACTGCGGCCTGAACAAGGTCAAGCGGCTGGAGCGCGGTATTGCCTATTACGTGCAGGCCAAGGGTGAGCTGAGCGCCGCCCAGCGTACCGATGTGGCTACCGTGCTGCACGATCGCATGATGGAGGCAGTGTTTGCCGACATGGAAGCGGCGAGCGCCCTGTTTGCCCACCACGAGCCGCGCCCCTTCACCCAGGTGGATGTGCTGGGCGGTGGTCGCGCCGCGCTGGCCGAGGCCAACGTGGCGCTGGGTCTGGCGCTGGCCGACGACGAGATCGACTATCTGGTGGAGAATTTCACCAAGCTGGGTCGCAACCCCAATGACATCGAGCTCTACATGTTTGCCCAGGCGAACTCCGAGCACTGCCGCCACAAGATCTTCAACGCCGACTGGACCATCGACGGTGAGCAGCAGCCCAAGTCGCTGTTCAAGATGATCAAGAACACCTTCGAGCAGACACCGGATCATGTCCTCTCCGCCTATAAAGACAATGCCGCCGTGATGGAAGGGAGCCAGGGTGGCCGTTTCTTCCCGAGCCCGGCCAACGGCGAGTACCAGTATCACCAGGAACAGGTCGACATCCTGATGAAGGTGGAGACCCACAACCACCCGACCGCGATTTCCCCGTTCCCGGGGGCGGCCACCGGCTCTGGCGGCGAAATCCGCGACGAGGGTGCCACCGGTCGCGGTGCCAAGCCCAAGGCGGGTCTGGTCGGTTTCTCCGTCTCCAACCTGCGCATCCCTGGCTTCGAGCAGCCGTGGGAGCAGGATTTCGGCAAACCGGGCCGCATCGTCAGCGCGTTTGACATCATGCAGGAGGGGCCGCTCGGCGGCGCAGCGTTCAACAACGAGTTCGGCCGTCCGGCCATTCTCGGTTACTTCCGTACCTTCGAAGAGGAGGTGCCGAGCCACAACGGCGTCGAGGTGCGTGGCTACCACAAACCCATCATGCTGGCGGGCGGTATCGGCAACATCCGCAGCGAACACGTCCAGAAAGGGGAGATTCCGGTCGGCGCGGCGCTGATCGTGCTGGGTGGCCCGGCGATGAACATCGGTCTGGGCGGCGGCGCGGCTTCCTCCATGGCCTCTGGCCAGTCGGCCGAAGATCTCGACTTTGCCTCGGTGCAGCGCGACAACCCAGAGATGGAGCGCCGTTGCCAGGAGGTGATCGACCGCTGCTGGCAGCTGGGTGACGACAATCCCATCGTCTTCATCCACGATGTGGGCGCCGGTGGTCTCTCCAACGCCATGCCGGAGCTGGTGAGCGATGGCGATCGCGGTGGTCGCTTCGACCTGCGTGCCATCCCGAACGATGAGCCGGGCATGAGCCCGCTCGAGATCTGGTGCAACGAATCTCAGGAGCGTTACGTGCTGGCGGTGGCCAAGGAGAAGTTGTCGCTGTTCAAGGCGCTGTGCGAGCGCGAGCGCGCACCCTATGCCGTCATCGGTACTGCCACCGAAGAGAAGCACCTGACGCTCTCCGATCAGCATTTTGACAACCATCCCATCGATCTGCCGCTGGATGTGCTGCTGGGCAAGACCCCCAAGATGCACCGCGATGTGGTGACCCTGCCTGCACAAGGCAAAGCGCTGCAACTCGATGGCATCACCTTGGGCGAGGCTGCCGAGCGGGTACTGCGCCTGCCCACCGTGGCAGAGAAGTCCTTCCTTATCACCATCGGCGATCGCAGCGTGACTGGTCTCGTTAACCGCGACCAGATGGTCGGCCCCTGGCAGATCCCGGTAGCTGACTGCGCCGTCACCGCCGCCACCTACGACAGCTACCACGGCGAAGCCATGTCGATGGGCGAGCGCACCCCGGTGGCGCTGCTCTCCCACGCTGCTTCTGCCCGTATGGCGGTAGCGGAAGCGCTCACCAACCTGGCACCGGCTCACATCGGGTCTCTGAAGCGGGTCAAGCTCTCCGCCAACTGGATGGCCGCTGCCGGTCACCCGGGTGAAGACGCCGGTCTTTATGAGGCGGTCAAAGCGGTGGGCGAGGAGCTCTGCCCGGCCCTTGGCATCACCATTCCGGTGGGCAAGGACTCCATGTCCATGAAGACCCGCTGGCAGCAGGATGGCAAGGAGCACAGCGTCACTTCGCCGCTCTCCCTGCTGATCTCGGCGTTTGCCCGGGTTGAGGATGTGCGCAACACCGTCACACCGCAACTGCGTACCGATCTCGGTGAGACTGATCTTATCCTCATCGACCTTGGCAATGGCAAGCAGCGCCTCGGCGCTTCGGCGCTGGCCCAGGTCTATCGCCAGCTGGGTGACAAGGCGCCGGATCTGGACAACCCGGTCCAGCTCAAAGGCTTCTTCAACGCCATTCAGGCGCTGGTGAGCGACCGCAAACTCGTCGCCTACCACGATCGCTCCGACGGCGGCCTGTTCGTCACCCTGGTGGAGATGGCCTTTGCCGGTCATTGTGGCCTCGACATTCAGCTCGATCGCATCGGTGGCGAGCTGCTGCCTGCGCTGTTTAACGAGGAGCTGGGCGCCGTCATTCAGGTGCGCCGCGAAGATAAAGAGGCGGTGATGACCCTGCTGGCCGGTCACGGTCTGGCGGCCTGCTCTCACGTGCTCGGTACCGTGCGCGAAGGGGACCTAATCACCCTGCAACGGGCCGGTCAGGAGGTCTATCGCGCCAGCCGCACTGCTCTGCGCACCATTTGGGGCGAGACCAGCTGGCAGATGCAGCGCCTGCGCGACAACCCCGAGTGCGCGGATCAGGAGCATACTGCTCGTCAGGACGCCACCGATCCGGGCCTGCAGGCCAAGCTCAGCTTCAACCCGGCCGAAGATGTGGCCGCACCTTACATTGCCCGTGGGGCCTCCCCCCGTCTGGCAGTGCTGCGCGAGCAGGGGGTCAACTCCCACGTGGAGATGGCGGCGGCGTTTGACCGCGCCGGCTTTGCGGCGGTGGATGTGCACATGAGCGACATCCTCTCCGGTCGCATCAAGCTGGAGGAGTTCCAGACCCTAGTGGCCTGTGGTGGTTTTTCCTACGGTGATGTGCTGGGGGCGGGCGAAGGCTGGGCCAAGTCCATCCTGTTCAATGACAACGCTCGCAAGCAGTTCCAGCGCTTCTTCGAGCGTGGCGATACCCTCTCTCTGGGCGTGTGCAACGGCTGCCAGATGATGTCCAACCTGCGCACCCTGATCCCGGGGGCCGACCTGTGGCCGCGCTTTGTGCGCAACCGCTCCGAGCGCTTCGAAGCGCGCTTCAGTCTGGTCGAGGTGCAGGAATCTCCCTCCGCTTTCTTCGCTGGCATGGCGGGCTCGGTGATGCCGATTGCCGTCTCCCACGGGGAAGGGCGTGTCGAGGTGCGCGATGCCGCTCACCTGAACGCACTGCAAACCAGCGGGCTGGTGGGGCTGCGCTTTGTCGATAACCGCGGCAGCGTGACCGAGCAGTATCCGGCCAACCCGAACGGCTCGCCGAACGGCATCACTGCCGTCACCACCACCGACGGCCGCGCCACCATCATGATGCCGCACCCGGAGCGGGTGTTCCGCACCGTGGCCAACTCCTGGCACCCGGATAACTGGGGTGAGGACGGTGCCTGGATGCGGATGTTCAGGAATGCGAGGGTTCGTCTGGGTTAAGCCTGCAACGCAAACAAAAACCGGCCAAGGTGACTAATACCAATCAGTAAAGGATCCATTGACCGATCCTCCTAAGCTGTAAAAATCCGAAACCTGTTGATTTGGTTTCGGATTTTTTTTGCTTTCGAACCAGGTCTCGACTTCCTTTACGCTCGCAAAGTCGCCCTGTTTGGATCACTCACCGCTCTTATGCCCCACGAGTGGTGGCAAAGAGAATGTTATGACCCGGCACCATGGCTACATGCCTATGGATTGTCTGGCCTGGGCCATCATCGGCATGGCCATCTGCCGCCACGCTCCCATGACCCAGTGAAGTAATCAGCTCAATATCCTCTTGCCCGGTGACAGCCCTGCGCCACCCCGGTACTTGGCACAAGCCCTCGAAACCATAGAGGCACGCGTGCGCAGGTTGTTGCACCGGATGGGGACGCGGGTTATTTCACGGCGCTCGGCAGATCTTCACGTTTTGGCCAGGCATTGATCACCGCCTTGACCAGGGTGGCGAGGGGAATGGCGAAGAAGACCCCCCAGAATCCCCACAATCCGCCAAAGACCAGCACGGCGATGATGATGGCCACCGGATGGAGGTTGACTGCCTCCGAGAAGAGGACCGGCACCAGCAGGTTGCCATCGAGGGCCTGAATGACCAGATAGGCCACCATCAGCCAGGCGAACTCCGGAGTGAGGCCCCACTGGAACAGGGCGACCATGGCCACCGGCACCGTCACCACGGCTGCGCCTATGTAGGGGATCAGCACCGAGAAGCCGACCGCGACCGCCAGCAGCACCGAATAGCGCAGCCCCATCAGGGCGAAGGGGACATAGGTGGCAATGCCTACGATGAGTATCTCGATCACCTTGCCGCGGATGTAGTTGATGATCTGGTTGTTCATCTCGATCCACACCCGGTTGACGAGGGTGCGGTTGCGCGGCAGGAAGCGGCGCAGGCTACCCATCAAGACCCGCTTGTCCTTGAGCATGAAGAAGACCATCAGTGGCACCAGAATGAGGTAGATCATGATGGCCACCACGTTCACCAGCGAGCTGAGCGAGGCGCTCACCAGATGCTCGCCGCCACTGAGAATGCGCTGGCGAATGTTGTCGATGACCGTCTCCACCAGACTGACGTCGATGAGCTCGGGATAGCGGTCAGGCAGGGTGCGGACATAATCCTGAGCGTGAGTCAGCATGGCCGGCGCCTCTTTGGCCAGATTGATCCCCTGGCTCACCAGGGTCGGGATAAGGCCCAAGAGGGCAGCGACCGCCACCGTAATAAAGAGGATCAGAATGACGCTGGTAGCCAGCGTGCGCGACAGCCCCGCCTTTTGCAGCCGGGCCACCGGCCACTCCAGCAGATAGGCCATCACCAGCGCCACCAGCAGGGGGGCCAGCAGATCGCCAAATAGCCAGATGATGGCAAAGCAGAAGACCAGCAATAGGAAGAGGGTAACGGCATCGGGATCGGAGAACCGGGTCTGATACCAGCGCTTCAAGACTTCTAACATGACTGCATCCTTACACGACAGGGGCTCAAGATGGCTGTGTCGCCCCGACAACCAGCTGCAAAGAGAGGGTATTGTCCGGCTCCGGGGTGAGAATGACCCCGTGGCCGAGACGCTGCAGATAGGCCGGAATATCCTGCCGGGAGCCCGCATCGGCCAGCCGTATGGTCACGGTTTGACCGGTTTTGGCCTCCCTCAACCAGAGCTTGAGCCGGATCAGCGGCTCGGGACAGCGCCAGGGGGTCAGGTCGAGATATTCCATGGGGGCTCCATCACGCAGATGGCCGCTATTATGGCCGTGATAAGAGCATGAAACAACGCTTGTAGCCCTTGATGGGCAAGGGTATTCTGCCGAGGCCCTTTCTGATGGAGATAGAGATAACGTGGCACGCTTTTCCCCCCTGATGGCATCACTTCCCCTGCTGGCTTCCCTGATGGGCGCCACGTTTCATGCCGAGGCGAACAATCAGCTTCCCGATATAGGTACCGCCGGGGTCTCGGCCCTGCCCATCGAGCAGGAGGTACGCTATGGCAACGCCTTCATGCGCTTTGCCCGTGCCGGTTTGCCGATCATCGATGATCCCGTGTTGAGCCAATATATCGACGATCTGGGGCAGCGCCTGCTCTCCAACGCCGATGGGGTGCGTTTCCCGTTTACCTTCTTCCTGATTAACGATCCCAGCATCAACGCGGCCGCCTTCCTTGGCGGGCGGGTCAAGGTGCACACCGGCCTGTTCCTCTACGCTGACAGCGAGAGCGAGCTCGCCTCGGTACTGGCCCACGAAATCACCCACGTGACCCAGCGCCACATCGCCCGCTATATGGAAGCACAGGCAAGCAGCTCGGCGGTGACCCTGGCCGGTCTGGTGGGCTCAATCGCGCTGGCAGTGATCAACCCGACCGCCGGTATTGCCGCGTTGCAGACCACGCTGGGCCTCTCCATGCAGTCTGCCATCAACTACACCCGCGACAACGAATACGAAGCGGACCGGATCGGCATGAAGACCCTCTACGATGCCGGTTTCGATCCCATGGGGATGGCCAACTTCTTCCAGAAACTGGCTGCCGAGTATCGCTATGCCAGCAAGCCGCCCGAAATGCTGCTAACTCACCCGCTGCCAGAGACCCGGATCAGCGAGGCCCGTGCCCGGGCGAGCAGCTATGGCCGCCGCGATCTGCCGCCGAGCCTCGACTTTTGGCTGGCCAAGGTGCGCATTCAGGTGCGCTATGGCACCGATACCCCGCAGGGGATGCTGAGTTACTTCGATAGCCGGATCCAGAAAGGGGATTACCCGCTCAAGGATGCCGCCATCTACGGCAAGGCGCTGGCGCTGATCCAGCTCAAACGTACCGACGAAGCGGACACGTTGATGAAGGAGCTGGCCACCCGTCATCCGGAAGATCTCTTTATCGTTGATGCCCAGACCGACATCGACTTGGCCAAGGGGCGCAGTGCCCAGGCCATCGCGCGCCTCGAGAAGTTCCGCAGCCAGATGCCGGACAACGAGGTGGTGGTGGTCAACCTTGGCAACGCCTATCTCGAAAGCGGCAACTACAAGAAGTCCATCGCCATCCTCGACCCCTATGCCCGCGCGCATGAGGAGAACAATCTGGCCTGGAACCTGCTCTCCGACGCCTATCGCAAGGCGGGCAGAATGACCGAGCTGCACATGGCGCGGGCTGAAATCCTCTCTCTGCGCGGTGATTATCAGGCGGCTATCGACGAGCTGATTGTGGCGCGCGGCACCACCAGTGACCGGATGACTCTGGCCCGACTGGAGGCACGCATCACCGAGCTGGAACGGGCCAAGAAGGATCTCGACAGTCTCAAGGGGTGACGAGAGGTGATTGCCAACAACAAGGGCGCACTCTGGTGCGCCCTTGTTGTTTATGGTGGGTAAGAAAAACGGCCCAAGAGACAGTGGGGAGCTCAGTTGCCCGGATGCCTGATGGATGTCTTGAGGGCGTCGATCTGCGATTTACCCAGTTCACCAACCAGAGTCTGCTTGAGTTTGCCCTCACTATCGAGCAGGTAGCTGGTGGGTAGCCCGCTTGGGCGAGGGAAGGGGAGAGTTGCATCCTCATTGGCAATAAGGAGCTGCATCTTGATGTGGTACTGGGCGGCCAGCTTGTCCAGCTCTGCCGGGGTGGTCGGGTCGTAGTTGATCGCCACCACGGCGATCTCTCCTTCGGCAGCCAGCGCGTTGAGGCGCGGCATCTCACTCAGGCAGGGGGCGCACCAGGGGGCGAAGTAGTTGACCAGCAGCGGCTTGCCGGCAAAGTGGTCAAGGGTCACCGTTTGCCCCGCCGCGTCGGTAAATTCGGGGGCGGGCGTGCAGGCGCCCAGCAGGCCGGCCACAATCAGCCAACAAATTCGTTTCAATTCCTTTCCACTGCCGCTTACCCTGACCATCACTTTCCCCTACAATAGCGCCGTTTCTAGTCCCATCTTGCGATTAATCAGGGAGTTACCATGAGCGAGACCCAAATCTACCACAATCCGCGCTGCTCGAAGAGCCGTGAAAGCCTGGCGCTGCTGGAACAGCACGGGATCGCCCCTGATGTGGTGCTCTATCTGGAGCAGGCCCCGAGCGAAGAGGAGATCCGCATGCTGCTGACCCTGCTCGGCTTCAGCGACCCGCGTCAGCTGATGCGCACCAAGGAAGATCTCTACAAGGAGCTGGGCCTCGGCGAAGTGAATGGCGACGACCTTATTCGTGCCATGCACCAGCATCCCAAACTTATCGAGCGCCCCATCGTCATCAAGAACGGTCAGGCCCGCATTGGTCGCCCACCGGAGCTGGTGCTGGAGATCCTCAAGTGAGCACCCGCTTTGCTCGTCTGCTGACCCTGGTCGGCTTCTTTGGTCTGCTGGGCTGGGTCATCCTTTGGCATCTGTGGCTCTCGCCCCACCCGGATCTAAACCCCTGGTTGCTGCCGGTGATCTGGACGGTGCCGCTACTTTTCCCCCTCAAGGGGATAGTGCAGGGCAACCCCTACACCCACGCCTGGGGCAACTTCGTGCTGATGCCCTACTTCCTCCATGCCCTGACCCTGATCACCACGGATGAGGGGGAGCGGTGGCTGGCGGTGGTGGAGCTGCTGTTCACCACCCTCGCGTTTGTCGGCACCATCTACTACGCCCGGCTGCGTGGCCGGGAACTGGGCCTCAGCATTCGCAAGAAGAAAGACGAAGCCAAGTAATGTGAAGCCATGTGATAAAGAACGCCCCGCAAGGGGCGTTTTCTATAGCGGTGATACCAGAACCGAATCTGCCCGGAGCAGGGCCAGCTGCTGCACGCTGTGATGCATCAGTTGCGGGTAGAAGCGCAGAAATCCTGCTTCGCACCCTCGCCACTGCGCCTCATCGAGGGTCAGCAGCGCCTCTCCCAGTTGTACCGGGCGGCGCAGTCGGCGGCCAATACCATTGAGGGCCTGCGCCAGCCCCTCCTTGCGCTGATAGGAGGCGATCCAGTTCTGCTCGGCCATCCGCTTGAGGGGAAGTGGCAACCCCTCTGGCAGGACGTGGTGGTCAGCCAGCAGCTGGCCATAGCTCTGCGCGAGAAAGCGGGGCAGGGGATCTGCGCTGAACGCTTGCCAGTGCTGGCTCAGCCAGTGGTCGTAGAGCATATCCACCACTATGCCGCCAAAGCGGCGCCAGGGGGCCTCGAAACAGGCAACGGCCGCCTTGTGCTCGGGATGGCTATCGGTGAAGGCATCAATTTTGCGGTGCAGCCAGATCCCTTCGTCAAACGGTGCGGCAAGGCCCGTTGGCAGCGAGCCTTTGACAAAATCACCGAGCAGGTTGCCGGTGAGGGAGCTTCCGGTGTGGGCGGCCAGATGAAGGTGAGCCAGAAAGTTCATGATGAAAGCGGGGCCTGCGAACGGATAGTGCCGCTGAGAGTAGCGGATCTTCCATCTCTCATGAAAGTCTTGTTCAGGAAGTGCTTTCACCGGCGCGCCAATAGTGGGTAAATAGTTCATCTGCCTGATGGCATGTCACGGTATTGAGCGAGGAGTAACCATGATGTTGACCCTGATCGAGGGGGCCGAAATTTTCAGCCCCGCCTACCTTGGCCAGCAGGATCTGCTGGTGGCGGATGGCCGCATCGCCTGGATGGGCAAGGGAATGAGCGTGCCCGCCGACTGGCCACTGGTGCGCGTCGATGGACGGGGTCACTATCTGGTGCCCGGCATGGTGGATCCGCTGGCGCATATTACGGGAGGTGGCGGTGAGGGGGGCTTTGCCTTTCGTACCCCCGAACTGGCGGCGAGCGAGGCGCTCAAGGCCGGAGTGACCACGCTGGTGGCGGCGCTTGGTACCGACAGCCTGACCCGCTCGCCAGCTCAGGTGCTCGGCAAGGTGCGTGAATTTCGCGCCGCCGGCGTGAGCGCCTTCATGTATACCGGCTCCTACCATCTGCCGGTCAAGAGCATCACCGGCACGGTGGAGTCCGACATCATGCTGATCCCCGAAGTGCTTGGGGTGGGAGAGGTGGCTATCAGCGATCACAGATCCAGCGCACCAACCCACGATGAGCTGGCCCGTCTGGTGAGCGAGGCACGGGTGGCCGGGTTGCTCGCGGGCAAGAGCGGGGTCAGCTTCTTTCATCTTGGCGATGGTCAGGGCGCACTGGCGCCGCTGCGGGCCCTGCGCGACAAGACCGATATTCCGCTGCGCCAGCTCTATCCTACCCACTGCAACCGCAACCCCTGGCTCTTCGCCGAGGCGATCGAATGGGGCAAGGCGGGAGGTTGGGTCGATCTCACCACTTCCAGCTTTCCCGATCTGGTTGAGGATGGCGAGCGGCTGGCGGCCGATGCGCTGGTGGAGCTGCTGGCCGCCAACGTACCGGCCGATCGCATCAGCTTCAGCTCGGATGCCAACGCCAGCCTGCCGCGCTTTGATGGCGAGGGACGCCTTATCGAGATGCGCTGCGGCCAGATTACCAGCCTGTGGCAGGAGTGCGTTCGTGCCTGCCAGCTCGGGGTGCCGCTCGAGGTGGCGCTGGCGGTCGTGAGCGCCAACCCGGCGCAGGCGCTGGGACTCGGTGGCAAGGGGCGGATCGGGGTCGGTCAGGATGCTGACTTGCTGCTGATCAAATCGCCTTCGCTCGCCATCACGAAGGTGATGAGCGGCGGTCAGTGGCGTAACTGAGCTTGCAGTGATTTAATGCGCGCATCTACTTGCCAACAAAAAGCCCGACAACTGTGTCGGGCTTTTTGCTGGGGAGAGGCAGCCTAGATAGCCAGAAAGCCGAGGATCAGGATGGGGCCGAGCAGGCTCAGGATGAAGCCGGATACGATAGCCACCGGTACCACCTGAATGCCCCCCGATTTCTGGATGACCGGCAGGGTGAAGTCGAGGGCGGTGGCGCCGCCATAGCCGATGGCAGCCGAGGGGTGACGCCGCATCAGGATCGGAATGATCAGGATGGCGATAAGCTCTCGTCCCAGATCGTTGATAAAGGCGGCAGAGCCCAGCACCGGCCCCAGTTTGTCGGCTACCAGAATGCCAGACAGGGAGTACCAGCCGAAGCTGGAGCTGAGGGCCAACCCGTGGCTCAGTGGCATGCCAAGCAGTTGGGTTGCCAGCAGGCTGCCAATCCAGCTGCTGATGATGACGGTGAAGGCGATCTTCATCCCCCAGGGGTTGAGCAGGATCTGGCGCAGCCGCATGCCGGAGTTGCGCATCTGCACCCCGATGAGAAACAGCAGCAGCATCAGTGCCCACTCGCTCCACTTGTCGATGGGCAGGGCGCGCAGATCAACCAGCAACCCGAGCAACACACCACCCAACACCACAAAGCAGAGCTGCAGAGACTCCCACAACAGGTGCAGCTTGCTCGGCATCTTGCCATCGTTGGCCTCATGGGTCGGTGGTGTGCGCTTGTCGAGCCACCAGAGGGCCAACAGGTTGCAGACCGTGATCGCCGCCAGCATCACCCCGGCGACCTTGAAGATCACCGCCAGATTGCTGCCCAGGTTCTCCACATAGGCAAGCCCGAGCCCCATTAGAAACAGAATGAGGTAGACCATCTTGCCCAGGCTTTGGTTGACCAGCTTGATCAGCCGGGCAGAGGAGAGGGGAACCAGATAGCCGATTGCCAGTGGCAACAGGATCAGCAACACATTGAGCAACATCGAGGCCTCGATCACAAAAACTGATAAAAACATCACCTTATCATTACTTATTGGTTCTGTGTCACATATCTCTCGCTTTTATGGCCGAAAACAGCTCTTTTTGGGGATGATTGTTACTTTTTTGCCACAACCTCTCTGTTTGTTAAGGTTCTGAGCGAGCCTGAGTGAACCAATGAAATCAAGTTGATCCGATCGGGGGGCTGATATTTCGCTCTGTAATGTTGTGCATAAAAACATTTTGCTGCCAGTTTGGTGACAATCACGACTTTCTCTTGCCACTGATATGATTGGGGTATAAAAAGGCGGTGTCTGAGTGGCCAGTGAAGCAGCTGTTTATGCAAACAAAGTGCTGAAAAATACGCAGTGGCCGAATGAAAATAGAGCGAACCCCCTGAAGACCCTCGTTCTGTATTGTTTTTTCACTATCCGGGTGATATTTTCGCTGAAGGTTGCCATCGGTTAACTTTTTGTTAAATGAACGATGGTTGAGTCACGCCCCTGCGGCGTCTAGGGACAGACAAGGTTGTAATGGATGAGCGACGTTGCCGCACTGGAAGTACGTGATCTGCACAAATATTTTGGCACCCACGAAGTGCTCAAGGGCATCGACATGACCGCCCACAAGGGGGATGTGATCTCCCTTATCGGCTCCTCCGGCTCGGGGAAGTCGACCTTTCTTCGTTGTATCAATCTGCTCGAAACCCCTTCATCCGGCAGCGTCTCCCTCCATGGCGAATTGATCCGGATGAAAACCAGCCGCGCCGGCGAGCGGTTGCCCGAGGATATGCGTCAGGTTGAGCGCATTCGTAGCCGGTTGGCGATGGTTTTCCAAAGCTTCAATCTCTGGTCGCACATGACCATCATGCAGAACATCATCGAAGTGCCGATCCAGGTGCTCAAGGTGCCCCGCGCCGAGGCGATCGCCAAGGCGGAGCAGCTGCTCAACCGGGTTGGCTTGTGGGAGCGGCGCGATTACTACCCGGGTCATCTCTCCGGTGGTCAGCAGCAGCGGGCCGCCATCGCCCGTGCGCTGGCGGTGGAGCCCGAGGTGATGCTGTTTGACGAACCCACCTCGGCGCTCGATCCCGAGCTGGTGGGGGAGGTACTCGGCCTGATGCGCGAGCTGGCCGAAGAGGGGCGTACCATGCTGGTGGTGACCCACGAGATGTCGTTTGCCCGTGATGTATCGAACAAGGTGATGTTTCTTCATCAGGGGCGGGTGGAAGAGGAGGGCAACCCCAAGGAGATTTTCGCCCATCCCAAATCCGAGCGATTCAAGCAATTCATCTCCTCCATCTACTGATGGCGGGATGCCCGGTTATCCAATCAACTGTTTTATCAAGGAGAGATACATGAACAAGCTGATGCTGGCGACTGCCGTAGTCACTGCCCTCGCGTCCGGCAGCCTGATGGCCAAGGAGTGGAAAGAGGTCCGGATCGGGGTTGAGGGTGCCTATCCCCCCTTCTCCTGGACCGAGCCCAATGGCGAGGTAAAAGGGTTTGATATCGACATCGCCAATGCCCTGTGCGAAGAGATGAAAGTGAAGTGTACTCTGGTCAAGCAGGATTGGGACGGCATCATTCCGGCGCTGCTGTCGCGCAAGTTTGACGCCATCATCGCCACCATGGACATCACCGAAGAGCGCAAGAAGAAGGTGGACTTCACCCAGAAGTACCAGCACATTCCGGCCCGCTTCGCCGCCAAGAAAGGGACTGACGTCAAGCTCGACAAGGCCTTCATGGAAGGGAAAACCGTCGCGGTGCAGCGTGCTACCTCCATGGATACCTTCATTACCGACAACTTCCCGAACGCCACTATCAAGCGTTACGGCACCGCCGATGAGGCCTATCTCGATCTGAAATCCGGCCGTGTCGACTATGTGCTGGCCGACTCCGCCGCCATCACCGACGGTCTGTTCAAGAAAGAGGGGGGCGATGCTTTTGAATTCGTCGGCCCGAAACTGACCGATCCCAAGTGGTTTGGCGAGGGTGCTGGTATTGCGGTGCGCAAGGCTGACAAGGATCTGAAAGAGAAATTCAACGCCGCCATTCTGGCGCTGCGTGCCAATGGCAAGTACAAGGCGATCAACGACAAGTACTTTGAGTTCGACGTATACGGCGAGTAATAGCAGGAGCCGTGTGCGGTGAGTCATTCGCCACATAGATAGCGAATAACAGGCCGACCGGCTCACCTCGTCAGTCGTCATCGGGCCCGTTCTCTCCGTGTGGAGCGATGGGCCCGATTAATTGCAATGGAGCTGCATCTGGCCGTGTTGAAAGGATGTGGGTTCTCTTGTTGTTCAGAGGCATCAGCCCACTCGATAAGTTGCAATGGAGCTGCCTATGTTTGATTTGAAAGGATACGAAGCCTCGTTGCTGGAGGGCGCCTGGGTCACCCTGGAGGTGGCGCTCGCCTCCCTGCTGCTGGCGCTGCTGCTCGGCATGCTGGGGGCGCTCGCCAAGCTCTCCCCCTACAAGTGGGCCCGCGCCATTGCCAGCAGCTATACCACCCTGATCCGCGGCATTCCCGATCTGGTGCTGATGATGCTGCTCTTCTTTGGCGGCCAGGTGTTCATCAACGCCGTCTGTTCCTGGGTCAACGAGACCTACAATAACTGGTTGCTGGAGAGCAACCCGGCTCAGGAGTGGGTCTCCCTGCTGCCCGATTATGTGGATATCAGCCCGTTTGCCGCCGGTGTGGCGACCATCGGCTTTATCTTCGGCGCTTATATGACCGAGACCTTCCGCGGCGCCATTCTGGCGGTGGACAAGGGGGAGCTGGAGGCGGCCCGCGCCTTTGGCATGCGAGCAACCCAGGTGTTTCGTCGTATTTTGTTTCCACAGATGATGCGCCACGCTCTGCCGGGGTTTGGCAACAACTGGCTGGTGCTGCTGAAAACCACCGCGCTGGTCTCCATCATCGGGCTCGATGATATGGTGCGCAAAGCCTCGCTGGCGGCGGGTTCGACCCAGCAACCCTTTACCTTCTACATGGCGGTGGCGCTGATCTTCCTGATCTTCACCGCAGTCTCCACCTCGGCGCTCAAGTGGGCCGAGCGCCACTACGCTATCAAGACGAGGTAAGCCATGGATTTCTCAATCATTCTCAAAGAGTGGCCCACCTACTGGGAGGGGCTTTACACCACGGTCTGGCTGGTGGCTCTCTCTCTAATCCTCGGTTTGATGCTGGCGGTGCCCATGGGCATCCTGCGCAATAGCCGCAACTGGCTGATCAAGGGGCCGATCTGGGCCTACATCTACTTCTTTCGCGGCACTCCGCTGCTGGTGCAGCTCTTTATCATCTACTACGGCGCTGCCCAGTGGGAGTGGCTGAAGAACAGTGCTGCCTGGTCGCTCTTCTCCGAGGCCTGGTTCTGCGCACTGCTGGCATTTACCCTCAACACCGGCGCCTATACCGCCGAGATCGTGCGCGGGGCGGTACACAACATGCCGCGTGGCCAGATTGAGGCGGCCAACGCCTTTGGCATGACCCGCTGGCAGACCCTGACCCGGATCATTCTGCCCAACTCGTTTCGCCGGGCGCTGCCGGCTTACAGCAACGAGGTGATCTTCATGCTGCAGGGTTCGGCGGTGGCGGGCATCATCACCATCGTCGATCTGACCGGCGCGGCGCGGATCATCAACTCCCGCTACTACAGTCCGTTCGAGGCGTTTTTGACAGCCGGTCTGCTCTATATGCTGCTCACCTTTGTCATCGTCTGGCTGTTCAAGAAGTGGGAGACCCGCTGGCACGCCCATCTGCGCCCGCGCAGTGTGTGACCGGTTAACGGCAGATGAAAAGCCCCGCCACGTTGGCGGGGCTTTTTTTCGCCCGGCAATGGCCATCGGCCGTTTGCCAAATGGTGGCCGAGCAGGGACAATGCCTGCCCGAGAGCAGCCGGCGTGCCGGTTGCAGGCCTTTTTCCTGTCTCCCGAGGTGTTATGTACCGGATCCTGTTTCAACACGCCGCTTTCCTGGTTATCGACAAGCAGCCCGGCATCGGCATGCATGACGAGAAGGGAGAAGAGGGAGGAGAGACTGAGCTTGGGCTGGTCAATCGGGTGAAGGCCGATACGGGTCTTACCCTCTATCCGGTACACCGGCTCGACAAGATGACCTCCGGCCTGGTGCTGCTGGCCCGCACCACGGAGGCGAATCGCGAACTGAGCATGGCCTTTGCGGCCCGCGAGGTGAGCAAACAGTATCTGGCGCTCTCCGATCGCAAACCCAAGAAAAAACAGGGTTGGGTGAAGGGGGATATGCAAAAGGGGCGCGGCGGCAGCTGGATGCTGGCGCGTACGCTGGATAATCCTGCCATCAGCTGGTTTGATTCGGTGTCGGTGCGCGAGGGGCTGCGGCTCTATCGCATCAAACCGCAGACCGGCAAGACCCACCAAATCCGGGTTGCCCTCAAAAGCATCGGCGCCCCCATTCTCGGGGATGAGCGCTATGGCGGCACGCCAGCCGATCGTGGCTATCTGCATGCCTGGCGGCTCAGCTTTACCCTAGGGGGCGATCCGTTCGATTTTGTCTGCCCGCCCACGCAGGGGGCCGAGTTTGTCACCCCCGAGCTGACCGCGGCGATTGCCGCTCTTGCACCTTGAGGCTCCCATGATAAGCCGCTC
The DNA here is from genome assembly GCA_945957575.1 of uncultured Aeromonas sp. GTDB lineage: Bacteria > Pseudomonadota > Gammaproteobacteria > Enterobacterales > Aeromonadaceae > Aeromonas. The sequence goes on along the minus strand of CAMFLW010000001.1, from coordinate 57,564 downwards.
GCCAGCTGAACCCGTGGTGCCGAAAGAGAGTGGGGGGAATCGAGAGTGCGGGAGTGCTGCGCGCTGGATCCTTGCCGACTTTGACGACACCCTGGCCCCCGGCGACAGCCACGCTGGTCTGCTGCGCTATATCCTGCGGCGCCGGATCTGGCCGCTGCTGTTGCTGCCGGTGATTGTGCTGGGTGGGTTGGTCTATTTGTTGCCAAATCAGCTGCTACCCAGCCAGCGGCGGCGAGGTATATCCCTTATCTGGTGGGCCATCACGCTTTGGCTCTCTCCCCTCGGCTGGCGCAAGCTGGTGCGCGCCTATTGCAGCACCAGGCCGGGGCTGTATCGTCAGGCTCGCGAGCTGCTGCAAAGCGAGGGCGCGCGCTGCTGGGTGATCTCCGCCAGCCCCTGCGCACTGGTGCGAGCCCAGCTCTATCAGCAACTGCCCGGCCAGTTGCCCCACCGGATTATTGGCTCGCAGATGCACTACCGGTTAGGCGGCCTGATGCCCCGCTTCTACTGCCACGGTCAGCACAAGCTGCTGCCGGAGATCTGCGCCCTTGATGCCGAGCTGGCCTTGAGCGACAGCCTGCACGATCTGCCGCTGCTGGGGTTGGGGAAAGAGGCGTGGTTGATCAATCCGACGCCCACGCGACTGCAAAAAGCCCGGGCCCGCTTGCCCCATCTGATGGTCAAAAACTGGCAACTGTAAGGCAAAGCTGACAGCCATGCGGGTCGTCACACTTTGATCCGCAGGGCCGCGGCTTGAATGTCACAATCCATTTACATCTTTTGCTGCCAGCTGCGAAAAACTATCTGCAACCTGCCTCTTCTCTTCCTGCTACACCCTGCCTCTAATGAAACAAGTTGTTAACACTTGCTGCGCCGCTGGGTGCCGCAATCCGTTTTAACCGAATCAAGAGCAAGGAGCGCCCGATGAATGCCACCTCTTCCGCCACCCATACCATCAATCCGTTAGGCACAGATGGCTTCGAGTTTGTCGAGTACACAGCCCTCGATGCCAAGGGGATTGCCGCCCTCAAGAGCCTGTTTGTGTCGCTCGGGTTTGCCGAGGTCGCCAAGCACAAACACAAGCAGTGCTGGCTCTACCGGCAGGGGGATATCAACTTCGTGGTCAATGCCGAACCTCACTCCCAGGCGGAGCAGTTTGCCAGCCTGCACGGGCCGAGCGTCTGCGGCATGGCATTTCGGGTGAGTGATGCGGGCAAGGCCCAGCAGTTCGCCATCGCCAAGGGGGCCAAGCCCTTTGTCGGCAAGATTGGCCCGATGGAGCTCAACATTCCCGCCATCTACGGTATCGGCGAGAGCACCCTCTCCTTTGTCGACCGCTATGGCGACAAGGGCTCCATCTATGACGTGGATTTTGTCTTCTACCCCGACTGGCAGGCTCGGATGGCGGAGGTGGATGCCGGTCTCATCGAAATCGATCACCTGACCCACAACGTCCATCGCGGCAATATGGATGTCTGGTCCAACTTCTACGAGCGGATCGGCAACTTCCGTGAAATTCGATACTTCGATATCGAAGGCAAGTTGACCGGGCTGCACTCTCGCGCCATGACCGCCCCCTGCGGCAAGATCCGCATCCCCATCAACGAGTCGGCGGATGACAAGTCCCAGATCGAGGAGTACCTGCGCCAGTACAAGGGGGAGGGGATCCAGCACATCGCCATGGCTTCCAGCGATATCTACCAGACCATCCGCACCCTGCGCAGCCGCGGCACCGGCTTTATGCCGACGCCGGATACCTACTACGAGAAGGTGAATAGCCGGGTCGAGGGGCATCAGGAGGATCTGGCGGCCCTCAAAGAGCTGCGTATCCTCATCGATGGCTCCCCCACCAAGGATGGCATCCTGTTGCAGATCTTCACCGATACCGTGATTGGCCCGGTCTTCTTCGAGATCATTCAGCGCAAGGGCAACGAAGGGTTTGGCGAGGGCAATTTCAAGGCACTGTTTGAATCGATCGAGCTGGACCAGATCCGCCGCGGCGTGCTGGATGGCGGCGAGGATGAGAAGGGTGCCCGCAAAGAGGGAGCGAGCAATGCGTAACTGGATTAACTTCCCCCATCGGGAGGGGGCCCACTCCCGACAGGCTCATGCCGACCTGCCGGAACAGGCCATCTATGAGCGCGAGCTGGGGCGCAGCGGCTTTTTCGGCCCCGCCACCCACATGCACCACAAGCATGCCCCCACCGACTGGAGCAGTTGGGAGGGGCCGCTGCGGCCACGGCTATTTGACCTCAATGCCCTCCAGGAAGAGGTGAGCTCCCTTTCCCCCTGGGTGGCCCCCGACATTCTCAGCAACCCCCATTGCCGCTACCGGATATGGCGGCTCTCCGAGGCGATGCCGTTTCTGGTGCGCAACGCCGACGGCGACGAGCTGCTCTTTATCCACGAAGGGAGCGGCGAGTTCTTCTGCGACTACGGCCACCTGACCCTGCGGGATGGTGACTATGTGGTGATCCCCCGTGGCACCATGTGGCGCATCGAGCCGACGTCGCCCCTGTTCATCCTGATGATCGAGGCGACCAACGACAGCTATCAGCTGCCGGACAAGGGGCTGGTGGGCAATCACGCCATCTTCGACCCAGCGGCGCTCGATGTGCCCGCCATCAACGAACGCTTTTTGGCTCAGCAGGATGAGAACCCCTGGTCGCTGCAGGTGAAGCGCCACGACGAGATTAGCGTCATCACCTGGCCGTTCAACCCGCTGGACGCCCAGGGGTGGCACGGGGATTTGTGCGTGGTGCGCCTCAACTGGCGGGATATCCGCCCGCTGATGAGCCACCGCTACCATCTGCCGCCGTCGGCCCATTCGACCTTTGTGGCGAGCCGCTTCGTGATTTGTACCTTCGTGCCGCGCCCCATCGAGAGCGATCCAGGCGCCCTCAAGGTGCCCTTCTATCACAGCAATGACGATTACGACGAGGTGCTCTTCTACCACGCCGGGGATTTCTTTAGCCGGGACAATATCGAGCGGGGCATGGTTACCTTCCACCCCGCCGGTTTCACCCACGGCCCCCATCCCAAGGCGTTTGCGGCAGGGCAGGCCTATGCCAAGAAATTCACCGACGAGGTGGCGGTGATGCTAGATACCCGCGATGCGCTGAACGTCGGCAGCCTGTGCGAAGGGATCGAGAACACCCGGTATGTCTCCAGCTGGCAGCGCCCGGACGCGGCTGCCGGCAAATAAGGAATCGATTATGAAATTGGCAACATTGAACAATGGCAAGCGCGATGGCGCTTTGGTGGTGGTGAGCCGGGATCTGAGCCGGGCGGTGCGGGTGAGCGAGATTGCCCCGACTTTGCAGGCCGCCCTCGATGAGTGGGCCGAGGTTGCCCCCAGACTGGAGGCTGTCTATCAGCAGCTTAACGAGGGCCACGTTGGTGAGGCGTTCCCCTTTGACGAAGCGTCTTGCCTCTCTCCGTTGCCGCGCGCCTATCAGTGGGCCGATGGCAGCGCCTACGTCAACCATGTGGAGCTGGTGCGCAAGGCGCGCGGCGCCGAGATGCCGGAGAGCTTCTGGCACGATCCCCTGATGTATCAGGGCGGTTCCGACAGCTTTCTCGCTCCCCGTGGCCCCATCGTGATGGGCTCTGAGGAGTGGGGGATCGATTTCGAGTCGGAAATCGCCATCATCACCGACGATGTGCCGATGGGGGTGAGCACGCAGGGGGCTGCCAGCCACATCAAATTGCTGATGCTGGTCAACGATGTAAGCCTACGCAACCTCATTCCCGGCGAGCTGGCCAAGGGCTTTGGTTTCTTCCAGTCCAAGCCGTCGAGCGCCTTCTCGCCTGTGGCCATCACCCCGGATGAGCTGGGGGATGCGTGGCGTGATGGCAAAGTGCATCTGCCGCTTCTGACCCACCTCAACGGCGCTCTGTTCGGTGAGCCCGAAGCAGGGGTGGACATGACCTTTAGTTTCTTCGAGCTGATTGCCCATGCCGCCAAGACCCGTCCTCTTGGTGCGGGCTGTATCATCGGTTCGGGCACCGTCTCCAACTACGATCGCAGCGCCGGTTCATCCTGCATTGCCGAGCGCCGCATGCTGGAAATTCTTGATTGTGATCAAGCTATAACCCCCTATATGAAATTTGGTGATAGAGTGGCCATCACCATGCTGGATCGCAATGGCAAGAGCCTGTTTGGCACACTCTCCCAGCAAGTGGTGCAGGGCGGCAGCCAGACAGAGTGATGATCCCCGAGAGATGGGGGCCGACAGGGGGCGAGGCCGCCTGTCGGCTGACAAAAGAAGGACGAAGTATGTTGCAGTTGTTTGGCTATTGGCGTTCGTCAGCCAGTTTTCGGGTACGGATCGTGTTGCAGCTCAAGGGGCTAGCCTACGAGCAGCATCCCATCAATTTGCGGCAAGGCGAGCAGAGCGAGAAGGCCTATCGCCGGATCAATCCGCAAGGGCTGGTGCCGTTTCTGGTGGATGGCGATGTGCAGATCGGTCAGTCGGTTGCCATTATGGAGTACCTTGACGAAATCTATCCCGCCTACTCCCTGATGCCCTCAGCGCCCGATGCGCGGGCCCGGGTGCGCCAGATCGTCAACATGATCGCCTGCGATATCCACCCGCTCAACAATCTGCGGGTACTCAACTATCTGGAAGAGCACTTCAGGGCCAACAACGAGCAGGAGGCCCGCTGGTATCGCCACTGGATTGACGAGACCTTCACCGCCCTCGAACAGCTGTTGATGACCACCGCCGGTGTCTACTGCGTCGGCAACGAAGTGACCCTGGCCGACTGCATGCTGGTGCCCCAAGTCTACAACGCTCGCCGCTACGACATGACCCTGGACGATTACCCCACCATCCGCCGCATCGTCGCCAACTGCGAACAGTTGCAAGCCTTTATCAAGGCAGCCCCCGCCAACCAGCCGGATGCGCAGTGATCCGCTGAAACAGCTGAAAATAACGGGATGACGTGATCACGTTATTCCGTTATCACCCTCTCTCTTGGTTGATGTCAACATGTGGGGCTGCCTGCCTTTGCCATGGCAATCGTGTTTGCACTGTGTTACGTGAATAGCGGGGGAGGCTGTTTGGCTAAAAACGGTACTCGATATGGAGGGTATGGCTGTCCAGCCCTGGGTTCTTGTCATACATATAGGCGTTGGACATGTGCTCATACTGATAGCCGATCAGCCAATTTTTGGTGATGGCGTAGCCGAGGCCGATACCTAGGGAGAACTGGAAGGGGCCGCCGTAATCCTTGTAGCCATGGCCGCGGGTTCCAAATTGATACTGTTCGAGCCAGACCATTTCGCCGGGGAGCCAGGTCACCCAGTTACCCCATTGGCATTCGATACGGGCGCCGCCCCCAGTCTGGCGGTCTCTTCATCTTCTACCTTGAGCGTTCCGGCACGTACCCCCAGCCCAAATTGACAGCCTGAGTCTCCCCAGCGCCAGAACATGTGATGGAACTTGGCGTCGGCGATGTTGATGTCGAGCTTTTCATTGCTGAAGGCTTTGCCAAGCTGCAGTACCACGATATTGTCATTGGCCATCGTAGCCGGACTGACGAGCAGTGCTGTCAGCAGGCCGATCCTTGATAGCGTGTTAGCGACCATGTTCCCTCCCGATCCTGGTTGTTATCCTGGTGATCCTGTGGATCACCCTTCAGGCATAGTCAATCGACGCGCTTCCTGTCAATGCATGGTCACTCGGTAAAAAAATTAAATATTTATGAAAAATCAACTATCTGCGATGGTCTGATGTGATTTGGCGTGCGTGACCGCGGGGAGATGAAAAAGCCCTTCACCATGGTGAAGGGCTTTTTGCTATCTGACGTTACCCGCTCAGTTTGGTGTGCAGTCTTAGTAGCCCTGCTGGTGGACGTCCATTACGGCGCGGCCGGACGGGTCGGCCATCTCCTTGAACTTGGCATCCCACTCCAGCGCGGTGGGGGTGGAGCAGGCGACCGACTTGCCGTAGGGCACGGTGCGGGCGGCAGCCTCCAGCGGGAAGTGCTCGTCGAAGATGGCGCGGTAGAAGTAGGCCTCCTTGGTGAGCGGGGTGTTGATGGGGAAGCGGAATGCGGCCGCTTCGAACATCTGATCCGTTACTTCCTGTTCCACCATGGCTTTCAGGCTGTCGATCCACGAATAGCCCACGCCGTCGGAGAACTGCTCCTTCTGACGCCATGCCACTTCGTGGGGCAGCAGATCCTCGAATGCTTCGCGCAGGATGTGCTTCTCAATCTTGCCCTTGCCGCACATCTTGTCAGCCGGCTGCAGGCGCATCGCCACGTCCATGAACTCCTTGTCGAGGAAGGGCACGCGACCCTCGACACCCCAGGCGGCCATCGACTTGTTGGCACGCAGGCAGTCATAGAGGTGCAAAGAGGCGAGCTTGCGCACGTTCTCTTCGTGGAACTCTTTAGCGTTGGGCGCCTTGTGGAAGTAGAGGTAGCCACCGAACAGCTCGTCGGAGCCTTCGCCGGAGAGCACCATCTTGATCCCCATCGCCTTGATGTAGCGGGCCATCAGATACATGGGCGTGGAGGCGCGGATGGTGGTGACGTCATAGGTCTCGAGGTGATAGATGACGTCGCGCAGGGCATCCAGACCCTCCTGTACGGTGAAGTGGATCTGGTGGTGGATGGTGCCGAGGTGATCGGCCACCTTGCGGGCGGCGGCGAGATCCGGCGACCCTTCCAGCCCCACGGCGAAGGAGTGCAGCTGTGGCCACCAGGCTTCGCTCTTGCCATCGTCCTCTATGCGGCGTGCCGCATAGAGCTTGGTAATGGCGGAGATAACGGAGGAGTCCAGCCCGCCGGAGAGCAGCACGCCATAGGGCACGTCACACATCAGCTGGCGCTTGACCGCCGCTTCCAGCGCCGCTTTCAGCTCGGCCTTGTCGCTGACGTTGTGCTCGACCGCGCTGTATTCCATCCAGTCGCGCTTGTACCACTGTTTGAGCTCGCCATCCTTGCTCCACAGGTAGTGTCCCGGCGGGAAGGTTTCGACGCTCTTGCAGACCGGCACCAGCGCCTTCATCTCGGAGGCGACATAGAAGTTGCCGTGCTCGTCGCGACCGGTATAGAGGGGGATGATCCCCATGTGGTCGCGACCAATCAGGTAGGCATCCTGTTCGGCGTCATAGAGAATGAAGGCAAAGATGCCGTTGAGATCGTCGAGAAACGCCGGGCCCTTCTCCTTGTAGAGGGCGAGCAGCACTTCACAGTCGGATTTGGTCTGAAACTGGAAGTCGACCTTGAGGGTCTTCTCCAGCTCTTTGTGGTTGTAGATCTCGCCGTTGACCGCCAGCACATGGGTGCGCTCGGGGTTGTAGAGCGGCTGGGCGCCATTGCCCGGGTCGACGATGGCTAGACGCTCGTGCACCAGAATGGCTTTGTCGGAGCTGTAGACGCCGGACCAGTCAGGCCCGCGGTGACGCAGTCGCTTGGACATCTCCAGCGCCGATTTGCGCAGGGCTACTGCATCGGACTTGATATCCAGAATGCCGAAAATTGAACACATTGGCGGTAATCCTCTTGATTTTTATATGAGCCCCCCACGTTTGGGCTCGAAATTCCATTTACATTCCTCGTCAGACACAATGCCTAGCGGAAAAACCTTTTGCAAGCGGGAAAACCGCAGAAAATCATGCCGTAAGCGTCAAGCGGATCAACAGGATAAGGGCTACTGCAACGGGGCAGGGTGACGTGAACGTCAAGCCGAGGCGGGTTCGAAGATGACGTAGACCTTGCGACAGGGGGTGAGGGTCTCCCACTCACCGATAAAGCCGGCGGGAATGACAAATTGATCGCCGGGTTTGAGGGCCAGCTGGCCGCCCAGACTGTCGTGGATCACCACATCCCCCTCCAGCAGCTGGCAATACTCGTGCTCGGTGTAGTGGATGGCCCAGCGGCCCGGCTCGCAAGCCCAGAAGCCGATGTGAAACTGTTGGCTGGGGTCGGAGTAGTGGTTCCACACCGTCTGACTCGGATGGCCTGCTTTAATGCGCTCGGGGGCAGGCATCAGCGGGGTGGGGGCCGCCTCGTGGCGGTCGAGCAAAATCCAGTCGTTGAGGGTCTTCATGGTGCCTCCTTGGCTTCGGCAGATAGGAACGCGGGGCCATCCGGCCCCGCGTTTGTTCGTTTTATTAAACGAGATTGTGCATAACTTAAACGATGTGCATTCCCTTGCCAAGAGCCGCTGGCTGCAGGATCAGAGCGGCTGCAAACGGCGGATCACATGGCGGGCAAAGCCGCTGCCCGCTTCGTTGTAGACGTTGAACACTGCATCCACCCCCTGCTCCTTGAGGGAAGCGATATCGTCCTCGAAGCGAACGATGGCGGCGATCTTGCCGGCAAAGCCGTGGCTGCGCAGCTTCTCGATGGCATAGAGATTCCCCGAGTGGTGGGGCATCGCCAGCAGCACCAGATTGACCTGATTGGAGAGCAGCACCTTGTCCCAGAAGTCGGTATCGGTGGCATCCCCCTCGATGACGTTCATCCCCTGGGCGCGCAGGGTTGGCAGCTTCTCGCTGTCGTTCTCCACCCCGAGGATGACGTTGCCGTACTTGTTCTCCAGCTCGAAGTAGGCCCCCTGACCGATCCGCCCCATGCCGAGGATGATCACCTCTGCATCGCCAAGCTCGATGGGTCTGTCTTCCGGATGAAGGTTGCTCGCCTGCAACCCCTTGAGCCAGTGACCGATACGGTGGTAGATCCGCTCACTCTGGGCATTGAGCGGAGCGGAGATCATAAAGCTTGCCGCCAGCGCCAGTGAAACCGCCACCAGCCACTCGTAGGAGAGCCAGCCCGCCTTGGCGGCGATGGCCGCGACGATCAGGCCAAACTCCGAGAAGTTGGTGAGCGCCAGGGTGGAGAGCAGGGCGGTGCGCACTCGCAGGTGCGCGCCGCTGTAGACCAGATAGTAGAGCGCGCTTTTGAGCGGCAGGGCCAGCACCAGCGCCAGTGCCAGCAACATGGTGTCGTGGGTCGGCAGACCGTTGAGGCCGATGGTGAGGAAGAAGCAGATAAGAAACAGGTCTTTGAGGTTGAAGAGCGCCTTGGCAAGGCCTGCCGCTGCTGGATGAGAGGCGAGCATCATGCCGATGATAAGGGCCCCGAGATCCGGTTTAAGGCCGACTACCTCAAAACCGGCCGCGCCCACCACCAGCGCCAGAAATACTCCGAACAGCACCTGCAACTCGCCGTGACCGGCCCGCTCCAGCAGCTTGAACAGCAGCGGGCGCAGCAGCGGCAGCCCCAGTACCCAGAGCGCCCAGATGCTGGGCCACTTGCCGCTGGAGAAGGCCAGAAAGGCCACCGCGAACACATCCTGCATTACCAGCACACCGATGGCGATGCGGGCGTAGAGGGCATTCATGTCACTGCGCTCTTCCAGCACCTTGACCGCGAAGACGGTGCTGGAGAAGGATAGGGCAAAACCGAGCAGCAGCGCCAGCTTCCAGTCCAGCGACAGGGCCAGCACCAGCCCGAGCCCCTTGCAGACCAGCAGCACCACGGTAAAGAGCAGGGTGGAGAGCAGCAGGTGCAGGCTGGTGGTGCCCCACACATCGCGTCGCATCAGGGTTTTGATATTGAGCTTGAGACCGATGGTGAACAGCAGCAGGGTGACGCCGAGATCGGCCACCTCGCTCAGGGCGGGAGTATTTTCATATCCCATGCCGTTGAGGATAAAACCGGCGGCCAGAAAGCCGAGCAGAGGGGGCAGGCCAATCAGATTGACCAGCATGCCGCAGCCAAAGGCCACGGCGATGAGAATGGGTTCCATAACAGGTCCAGCTGGGGCAGGGGAGACCTGCCCTGTTTAAATCCTTGGGTATCAGACGATATCGATGTCGACCACGGAGTCGAAGATGTGGTTCGGCCGAAACGGCATGCGGTCGATATCGGCGACCTTGCTCACCCCGGAGAGCACCAGCACCGTCTCGAGGCCTGCCTGAAAGCCCGCCAGAATGTCGGTGCGCAGGTTGTCGCCGATGATGATGGTGTCGTCGGAGTGGGCCTCCATCCGGTTGAGCGCCGCACGGATGATCCAGGCGCTCGGCTTGCCGACGTAGAACGGCTTCTTGCCGGTCATCCGCTCGATGGGGGCGCACAGGGCGCCGCAGGCCGGGTGCATCATGGGGCCGTGGGTATCGGGGTTGGTGGCGATAAAGCGGGCCCCCTGATCGACGAACTTGGCCCCCTGCTGGATCATGGTCCAGTTGTAGTTGCGGGTCTCGCCCACCACCACGAAGTCGGGGTCGATATCGGTGATGGTGAAACCGGCCTTGTAGAGCTCGTGGGTCAGCGCCCCTTCACCGATCACATAGGCCTTCTTGCCATCCTGACGCTTGAGGAAGTCGGCGGTGCCCATGGCGGAGGTGTAGAAGCACTCCTCCGGCACCTCGATCCCGGCGGAGCGGAAGCGGTTTTGCAGATCTTTCTGGGTCTGGGCCGGGTAGTTGGTGAGGAACAAGAGCTTGCTGCCCTGCTCCAGCAGGCGATGGACGAAACGGTCGGCGCCGGGAATGAGATCATTGTTGTGCAGGATGACACCGTCGATGTCACAGATGACGTTCTTCTTCATGAAAACTCCTTGTCAGGGCGCAGGCGAGCCGCCAATCGTTAAGATGTTCAATCATTTATGATTTTTGTGACGCCATTATAAGTCTGTTTGCTGACAAGTCTCCCCTGTCTCGCCACTTCGGTGCACAATAAAGTGGTCATGGTGTCAGCCTGGTGGAGGGGCTGACGCCGGGATCACTTTGTTGCTGGAGCCGTTGCCATGGACACCCCAATTCCCAAGCCAGTTACACCCGAACACCTCACCGCCGCGCAATTTATCGCCGGGCTGCCGAAGCTGGAACTACACCTGCATATCGAGGGCAGCCTCGAACCCGAGCTGATGTTTGAGCTGGGCCGCCGCAATAATGTGCCACTGCCCTGGCCCGATGTGGCCAGTGTGCGCGCCGCCTATGACTTTGACTGCCTGCAATCTTTTCTCGACCTCTACTATCGCGGTGCCAGCGTGCTGGTGACAGAGCAGGACTTCTTCGACCTCACCTGGGCCTATCTGGTGCGGTGCACCGCCGACAAGGTGGTGCATGTGGAGATCTTCTTCGACCCGCAAACCCACACCGCCCGCGGCGTCCCCTTTGCCACTGTGCTCGGCGGCATCGAGCGGGCGCTGCAGCGCGGGGAGAAGGAGTTTGGCATCAGCTGGCGGCTTATCATGAGCTTTTTGCGCCACCTCAGTGAAGAGGATGCCTTTGCGACGTTGGCAGAGGCGGAGCCTTTCCTGGCGCGCATTCACGGCATCGGCCTCGACTCCGGGGAGAGGGGCAATCCGCCCAGCAAGTTTGCCCGTGTCTTTGCCAAATGCCGCGAGCTGGGGCTGCCGGTGGTGGCCCATGCGGGTGAAGAGGGACCTGCCGACTACATCTGGCAGGCGATCAACGAGCTGCAGGTTTGCCGTATCGATCACGGGGTGCGCTCGGCCGATGATCCCGAACTGCTGCACTATCTGGCTGATACTCGGCTGCCGCTCACCGTCTGCCCCCTCTCCAACACCCGGCTCAAGGTGTTTGACCAGATGGCCCAGCACAATGTGTTGCGACTGCTGGAGCAGGGGCTCTGCGTCACCATCAACTCCGACGATCCCGCCTACTTTGGCGGCTACATGGGGGCCAACTTTGAGGCGCTGGCCGATGGCCTTGGCGCGACCATGAGTCAGCTCTGCCGCTTGTCGCTCAATGCGGTTGAGGCAAGCTGGCTCTCTCTGGCCGACAAGGAGCGGCTGACCCGGGAGATCCGCCGTTATGCCGCGACTCACGGGGTGAACCTGTCCTGAGCCTGATTCTGCAGAAGTCGAGATGACATGCACTATATAAAGAGAGGCCCGCCATCACTGGCGGGCCTCTCTTATTTCAAAGGCTGGTGTGGTTGCCGGGGGAGGTCAGCGTTATGCCACTCGCACCAGAAACTTCTCGCCCTGTCCTTCGCGCTTGAAGCGCTCGAGCAGGGTCGGCAGTGCCTCAAAGTTGCCCACCACCAGCGGCGGCAGGGTCAGCTCGCCGCTCGCCATCTGCTCCATCATGGCGACACCGGCGGCCACCAGTCGGCTCCACTGCTTGTCGGTGCCAAAGGCGTGCTGGGCGCCCAGCGCAATCTCGTGCAATGAGTGGCAATGGCTAAAGGCGGGCAACGGATTGTGTGGGATGCGCCCGAGCACAGTCACCATGTGACCGTAGTAGCCCAGCGCGGGCAGCAAGCTCTCTGCCTGTTGGCAGGAGACCAGATCGATGATCCCCTCGAACGGTTCGTTGCCGTTGGCAGTCTGCAAGGTGGCCAGCCAGTCGGAGTCCCGATAATCGGCCACCCCCTGCACCCCGATCTGTTTGAGCCACTGATGGTGGCGTGGGCTGGCGCTGGCAAAGACCCGAGCACCCTGCTTGAGGGCGAGCTGCACCGCAAAGTGGCCGACACAGCTGCCGGCGCCGGTGGTGAGCAGCGCTTCCCCGTGCAGGCGCGGCAGCTTGGCCAGTGCCTGCCAGGCGGTGAGACCGGGACAGGGCAGGGCGGCGGCCGCCTCATCGCTCAGGGCATCGGGCACCGGCAGCAGGGCGCGGGCCGGTACCCGGGTGTGGCGGGCAAAGCTGCCGTGGTGGCGCAGGTCGGTGTGATAGGCGACCCGGGTACCGAGGCGCAGATGGCTGACGTTGGCGCCGAGGGCCACGATAGTGCCCATGCCATCGACGCCGGGCACCTGACCATCCTGCCAGTTGGAGTGGCCATATTCGATCAGCTTCCAGTCCACCGGATTGAAGGCGATAACCCGGTTGGCCACCAGTACCTCGTCAGGGGCGAGCGGTGCCAGGGGCAGGTCGACGAGGGTAAGCTGGGTCGGTTCACCGGGGGCATGCCAGCACCAGGCTTGGGTGTGATTCATGATGACTCCTTGTGAAAGCGAGGGGAGAGAACAACGAGATCATTGCAACAGCAAGACAGTGAAACCGCCACTGCTGTGAATGGGCAACAATACTGCAGGCCCCAACCTGTGGGGCCTGCTTTACGTGGTCTGCTGGCCATTGGCAAGCAACGGCCAGTTTTATGCGTCATCGGCCTGATAGACGGGGTAATCGGTCAGCCCTTTCTCGCCGCCGCCAAACAGGGTGGCCGGATCGTGGGGGGCCAGCGGATAGCCGTGGCGCAGCCGGTTCGGCAGATCCGGGTTGGCGACGAAGGGGCGGCCAAAGCCAATCATGTCGGCCCAGCCCGCTTCGAGGGCGGCGCGTGCGCGATCACCATCATATTTGCCGGCGTAGATCAGGGTGTTGGGGAAGGCATCGCGCAGACCCTGCTTGAAGTTCTCCGGCATCAGGGGGGCATCGTCCCAGTCCGCTTCGGCGATGTGCAGGTAGACCACGTTGAGTTGGCCCAGCAGGCGGGCGGCGGCCAGATAGGTCTCCTGCGGATTGGCATCGACGGTGCCGTTGAGGGTGGTGAGCGGCGCAAGACGCACCCCAACCCGATCGGCGCCGATTTCGCTGCTGACCGCCTCGGTCACCTCTTTGAGAAAGCGCAGTCGGTTTTCCAGCGAGCCGCCGTAGCCGTCGGTGCGGGCGTTGGACTCGGAGTCGAGGAACTGGTTGATGAGGTAGCCGTTGGCGGCGTGCAGCTCGATGCCGTCAAAACCGGCGCTGATGGCGTTGCGAGCCGCCTGACGGAACTGACCCACTACCGCATCGATATCGGCCTGGGTCATGGCGCGCGGGGTGACGGTCTCGACAAAACCGGGGGCATCGCTGCCGTTATCGACAAACACCTTGACGCCGACCGCTGGCAGGGCCGAGGCCGAGATGGGCTGGGCGCCGCCGATGTTGTCCGGATGGGTGACCCGACCGACGTGCCAGAGCTGGGCGAAGATGGTGCCCCCCTTGGCATGCACGGCATCGGTCACAAGCTTCCAGCCAGCGATCTGCTCGGCGCTGTAGATGCCCGGCGTCCAGGCGTAGCCCTTGCCCATGGGATCGATTTGGGTGCCTTCGCTGATGATCAGGCCCGCCTCGGCGCGCTGGGCGTAGTAGCTCGCCATCATGGCGTTGGCCACGTCACCGGGCTGACTGGCACGGGAGCGGGTCATGGGGGGCATGACGATGCGGTTGGCAAGGTGCAGCTGGCCAAGGCGCAGCGGGCAGAACAGGTGATCGTGGCTCATCTTGAGTTCCTCATGGTGGAAGTGAGGCCACTTTATGCCGCCATCTTGTTGTGAGAAAGATGGGTAATTGCACAAGAGAATTGCACTTGATGCAGCAATCAGCGCAACCCGCCGGGGAAGGAGGTGTTGAGGCATAAAGTTGAAGCATAAAAAAAGAGGGCCGTCTGGCCCTCTTCTGTTTTTTGCTGGTGGCAGGCTCAAGCCGCGGCGGGCATCACTTTCACCCGCTCGATGCGCCGCTCGCTCACCTCGATCACCTCGAAGTTGAGCTGCTGCAGTTGCAACTGCTGACCCGGGGTGGGCAGGGTGCCGAAGTGGGAGAGCAGCATGCCCGCCAGGGTCACATACTCGTCGCTCTCGCTCACCAGCCCCTCATGTTCCAGCACCTGCTCCACATGGTGGATGTTGGTGCTGCCGTTGATCAGCCACCCTTCGCCATCGCGCACGATATCCGGGGTTTCGTCCTCGTCCGGCAGCTCGCCGACGATGGCCTCCAGCAGATCGTGGGTGGTGACCAGCCCCTGGATCACGCCAAACTCGTCGGAGACCAGAATAAGGCTCCCCTTGGCTTTGCGCAGCTCCGCCAGCAGGCGGATCACGTTGATGGTCTGCGGCACGATAATGGGATCGTTCTGTTTGGCCAGTTCGCTCAAGGATTGCCCTTCGTTCAAGGCAAACAGCAGGTCGCGCGCCTTGACCACTCCGATCACCTCGTCCAGATCCCCGTCACAGATGGGGAACAGGCTGTGGGGCTCGCGCTGCAGCAGGGCGCGGATCTCGTCGCTGGAGTCGTTGATATCGATCCAGGCCATCTCCGAGCGCGGGGTCATGATGGTGCGAATGGAGCGCTCGGCCAGCGACAGCACGCCGGTCACCATATAGCGCTCCTCCTCGCCAAAGCTGAGCGGCTCGGCAGGTGCGGCATCCAGATCGTCATCCGGTCTGTCCTGATAGGCCTTGCTGCCCATCAATTTGAAGATGGCGGCAGTGGTGCGCTCGCGCAGCGGCTGTTTGGATTCGTGACGCATGGCGCTGCGCTGGGCCAGCTGGTTGAAAAACTCGATCAGCACCGAGAAGCCGATGGCAGCGTAGAGGTAGCCCTTCGGAATGTGGAAGCCGAACCCTTCCGCCACCAGGCTGAAGCCGATCATCAGCAGGAAGCTCAGACAGAGCACCACCACGGTGGGGTGGGCGTTGACGAAGCGGGTCAGCGGCTTGGAGGCGAGCACCATCACCACCATGGCGATGGTCACGGCGGCCATCATCACGCCCAGGTGTTCTACCATGCCAACGGCGGTGATGATGGAGTCGAGCGAGAAGACCGCATCGAGCACCAGAATTTGGGCGATCACCACGCCGAAGCTGGCGTAGGCACCGACCGGGCCATCATCCTGGGGTTTGGCTTCCAGCCGCTCATGCAGCTCGGAGGTGGCCTTGAACAGCAGGAACAGGCCGCCCCCCATCAGGATCAGGTCGCGACCGGAGAAGGGGTGATCCCACAGGTGCAAAATCGGGGTGGTGAGGGTGACCAGCCATGACATGACGCTCAAGAGCCCAAGTCGCATCAGCAGGGCCAGCGACAGGCCGATGATGCGCGCCTTGTCCCGCTGGGCGGGGGGCAGTTTTTTCACCAGAATGGCGATGAAGACCAGGTTGTCGATCCCGAGCACAATCTCGAGAATGATCAGGGTAAACAGACCAATCCAGATATGGGGATCCAGCAGCAATTCCATTGTATGACCTCAATAAAAACAGACAGAGCAGAGAGTGATCACGGCGCACGATGGCCGCAGTAACAGCAAGGCAAAGGTGTTATTCAGAGGCGCTGATTAAGCAGAAAAAGATAGGCTTTGACAGAGAGAGACGAAGGGCAACTTCGGGGATTGTCCATGATGGGCAATAAAACCTCGGGTGAAAAATGAGCCCTGATGATAGCGGCTGGCGCCAATTTGGCAAGAGCAGCGTCAGTGGGGCGTGATGGGGTTGTGATGCGACAGGGGGAGGCGGCCGTGCCGCACTCCCCCGTACGGTCGTTACAACCAGCGCTTTTCGCGGGTGAAACAGACCGAGAGCCAGGCATCGCCCAGGGTGTCGCCGAGGCGGGACCAGAGCTCCTGACGCAGGGCATCCTGACGTTCGACAGGCCACTCCTGACCCGGCGCCACTAGAATGTTCAATTCCAGATCGAAGCGGCGACCGCTTTTGGCCAGATGGCTGTAGCACTCGATGCCGTGACGCTGGCGCAGCGCCTCGACTTCGTTCTCTACCAGCAGGGAAACATCCCCTCTGGGGGCGATTTTCAGCACTTCCCGCAGGTTGCGACCGAGCACCTTGATGGGAATGAGAGTGGCGCACAGGGCCAGCAGCGAGACCAGCACCGGGTCGATATAGCGGTTGTATTGGCCGTAGCCGATGGCATCGAGGCCAATGGCAACCACAAAGCCAATCAGCAGAGTGGCGCTGAGCAGGGTATCCACCAGCCACTCCTTGGAGTCGACCCGCACCAGTTCGGAGTCAACCTGCTCGGCGACCTGGGCTTCAATCCGGTAGAGGATGGCGCAGAAGAAGGTGGAGACAACGGCATAGATAAGGGCATGACCGAGATCGATCTCCCGTCCCCCTGCAAACAGGGTGGTGAGGCCGTTGTAGAGTGCCGCCAGACAGAGCAGCAGAATAATGGAGCCGTTGATGACGTTGGCGATGGGCTCGAAGTGGGCATAGCCATACTGGAAACGGTCATCGGAGGGGCGGGTAACGAGGTAGGCGGTGACCAGACCGAGGCCTGTCATGCCCATGCTGAACAGGGTAAAGATGCCATCGAGCATGATGGCGTTGGAGCCAACGAACAGGCCGTAGCCGATGCCGAAGATGGCGAAAGTGATGCAGCCAAACAGCGACAGGGTGAGCGCCTGCTTCTCTGTGGTGACCAGCGTACTGATAACATGGCTGTGGTGAGCCATAAAAGTCCTCCTTTCAAATGGTTAATATTGCTACGCGCAAGCGGTTTTCTAGCTGATATACTGCCCGCTCACATGTGAGCGGACTGGCCCGATTGCCATTGATAGGCGAGGGACCAGTCGTAGTCGCCGGGGTGCCGGCATCAAGCAAATAAAGGGAACAAGGATTCATGATCCCGAGACTCGATTACCAGGACAGTTTGTCACCCACAACCCTGTCGTTCCTAGAGTTGCTAGGGCGCAGCGCCTTTCGTGGTGATATCGAAAAGTCTTATGCAAGCCGGTTGGCGATGGCGACGGACAACAGCGTCTATCAGGTAGTACCTCAGGCGGTTCTCTATCCGCGCAGTGCGGACGACATAGCAGTGATGCTCAAGCTGGCGGCTGAGCCGGCGTACCACACTCTGAGTTTTTTCCCTCGCGGTGGCGGTACCGGCACCAACGGTCAGTCATTGGGCGGCGGCATTATCGTCGATCTCTCCCGTCATATGAACCAGGTCATGGAAATTAATCTGGAAGAGGGGTGGGTGCGCGCTCAGGCCGGGGTGGTGAAAGACCAACTCAACGCCTACTTGAAACCCCACGGCTACTTCTTCTCGCCGGATCTCTCCACCTCCAACCGCGCTACCCTGGGCGGTATGATCAACACCGATGCCTCGGGGCAGGGCTCGCTGGTCTACGGCAAAACCTCGGATCACGTGCTGGGTCTCAAGGCGGTGCTGGAGAATGGCGATATCATGGCGACCGAGCCGGTCAATGGCTCCCGTCTTGAAGACAAGCTGGCGCTGGAGAATCGGGAAGGAGAGATCTATCGCACTCTCTATCGTATCGGCAAGGAGCGGCGCGCCGACATCGAGGCGACCTTCCCCAAGCTCAACCGCTTTCTGACCGGTTACGATTTCAAGCACCTCTATCAACCTGAAACTGATACGTTGGACGTCAGCAGGGTACTGTGCGGCTCTGAAGGGTCTCTCGGCTTTATCACTGAAGCCAGACTCAACATCACACCCATTCCGCGCTATCGCACCCTGGTCAACGTCAAGTACGACAGCTTCCCCTCCGCCCTGCGCAATGCCCCCTTTATGGTGCAGGCGCAAGCTCTCTCTGTAGAGACGGTGGATTCCCGGGTGCTCGGACTGGCCCGCGCCGACATCATCTGGCATTCGGTCAAAGAACTTATTCAGGATGTGCCCGGCAAGGATCTGCAGGGGCTCAACATCGTCGAGTTTGCCGATACCGACGAGGCGGAACACAAGGCCAAGGTGGCGGAGCTCTGCCGCCGTATCGACGACCTGCTGGCCAAGGGTGAGGCCGGAATTATCGGCTATCAGGTGTGTGACCACTTGCCGAGCATCGAGACCATCTACACCATGCGCAAGAAGTCGGTGGGGCTGCTTGGCAACGCCGAAGGGCGCAAGAAGCCGGTGGCGTTCACTGAAGACACCGCCGTGCCGCCAGAGTCGCTGGCCGATTTCATCATGGAGTTTCGTGCCCTGCTGGATGCCCACGGCCTCGACTACGGCATGTTCGGCCACGTCGATGCCGGTGTGCTGCACGTGCGCCCGGCGCTGGATTTGTGCGATCCCGAGCAGGAGGTGCTGCTGCGGCGCATCTCCGATCAGGTGGTGGCCCTTACCGCCAAATATGGCGGCCTGATGTGGGGCGAGCACGGCAAGGGCTTTCGCTCCGAGTACAGCCCCGCCTTCTTTGGCGAACTGTGGGAAGAGCTGCAGCGGGTCAAGGGGGCGTTCGATCCGGCCAACCGCATCAACCCGGGCAAGATCTGCATTCCCTATGGCAGCGATGCCGAGCTGGTGTCGGTGGATGGGCCCAAGCGCGGCAAGTTTGACCGCCAGATCCCGGTGGCGGTGCGCGAGAGTTATACCCGGGCCCTCGATTGTAACGGCAATGGTCTCTGCTTCACCTTCGAAACCGACTCCCCCATGTGTCCCTCGGTCAAAATAAGCCGCGACCGCCGCCACTCTCCCAAGGGACGGGCTGGCCTGATGCGCGAGTGGCTGCGTCAGTTGGCGGAGCAGGGCTTCGATCCGTTGGCGGAAGAGGTGGCACTGTACTCCGGCGGCGTGCGCTTCAAACAGCTGGTGGACAAGGTGCGCAACAGCTGGGCCAAACAGCGCGGCGAGTATGACTTCTCCCACGAGGTGATGGAGGCGATGGCTGGCTGTCTGGCCTGCAAGGCGTGCACCAGCCAGTGCCCGATCAAGGTGGATGTGCCCGATTTTCGCGCCCGCTTTATGCAGCTCTACCACGGTCGCTATCTGCGCGCGCCCAAGGATTACTTCGTCGGCACCGTCGAAAGCTATGCGCCGCTGCTCGCCAAAGCGCCGAAGCTGGTCAACTTCTTCCTCGAAAAAGAGTGGGCCCAGAAGGCAGCCGAGAAGAGTATCGGCATGGTCGATGTGCCGCTTCTGAGCGTGCCGACTCTGGCCGAGAGCTTGCATGACAACCGCGCCCGTTACTTCGACCTGCCGGGTCTGGAGGCCATGACTCCCGAGCAGCGTCAGAAGGTGGTGCTGATCGTGCAGGATCCCTTCACCAGTTATTACGACGCCCCTGTGGTGCGGGATCTGGTGAAACTCGCCGGCAAGCTCGGGTTCCAGCCCTACCTGTTGCCGTTCAAACCCAATGGTAAACCCCAGCATATCAAGGGGTTCCTGCGCGCCTTTGCCCGTACCGCGGCGAGTAGCGCCCAGTTCCTCAACAAGATTGCGGCGCTCGGCATCCCCATGGTGGGGGTGGATCCGGCCATGGTGCTCTGCTATCGCGACGAGTACGCCAAGGCGCTGGGGTCGGCCCGCGGTGATTTTCAGGTGTTGTTGCCGCAGGAGTGGCTGCTCTCGCTTCCGGCCGACGTGCTGCCGAAACGTGAAAATCAGACAGCAGAGCCTTGGTATCTCTTTGCCCACTGCACCGAGAAGACTGCCAAGCCCTCGACCCACGGCGACTGGGGCACCCTGTTTGGCCGCTTTGGCGCCAAACTGCAACCGGTCTCGGTCGGTTGCTGCGGCATGGCGGGCACCTATGGTCACGATGCCAAACAGGTGGAAAACTCCAAGGGAATTTATGGGTTGAGCTGGGCCGAACCGCTGGCCCGTTTGCCACAGGATCGCTGTCTGGCGACCGGTTATTCCTGCCGCAGTCAGGTCAAGCGAATGGAGGGGGAAAAGCTCAAACATCCGCTGCAGGCCCTGCTGGAACTGCTCTGATGCTGCGTTTTCCCAAGCGGTTTCGGGTGCCGAAGGCCTATCGGCACCCGTGCTTTTTGTTGTTGCCCGCGACCCCCGCTCAGGCGGTGGTGGAGTTTGTCGCCATCCTGCGCGAGCGAGAGCAACTCCATCAGCTGTTTCGTCCGAACGATCTCTGGCCCTCCGCCAACTTCAGCCTGAGCCAGCACGAAGGGGATCTGGAGTGGCAGCAGTCGGAGTTTCTGGCCAAGCGCTCGTTTGCCTATGGCCTCTGGAGCCCGGATCGGGAGCCGCAATTTTGGGGCGGAGTTTATCTCTACCCTTCGGTGTTGCCGGAGGTGGAGGCGGAGCTCTTTTTCTGGAAGGTGGCCGATGCTCCCATCAGTGATGAAGAGTTGGAAGGGCTGCTGCGCGACTGGCTCGCCAACGTGTGGCAGTGGCGCCAGCCCCGCTTGCCGGGCCGGGAGATGCCCTGGGTCGAGTGGCCCGGTGTCACCTATCCCTGGTAAGGGGGCCGGTTTTAGGTGTTATCCTGCCCCGGCTGCAGGCCGGGGCTGGCTTGTTGTGCAATGCAGCGATGCTCCATTTTCCCCATGCAATTGAAGGAGTTCTTTTTTCATGAGTCAGGAATCATCCTCCGTCTGGCGCAGACCCATGAGTCTTGAGGGGCTTAACGCCAGCTCCCGCAATACCCTGATGGCCCACCTCGACATCATCTATACCGCCTTTGGCCCCGACTGGCTGGAGGCCACCATGCCGGTGGATCACCGCACTCACCAGCCCCTTGGCATGCTGCATGGCGGCGCCTCCGTGGTGCTGGCGGAGACCCTTGGGTCGCTGGCGGCCAACATGGCGGTCGGGCCTGACAGTTACTGCGTGGGGTTGGAGGTGAATGCCAACCATCTGCGGGCCAAACGGGAAGGGGTGGTAACGGGGCGTTGCACGCCACTGCATCTGGGGGCGACGACTCAGGTGTGGCAGATAGAAATTCGCGATGAACGTGGTCGTTTATTGTGCACCAGCCGGTTGACCATGGCGGTGCTCAAGCACAAGCGGGGCAAGGACTCCGGAGAGGAATGATCTGCAATAACGCATCATGAGTGAAAAATAAGCAAGCTTAACTCGCAAGATCCCTCTATAATTGCCAACGTCTTGAGAGGCTTATCACATTTTTCAAGACAGCAGAACAAAGTGGCGCTATAATCGCCGCCTTTTTGCTATTCCGCGGTGCTTAGCCGCCTGCCTTAATCTGGAAGAATCTATGTCTGATACCGAACAACTGCCCCTTTTTAGTGAGCTTGGACTGGCCGCGCCTGTATTGAAAGCGCTGCAGGACGTGGGCTATGAGCGCCCGTCCCCCATCCAGGCCGCAGCAATTCCCCACCTGATGGCGGGCCACGATCTGCTGGGGCAGGCGCAAACCGGTACAGGGAAGACCGCTGCTTTTGCCTTGCCTCTGTTGTCTCGTCTGGAAGCTGGTAACCGCAACACCCAGATCCTGGTGCTGGCACCGACTCGCGAACTGGCTCTGCAGGTGGCTGAAGCGTGCCAACGCTATGCCCACCACATGCCTGATTTCCACGTGCTGCCGATCTACGGCGGCGCCTCCTACGAAACCCAGACCCGCGCTCTGCGTCGTGGTGCTCAGGTTGTCGTCGGTACTCCGGGCCGCGTGATGGACCTGATCCGTCGCAAGAACCTGGATCTCTCCGGTCTGAAAGCCCTGGTGCTGGACGAAGCGGACGAAATGCTGCGTATGGGCTTCATCGACGATGTGGACTGGATCATGGAGCAGTGCCCGAGCTCTCGTCAGGTTGCCCTGTTCTCTGCCACCATGCCGGAGCAGATCCGTCGCGTGGCCCAGAAGCACCTGAAGCAGCCGAAAGAGATCAAGATCGCCTCCAAGACTGCTACCGCTACCACCATCCGCCAGCGTTACTGGCAGGTAACCGGTCTGCACAAGCTGGACGCCATGACCCGTCTGCTGGAAGTGGAATCCTACGAAGCCCTGTTGGTATTCGTACGTACCAAGAACGCTGCCGAAGAGCTGGCTGGCAAGCTGGCCGCCCGTGGCCACGCCTGTGAAGCGCTGCACGGCGACATCCCGCAGAAGCTGCGTGAGCGTACCGTCGACAAGCTGCGTCAGGGCCAGCTGGACATCCTGATCGCCACCGACGTAGTTGCCCGTGGTCTGGACGTTGAGCGCATCACTCACGTAGTGAACTACGACATTCCGTACGACACCGAATCTTACGTTCACCGTATCGGCCGTACCGGTCGTGCCGGTCGTAAAGGCGAAGCCATCCTGTTCGTCGCTCCCCGCGAGCGTCGCATGCTGCGCGCCATCGAGCACGCAACTCGTCAGGCCATCGAGCCGATGAAGATGCCGAGCACCGAGGACATCAACCAGCATCGTCTGGCCAAGTTCAAAGAGCGCATCCGCGAAACCATGATGGGTGAAGAGCTCGAGATCTACCACAACCTGGTAAACGAGCTGATCGAAGAAGATTCTGCCGATCCGCTGGAGCTGGCTGCCGCACTGGCCAAGCTGGTACAGGGCGACCAACCGCTGCTGCTGGATGACTCCATCCCGGATCCGCTGTTCAACAACAGCAACGATCGCAGTGGCTTCGAGCGTCGTGACTTCAATGACCGCGGCGGTCGTGACTTCGGTGACCGTGGCGATCGTCCGGCCCGTCGCATGCCGTCCCTGGAGCCGCGTCCGCTCAAAGATAACCCGGATGTGGAGATGGAACGCTACCGCGTAGACGTGGGTGCCCATCACGGTGTCAAGCCGGGTCAGATCGTGGGCGCCATCGCCAACGAAGCGAACATCGAGAGCCGCTTCATCGGCAACATCGACATCGCTGACGACTTCTCTACCGTCGACCTGCCCAAGGGCATGAGCGCCGATGTGCTGGAAGTGATCAAGAAAGCCCGTGTTTGCCAGCGTCCGCTGCAAATCACTCGCTACACCGAAGTGCCGGCCGGTGGCAACACCAGCAGCCGTCCGCCGCGCGGTGATCGTCCGTTCCGTGGCGACCGTCCTTTCAACAAGGATCGCCGTCCGCAGGGTGACCGTCCCTTCAACAAGGATCGCCGTGAAGGCGGTTTCGACAAGGGTCGCAAGTTCGGTGGCAAGCGCCGCGACAGCTAATCCCTGATTGGTAATGCCAGAAGGCCGCTCATTGAGCGGCCTTTTTTGTGCCTGTATTCCGCAAGGCGGCTGGGCCGCGGATAACAGGAAAACTGCGCTCAGAACCCTCTGGCTGCCATAACGATTGCAGCAGCCTACCAGCGGTCATGCGGAGTGATGAGCAGTGTGGAGTGGCCGCCGACGTTGCATACCTCACCGTTGTCCTGAGGGGTGTTGGCAGCTTCACCCGTCTTTGTCGCTGCTGCAGTTGTCGGCACCGATGCTGGTGTTTTCCGGAAAGCAAAAAACCGACCCAGAGGTCGGTTTTTTTAGATTTGGCGGTGAGGGAGGGATTCGAACCCTCGATACGTTGCCGTATACACACTTTCCAGGCGTGCTCCTTCAGCCACTCGGACACCTCACCAAATTTTCGTTCGCTGCGCCGTTACGCTGGAACGGGGCGTAATTTAGGGGAAATGGCGCTGTGGGTCAACCTATTTTCCCCTTATTTTTCATAATCTTTTCCGAATGCCTAAGCCTTGCGCAGAATGCCGTTTTTTTAAACCGCTTCAGGGCTTGTCGAGGATGATCAGGCTGTCCGGCAGCTCGTTCTGATCCCGAGTGGCCGGGAAGGCGTCGGTCAGAATGGCGCTGACCCGTGCTACGCACTCCAGAAAACCCTGTTCGATCTCCTTGTTGCGCACTCGTACCACGAAGTCGTCGATGATCTCCTGCCACTGGCCATTGTCGATATGCTGGGCGATGCCGTCATCCACCAGGATCTCCACATAGTGCTCGGCGGCAGAGACGAAGATCAGCACACCGAGCCGGTCACGGGTGCGGTGCAGCCCTTGCTCGACAAATTGCAGGCGGGCCATCAGGGCCGCCCTGTGCTGGCGCACTTTCTTCGGGATCAACCGCATCTTGATGGGGGTCCAGTGGAACAGCAGGCTCAGCAGCAGCCAGACCGACCACTGCACCAGCAGGATCTCGTACCAGCCGAGCCAGA
Source organism: uncultured Aeromonas sp. (assembly GCA_945957575.1). Lineage (GTDB taxonomy): Bacteria > Pseudomonadota > Gammaproteobacteria > Enterobacterales > Aeromonadaceae > Aeromonas. The sequence continues at coordinate 33,056 of CAMFLW010000001.1, read as the reverse complement.
AGCCGATCTGGAATACCAGCAAGGGGGTGAGCATCGCCAGCAGCGCCGCCCAGAGGGTGGGTATGTAGCGATACCCATCGCTGGCCGGGGCCAGCACAGTGACTAGTTCAGCATCAGTCTCTTGCTCCGCTTCGCGCACCTTGGCCTGAAGTGTATGGAAGAACTGTTTAGAAATCATGATTTGTCTCTTTACTCCTGTTACCAGCCACCGGAGGCTCCGCCACCGCCAAAACTGCCGCCACCACCGCTGAATCCGCCGCCAGAGCGGCCAGAGGAGCCGGCACCAAATCCACCTGCATAGTAGGCCGCCCGCCGTCGTCCTCCATGACCACCGCCACCCCCGCGCAGGTTGTGGACTACGATCATCGCAATCACCACCAGAATAAACAGCCAGGGGCCGCCGGAGGTCTCATCCTTTTGCTGCTCGACTGGCTGATACTCGCCGGCGAGAGCCTTCATGATGCTCTGGCTGCCTGCCATGATCCCGGCCACCATATCGCCGCGTTTGAAGGCTGGCAGGATTCGACCATGGATGATGTTGGCGGCAATGGCATCGGGCAGGGCGCCCTCCAGCCCGTATCCCACCTCGATCCGCACCTTGCGCTCATCCTGGGCGATCAGCAACAGTACGCCGTTGTTCTTGTCTTTCTGGCCGATCCCCCAGTGGCGACCGAGCTGGTAGCCGTACTCCTCGATGGTCTCCCCATCGAGGCTGTCGACGGAGACTACCACCAACTGGATGCCGCTGCGCTTTTCAAAGGCGGCCAATTGCTGAGTCAGCTGATGGACCTGTTTGCGAGACATCAGCGCCGCCTCGTCCACCACCCGCCCGCTCAGGGTCGGAAAGTTCGGTGCAGCCTGCAGCGCCGCCGTCCAGAGCAGCAGAAAAGGGAGTAGCGTGCGCAACATTATCTTCATTGGAAACTGACCTTGGGCGCCTCATCGGCACCGGGTTTGGCACTGAAACTGGGTTTGGCCTCCAGATCCGAGTAGAGCAGCTTGGACCAGATAACGCCGGGGAAGGTGCGGATCTCGGTATTGAACTGGCGCACAGCCTCGATATAGTCGCGGCGAGCCACCGAGATGCGGTTCTCGGTTCCTTCCAGCTGGGCCTGCAGGGCAAGGAACTGCTGATCCGCCTTGAGCTCTGGATAACGTTCCACGACCACCATCAGGCGGGAGAGGGCGCTTGAAAGCTGGTTTTGCGCCGCTTCAAACTCTTTGAGCTGGGCAGGATCGCTCACCTGCACGCTGCCGACCCGGGCGCGGGCATCGGTGACCGCCTTGAGGGTCTCCTGCTCATGGCTGGCGTAGCCCTTGACGGTAGCGACCAGATTGGGAATGAGATCGGCCCGGCGCTGATACTGGTTTTCCACCTGTCCCCAGCTCGCCTTGACCTGCTCATCCAGGGTCGGGATGTTGTTCATGCCGCAGCCGGTCAGGCCGAGCAGCAGGGTCAGGGTCAACAGGCTCTGCACGGTTCTGCGCCAGAGTGATGTGGCCATCTTGTTGTTCTCCTATGAAATTTTGAATGGAACGGATAGCGCCTTGCGAATAGTGCATCACCATACCAGCTCGGGGTCAGTTGCGACAACGCGCAGGAAGTATTGGCGGTTTGTTGATGCCTGAGACCTTGGGCAGTTGGGGCTTGTCCTTGAGCCAGGAGGCCAGCTCTTCCCCGCAGCCGTTGCCGGGCGGAATGGGGGCCTGAGGCTCGCAATCTGGGCTGCCGACCGGGCAGCGCAGCCGCACGTGGAAGTGGCTGAAGTGGCCTACCCAGGGGCGCAGTTTGGCAACCCAGGGCTCATCACCAGCGTGCTGGCAGACTGCTGATTTGATCACCGGATTGACGAAGATGCGTGCCACCTCGGGTTTGCTGGCCGCCAGCCGCAGCAGGGTGAGCTGCTGCGGGCCAAAGCGCCCAGGCAACATCTTGTAACTGGGCTCGTCGATCAGCGCCCACTCCTTGGGAGCATCCTGCTCCCATTTGCTGATGGGGCGGTTGGCCATGCGAAACCAGATATCGGCATCGAGCCCGGTCTGGTGGCTGCGATGGCCGGAGGTAAAGGGGCCACCACGGGCCATCGCCAGATCGGCGATGTAGAGATCCGGCAGTCCGGCCATGCGGGTCTGGTTGGCCAGCGCTTGCAGGTAGTGGATAAGGTCGGGGTGGCCGTAGTAGCGCAGCCGTTTGGTGCGGATCACTTGATACCCCGGCCCTTCGAGGGGCAGGGATACGCCGTTTTTCAGGCAACCGGCGGCATAACCGCCGATCGCTTCCGCTTGCAACACGGTCGCCAGCAACAGGGACGTCAGCATTTGCGTGCTCCTTGTCTTGCTTCGAGTCGGCTCAGCAGTACGAACAGACTCAAACATATAAATAAATAGGCTGCGGCCACCAGCAGCCAGATCTCGTAGACCAGTCCGCTGGAGTTGGCCATCTCGGTGCCGACGAAAGTGAGCTCCTGCACCGAAATAAGTGAAACGATGGCGGTATCCTTCACCAGCGCGATGAGCTGACCGGTGAGGGGGGGCAGCATCAGCAGCATGGCCTGCGGCAGGATCACATGGCGCAGCCGCACCCAGGGGGAGAGCCCGAGGCTCTGTGCCGCTTCCCACTGGCCGCGGGGGATGGCGGCCAGCCCGGCGCGGACGATCTCGGCGACAAAGGCGGCGCTGATCATGCCAACGCAGAGGGTGCCTGAGATAAGGTTTTCCCAGCGGGCAGGTGGGCCAAATAGCGCCTCTTGCCACGGGGAGAGTGATACGGTGCCGAGCCAGCGGGAGAGGCCGCTCGCAGGCAGCAGCTGGTTGGCGATAAAGAAGTAGAAAATGAAGATAAAGACCAGCGGCGGCAGATTGCGGATCAGCTGGATAAACAGGGTGGCTGGCAGAACCAGAAACGGGCGGCCGCTGAACGCCGCCACGCCGAACGCAGTGCCGAGCAGCAGCGCCAGTACCATGCCGAGCAGGGCGATGCGCAAGGTGGTGAGCAGACCGCTGAAAAAGTAGGGCAACTCGCCGTGCGGGCCGGGGGTGAACAGCAGGTCGAAAGCCTGATGCCAGCGCCACTGATAGGCCACCCCGATATGCAAGCGGCTGGCCAGCCAGAGGCCAGCCAGCAACAGGAGCAGGGCGATCGCCCCATCCAGCCAGTTGATGTTCCGACATGGCGCCCGGACGATGTGCCGGATGGTCTGTTTGAGCGCAATCAGCATCAGGGATTGGTGACCTGTGCTTCCCACGCCAGCGACTTGAACCAGTAGTCATGGCGCGTCTTGAGCCAGCCATCGGCCTGACGGGCGACTATCCACTCGTTGAACTGTTCAGCCAGAGCATCATCCCCCTTGCGCAGGGCAAACCCTTCACTCCCCTCTGCCAGCGGCTTGGCAAACGGCATAAAGAGGGCATCCGGGTGACGCAGTGCCTCTTGTTCGGGTTTGGGGGAGGAGGAGAGGGCGCCGTGAGCGCGGCCGTTCAGCACCTCCTGAAACACCTGTGACTCGTCATCAAACTGGCGCAGGGTGGCTTTGGGGAAGTGCGCTTTGGCTACCTGTACCGGCGAGGCACCACGGCGTACCGCCAGGATCACCCCGCGCTGGTTGAAGTCCGCCACGGTTTTCTTCTCTTTGGCCAGCTTGCTGGAGGCCGCCAACTGCACTCCTGAGTGGGAGTAGGCCTGGGTGAAGCGCACGCTCTTCTCCCGCTCGGGGGTGATGGTGAGGCCGCCTATGATGACGTCATACTTTTTCGCCAGCAGGGAGGGGATGATGCCATCCCAGGCGGTGGGCACAAACTCCACCTGCCAGCCGTTGTCGGTGGCGAGGCGACGAGCCACGTCAATCTCGAAACCGATCAGGGCCCCCTGCTTGTCGCGCATCGCCCATGGGGCGAAGGTGGACATGCCGACCCGCAGGGTACCGCTCTGCTCGATCTGCGCCTGGGTGGATGATGGCTCTTCTGCCTGGGCAAATTGCGCAGGGGCAAACAGGGTAGTAAACAGCATGGCTGCGCCCGACAGGGCGGTTTTGAACGATAAATTCATGGTTAGCGTCCTTGTTGATCCGGATCCAGATGACGGGCCAGCGCCCGTGAACAGGCTGACAGCGTCAGGGTTAACAACAAATAGAGGGCGGCTACGGTAAACCACACCTCAAAGGTCAGAAACGTATCGGCAACCAGAGTACGCCCTTCGTTGGTCAGATCGAAGATGGCGATCACACTCACCAGCGCCGAATGTTTGATAAGGGAGACCAGCTCGTTGGTCAGCGGCGGCAAGGTGATGCGCACCAGCTGGGGCAGGATCACTTTGCGCAGGGTGATGGTTCGCGACAAGCCAAGGGAGTGGGCTGCCTCCCACTGTCCTTTGGGAATGGCCTGTACGCCTGCACGCAACACTTCGGCGGTGAAGGCCCCCTGATAGAGGGAGAGGCTCAACACGGCGCAGGCAAGGGGGGCCAATCCCAGCATGGGGCCCAGCAAGAAATAGAGAATATAGAGCTGCACCAGCTGGGGCGTGGTGCGCACCAGCGCCAGATAGGCGATGGCGAGCCAGGGGCCGAGCCGGGAGGGGAGCAGCCGCAGGCTGACCACGCACACCCCGACCGCCAGCGTGCCCAACAGGCTGAGCAGCGCCACCTGCAAAGTGACCAGCAGGCCGTTTAGCAGGGGGCCGGCATAAAAGGTTCCCTCATCCCACTCGCCGAGAAAGGGCAACACCCGCGGCCACTGCCACTCATAGCCCATCTGACGAGCGCCGCTATAGAGCGCCCAGCCCAGTAGCGCACAGAGCATCACAGTGCCTGACAGCCAGCCAAGCAGGCGGGGGCGTATGAGCCTAGCCATGATAGCTGAGCACCTGTTCGAGGAAGGCCTGGGTGCGCGGGTGTTGTGGGGCGCTGAACAGCTGGGCGGGCGGGGCCGATTCGATGATCTTGCCTTCGTCCATAAAGAGCACCCGATCCGCCACCTGACGGGCAAAGCCCATCTCGTGGGTGACGCAGATCAGGGTCATCCCCTCGTCAGCCAGCTCGCGGATTACATCCAGCACTTCGCGGATCATCTCGGGGTCGAGGGCGGAGGTGGGCTCGTCAAACAGCATCAGCTCGGGTTGCATGCAGAGGGAGCGGGCGATGGCGACCCGCTGTTGCTGACCGCCGGAGAGCTGGTGGGGGTATTTGTCGGCCTGTGCCTGAATGCGCACTCGCTCGAGCAGCCCGAGCGCCCGGGCTTTGGCCTCCTGAGGGCGCAATCCCAGGGTATGCACCGGCGCCACCATCAGGTTTTCCAGCACCGTCATATGAGGGAAGAGGTTGAACTGCTGAAACACCATGCCGACCCGACCTTGCAGGCGACGCAAGTAGGTGGGGGTCACCGGCTCGCCAAACAGGAACAGCTGGCCGCCGTCGATCCCCTCCAGCCCGTTGATGGTGCGGATCAGGGTCGATTTTCCCGAACCTGACGGGCCACAGATGACCCACTTCTCTCCCCGTTCAATGGTGAGATCGATGTGATGAAGAGCCTGAAAGTCGCCATAGAATTTGTCGACGCTACAAAAGCGCACACAGGGTTGCGAGCTGGTCAAGACGCGGGTTCCACTGAGAATCATTTACGCCATGGTATTGATTTTATAGGGGGATGACAAAGAAAACCCCCTTGTCAGCATCCTGATGCCTATTCACAATGGCGCCATTTCGTGATGACAGGAGTTTTTCATGCGTATTACATCCTTGCTTGCCGGTTCGCAGGTGCAGCTGTTGATGCCGCCAGCGGTGCGCTATCGCTGTGTCATTTTTCTGCTGTTGCTGGTGAGTTGGGGCGTGGTGGCGGCCTCCTTGTGGGATGGTTGGGGCGCCATGGCACTGCTCAACTGGGTAGGCGTGGTCTTTGGTGGCATCACCGGGATCATGGTGTCGCTGCCCCGCAGCTGGCAGCCCTGGCGCCTGGCGGAACTGGGATGGGATGAACAGCATATCTATCTGCTCAATGGCAACAAGGATGAAGCGCTGGCGCTGCCCCGCAGCCAGCTGGTGGCGCTCGAGCGGGAGCGGCGAGTGGGCCACGACGGCCAGTGGCTCGACTTCAGTCTGGATCTGCAGTTGCGTGAAGAGGAGCTGGCGGCGGCCATGGCCTTGCTGGATCTCAAGGCGGGGGAGCTCCATCTGGTGAGTCCGTCGGTCTATCGTTTCGGCTTTAAACGGGCCTGGCACGGTCGCCGGATGCTGGCGCAACGCTTGTCAGATCTGCAAGCGGTTTGAATCGACTGTTTTCTCGACAATTCCCGGCAAAGCTCAGATACTGCCAGTGACTCGAATTGATCTTGTCTGCACTGTTAACCCAAGAGATCAATCACTTGACGACAGTGTGGAGAAGGCCACGGCATGAAGCCATGGCAGGTCCGGCATAGGGGTTGTGCCCTTACCGTTATGCTGGGAATTGCATAGAGAAGGCACCTTGAATCGAGAGTGGATGGCATGAAGATTTACGTAGGTAATCTGTCGTACCGCATGACGGCCGACGAACTGAAAACTCTGTTCAGCCAGTTTGGACAGGTCGACAAGGTTGATATCATCATCGACCGCGATACCGGCCAGTCAAAGGGGTTTGGTTTTATTGAAATGCCGGTCAATGGTGATGCCGAAAAGGCCATCGCCGGTCTGCATGGCACTGAAGTCGGTGGCCGTACCATCACCGTCAACCAGGCCAAACCGAAGACAGATGCTCCCCGTGGTCGCCCGCAACAGCGCCACCGCTAAGGTGCCTCGGCAATAAAAAAACGGCATGGTTTTCCCCCATGCCGTTTTTGTTTCTGGACGTTTTGCAGTTATCAGGGAACGTCGTAACCGAGCGCCGCCTTGCGGATGCGGAACCACTGCTGGCGGTTCAGCCCGATGGATTCGGCGGCCAAGGCGGCAGCAATCCGCTCCCGCTTGCCGGAGCCAATCAATGGCAGCGGCTGGCTTGGCAGCATCATTACCCAGGCGTAGACCACCTGCTCGATAGTCTGGGCGCCCACTTCCTGACGGATCTGCTCCAGTTCGGCACGCAGCGGGGCATAGGCGTCATCGCTGAACAGTCGGCCGCCGCCGAGGCATGACCAGGCCATCGGCTTGATGCCAAGCTGCTGGCACTGATCCAGGGTACCATCGAGGGTCCCCTCCTGATGAAGCGGTGAGATCTCCAGCTGGTTGGTGACCAGCGGGAAGGGGAGGCGTGATTGCAATAGTTCGAACTGACGGGCGGTGAAGTTGGATACCCCGGCGTGCTTGATCTTGCCCGTCTGTTTCAGAGTGATAAAGGCGTCGGCCACTTCATCGGCGTTCATCAGGGGATCCGGGCGGTGGATCAGCAGCAGGTCCAGATGGTCGGTGCCGAGCTTGCGCAGCGAGGCCTCGGCGCTGGCGATGATATGGCTCTTGCCGGTGTTGTAGTGGTTGAGAGCATGCTCCGGCTTGGCGGTGAGGGCGATGCCGCACTTGCTGACGATCTCCATCCGGCTGCGCAGGGAAGGTTCGAGACGCAGGGCGTGACCAAAGGCCTCTTCGCACTGATAGCCGCCATAAATATCGGCGTGATCGATGGTGGTGACCCCCAGATCCAGATGATATTTCATCAGGTCGAGCAGAGCGGCCGGAGAGAGTTGCCACTCCATCAGGCGCCAGTAACCCATGATGAGGCGAGAGAAGGTGGGGCCTTGCGGATGCAGGGCGACACGGGATACAGACATGGTTGACTCCTTTAAAAACGCGATGCGAAAACGATATGCAACATGGATGAGTGCGGGCATCTTGGCCCCATGTGGCTGGCAAAGCAATAATGGGCAGTGGCATGATTCGAACTTTGGTTCTGATTGGAGAGAGTTATATGGAGGGATTTGCCGAGCGCTTGCAGAGCCTGGTCGGGGAGATGAGTGTGAGCGCCTTTGCCCGCAAGGTGGGTCTCAGTGAAGCGCTGATCCGCAAATATTTGAAAGGGGCCGAGCCCGGCCTGGCGCGGGCCAACCAGATCGCCATGGGGGCCAACTGCTCGCTGGAGTGGCTGGCGACCGGATGCGGTTATCTCTACCGTCAGGCGGAAGTGGTGGACAGGGAGGCGCTGGCAGCGGCGCAGCAACTGCTGGGCGAGCAGCAACCCGGGGTGGGGCTGCCCGATGAGGAGGCGCTGGTCACCCTGCTCGCCTACTACCAGTTTTTGCGCACCCACAAGAAAGCGGACGGTTTTCTCGATCTGGCGCTGGCGCGGGAGTTTGGTCGCCATCTGGGGGAAGCGTGATGAGGAGCGTATTACCCTTTAGTTGGGGCACCGCCGGTTGATTATTCTGATACGCTCTAAGCAAGATAACTCACCATGGAATGGGCAATGAGCTACTTGATCCTCGGAAGCGGTGCGCTGGGCTCGGCGCTGGCAAGAGAGCTGATGGCAAGAGGGGAATCCTTCTTGCTTGCCGGGCGCACTTACCCCAAAGGGATCGAGATGGAGGACTTCTTCCCGCTGCCAGAGGTGGACGCCATTTCGTTCGATGCCCTGTTTACCCTCTACGATAGCGATCCGCTCCCCTCTGTGGTTATCAACACCATCGGTCTGCTGCACGATGTCAGTTTTATGCCGGAACGACGGGTCGAAGAGGTACACCCCAAGTGGCTGTGCGACAGCCTGTTGGCTAATGCCTGGCCAACGTTGGCGCTGGCAGCCCGCTTCAGCCGGGTGATGGGATATGCTCATCCGCTTTGGCTCTGCGCTATCTCCGATCTGGCGGGCTCCATCGCCGCCAACCAGGAGGGGGGACGTTACAGCTACCGGATGAGCAAGGCGGCCCTCGATATGGGGGTGAAAACCCTGGCCCTTGAGTGGGCACAGCGTTTCCCGCAAGCTGGGGTGGTGGCAGTGGCGCCCGGCTTGATGGACTCTCCGATGAACACCCCCTTTCTGAGTGAGTTGCCAGCGGAGCAATTGCAGGATCCTGCCGAGGTGGCAGTGAAACTGCTCAATCTCATCAAGGGGTTATCATTAACCCAATCGGGCCAGCTACTGGATCTCAACGGCCAGCTATTACCCTGGTAAATCCTGCCTTCGGGTTCCGCGGACGCCTATTGGCTTCACATTCTGCTCATGCGCCCCTTGCCAAGCGAGGGGCGCATGGCTAACGTCACTCTCCTGTTTCAGGAGGGATCTCATGCGCTATATCGATTTACGAAGTGACACCGTCACCCAGCCTACTGATGCCATGCGTCAGGCCATGCTCCACGCCGAAGTCGGTGATGATGTCTATGGTGAAGATCCGGGCGTCAATGCGCTGGAGGCCCATGGGGCCAGATTGCTGGGCAAACAGGCGGCGCTATTTGTGCCATCGGGCACCATGTCCAACCTGCTGGCGGTGATGAGCCATTGTCAGCGTGGTGAGGGGGCCATACTGGGATCCGCTGCTCACATCTATCGCTATGAAGCGCAGGGGAGTGCCGTGTTAGGCTCCGTTGCCCTGCAACCCTTGCCGATGCAGCGCGACGGTACGTTGGCATTCGATGATATCAAGGCGGCACTGGCCCCTGATGATGCCCACTTCGTCCGGACTCGCCTGATCTGCCTTGAGAACACCCACAACGGCAAGGTGCTGCCGCTCTCCTATCTGCAAGAGATGGGGGCATTCGTTGCCGAGCGTGGCTTGAAGCTCCATCTCGATGGCGCACGGCTGTTTAACGCCGCCGTGGCCAGCGAGACCCCGACGGAGGTTATTGCCGCGCCGTTTGACAGCATCTCGATTTGTCTTTCCAAGGGGCTGGGTGCCCCGGTGGGATCTCTGCTGGTCGGAGATCGTGACTTTATCGCTCGGGCACGTCGTCTGCGCAAAATGGTCGGTGGTGGCATGCGTCAGGCGGGAATTCTGGCGCAAGCTGGTCTGTTTGCCCTCGAGCAGCATGTGACACGCCTGGCCGATGATCACCGCCGTGCCAAGCGGTTGGCCGAAGGACTGGCTGCATTGCCGGGCATAGAGCTCGATCTCTCGCTGGTGCAGAGCAATATGGTGTTCCTGCGGCTGCGTGAGGGGGGATCCGCCCCTCTGCTCGCCTTTATGAAGGAGCGGGGTATCCTCTTCTCCGGTTATGGCGAGCTGCGGCTGGTGACCCATCTGCAGATCAACGATGACGATATTGAAGAGGTGATCGACACTTTCACCGAGTATCTCGGGGCATGTTGAGACGACTTGGTGAGGTAGTCGTTATCTCGAGATTGGTTGATACCGAAACACCAGAGGGCGCCGCGGCGCCCTCTGGTGTTTGCAGCAAGCTCAAGCCTGTCGCTGGCCGCTCATCAGCATGGCCTCATCGGTGGTGTCATAGATCATCACCGCGATGTGGGTCACCTGACCACCGAAATCGGCCAGTGGCACCAGGGTCAGGTTCTGAAACATATGAGGAGCCGAACCGGTAATGGGACGATAGTTGGAGAAACGCAGCAGATAGGGCTTCTGCTCCCAGGTGCTGAAGGCACGGTTGTTGAGTTTGAAGACCATGTTGGCCTTGCGCTCGAACCAGGCTCTGTCCACATCGGGGAAGAGCTCGAACAGTACACCATCGCGTACTTCACCGGCCAGTCGGCCACTGTGGCTCTCCATAAAGCCGTTCCACACCTGCACCTTGTACTCCTTGTCGAGCACCACCAAGCCTACGTCCAGGTTCTGGACTATGTTCATTAGCCAATGAAATTCACGGATTTCCATAGTCACTCCTAGAGCATGTGCATGATTTTGTTGTTCATGGTGGCGATGGAGTCTTCGGTAAACAGCAGCAGCAGATCACACTGCACTGCATAATCCTGGATCCGGTAGTTGATCTCGATGGCGAGCGTGCGGCGCCAGCGACTCTTGTTAGTGTTGATCAGCTCGTTGATGGGTCTGTGCTGGCCGAGCACCACCGGATGGCCCTGACTGAAGGGGGTATCGAGCTGGTTGGCGTAGCCGCGCAGGAAGGCGCCGATCAGCACGTTGGCGGTATCCATCAGCAGCTCCAGTTCGGCGGTACGATCCAGCGTCCCCTGATGGTTCATCAGCTTGGCCAAATCTTTGAAGCTGGAGTCATGGAACAGGATCAGCGCTTCGCCGGCGATCCCGGCTCCGATAAAGCCCTGACAGACGGCGGAGAGGGTATCCGAATCAGCGGCCGCCGAGAGGGCCATGTGCAGCTCGGAGACCTCCAGCACGTTGACGTTGGGGATAGGCAGCACCACAAAGGCGTTGAGCAGACGGGCCAGCAAGTCGGCCGCCTGACCCATGGAGACGTTGGCCAGCTCCTGATAGACATCGCGAATTTCAGGGGTGATCTTGACGCCCGCATCGGCTACTACACTGCTTGGTTGCTGCTCAGTAGTGCTTGGCTGAGCGCTCGGGGTGGTACTCCAGAAGCCGTGTTTTTTGAGCAGTGCTAGCAGAGTCTCGGGGGCGGCGGGCTTCTTGATGAAATCGAGTGCCCCGAGACCCATGACCCGCTGATAGGCTTCTGGCTGGATATCGCCAGAGACTACGATTACCTTGTTGCGTAGCCCCTCCCGTTGCAGGGTTTCCAGCACGCCGTAACCGTCCATTTCCGGCATGGTGAGATCGAGAAAGATGAGATCGCCATGGCCCATCAGCACCTGCTCGATCCCTTCAAGGCCATTAGACGCGTAGTGCAAATCGACTTTCCAGTCGGCCGGTAGCGCCCGTGCCAGCTGTTTACGGGCGAACCCGGAGTCATCACATATCAATACATTCATGGCGTTAGGTAGGTTCTGTTGGCAAGGATTGCTATAAGTGTGGCCCGCTAACACTCAGATGCAATGGGTGAGGCTATCACCTTGTGAAAATTGGTTATCCCACTGCCGATTGCGGTAGCGTACGGAGTATTTTTCAACAAATTCAGCGAACATCTTAACACGCAATGGGGCGTACTGGTGTTGGCAACACAACATGTAGAAGGGGCGATTGCCGGTTTGCCAGTCGGGTAACACGGGGCGCAATTGCTCATCCTGCAAGAAGCTATGCACGTAGTGGATCGGGGCATTGACGATTCCCAGATGGCGCCGGGCTGCGCGCACGGCGGCCTGGGTCTGGTTGACGGTCAATTTGGCGCTGCGCTTGATGCAGACGTTTTGCTCATTGTTGTCAGTCAGCTGCCAGTGCTGGTGTGGCCAGCAGTAGATGAGATCGTGCTCTTCCAGCTGGTTGGGATGCGAGGGGGTGCCTTTCTTGGTCAGATAGAGCGGCGAGGCAAACAGACCGTATTCGATATGACCGAGGCAGATCGCATTGGGCAGCGACTGGGGCAGCTCACCGTTGAAGAACACCAGATCCCGATCATTGTCGAACAGGTGCTGGTGATCATTGGTCTGGGTGATATCGAACTGTACCTCGGGATAGTGCAGGCCGAATTCGGTCAGCATATCGATAAGGATGGTGTTGGAGAGCGCGATCGGCGCTGCTATCCGGATGAGCCCGGAAATATCGACCTCTTTGCCCTGGATCTCGCCAGTGGCCTGTTCGATTTCGCCAAGCGGAGTGCAGAGGCGCTCATAGTAGCGCAGCCCCTCGTCGGTCATCCGAAGTTTGCGAGTGGAGCGGTGTAGCAGGGAACATCCCAAGTGTTCTTCAAGCTGGGAAATGCGTCGACTGATGGTACCTGTTGGCATGCCCAGTGCGGCTGCAGCGTGGGAAAATCCACCCTCTTGCACCACTTTGACGAACAGGTAGAACTCTTCTATGTGCTTCATAAACGCTGTTCTGAGGGTAACAAGAGACAACCATAAAAAGAGCACCCCAGGTTGGCAAGCATAATTCAGCGTTTCATTGATCTGGATTCGATATCTTTTGATACTAGTTTTCTATTTCCCTTTATCTCCGTATCCTTGCGCGCAATTTAGGCACCTTCGCAAGTTGGCCAAAAAATGACTGTCAAATCTGGACCTGCTCTTTCAGATCCGAGGTTGGGTAGATATTAATCACTTCTTTCATGATTCGTGCTTTGCTACCCCGTTGCCTCAGATATTCACGGCAACGGCGAAAATCATACTGTGAGCGTCCACCCTGTGGTGAAGGCTGTTGGGGAGGCAGAAGTGGCAGCAAGGATTGCCAGAGTTGCTTACTGATGATTTCTCGTGTCATCCCTGCTATGTGGGGATTGGCATTATTCGAATCAACTCAGTGTTGTGAGCGGCTCTTGGTCACGTTCTCGTAACGGCACAGCGGTAGTGGGGGTATAGCAAGGTCAATGGCGCTCAGCAAAAAGCCCCATCAATGCACCGCCGGGGGAAAGAGTACTGCTTGGGTAGAACGCCGTGCTTCAGCTCAGTTATCGGCTCTGGTTATCACAGTTGATTGATCGAATATCAATCAGTTTGTGTAGATGCCTATGCTCAGCAGACGCTTTTGCTATCCATAATTGGCGTGATGCAGTTCACATATTCTGATTTTGCTCATTGCCTGTTGAAAAAATAAATTAGGTATATCAGTGCATTCTTAATGAACTATTTTTGTCCGTTTTGGCATTTTTTTGGTTGTTTATCCATCCACTTGGTTAATTAATGTAAGCCTCTGTGATAGGGAGTGATGACAATCACCTCAATTGACTTGATTATTAGTAGCGTGTTTATCATAGCCAATCTGTAATTGGTATTCCGAGGTCTCGAGTGAGTAACCCTTAGTGCTTGTTTTTACTGGGAAAAAAAGTTAAAAATCGACAGTGTGATTTGTTTGAATTAACAGGGTCCTTGGCTGAGTCCTTTATGGCATTGCTGGAGAGGCTGCTCTGTTCTTGCTATCTGAAATATTTTTTCTGCTCTTGGCTATGTGAAACGGATAATAGCCATAAGAGGTGTTTGTATCTTGCATTCTGCAGCTAGCGGTTTGCCAGATTTGTTTTCCGGTTAGCCAGTGACCATCCAGCATGAATGACTTTGACCAGATGAATACGCTTGACGAAGGGTTACTGAAGACGATGGATGTTCTGCATACCCCTATCTGGGTCTATGACATCGAACATCATCATATTTTCTGGGCAAACCGCGCAGCACTCCCCCTGTGGGAGGCCACCTCCATAGAGGAGCTATGTTCCAGGGATTTTTCGGCTGATATGGCGACAGCGATAGCGCTGTTGTTACAACGCTATCTCGGGGATTTTCAGCAGGGACGCAGTTATAACGAATGGTGGACTATCTCCCCAAAAGGGGTTAAGAAACAGCTCTATTTGCGCCTCTCAGGTATTCAGCTGGCTGGCCGCCTGATGATGATGACCGAGGCCGTGCTCGACTCCGATACCCTCTATCAGGAGTCCTCGTTGTCGACTGGCGATACCTTGGCCTGCCTGTTCGATAGCCATGGCGCGTTCGAGAGCGGCAACTACCACTTCGAAATGTGTTTCGGTCACCAGATCGCCAAGCTTTCCCAGGTTTTTTCCGGTAGTGACGACACTTTTTACCAGAAACTCTCTCGACTCGATGAAGTGGTGACCGAAGGTGAGTGCCAAACCCTCAAGGGGATGCGCTGGTTCCAGTATCAGTTCCGCTATATCCAGCAGGGAGCCCGCATTCTGCTCACCATGCGGGACATCACCGATCGAAAACTCGAGGAGCTGGAGCATCGTCACCTCGCCTGGCACGACTCACTGACTGGCTTGCTCAACCGTTATGGCTTGATGAAATCGCTCGAAGCCTATTGCGGCTTGGGTGAACGTTTCGCGCTGGTGTTTATGGATCTGGACAACTTCAAGCTGGTCAACGACAACTATGGCCACAAGGCGGGCGATCGCCTGCTGGAGCGGGTCGCCGGTCGCCTCAAACAGATTTGCCCGCGGGATGTTGAGCTGGCTCGCCTCGGTGGCGATGAGTTTACAGCGCTGGTGCCGCTGGGCAATCAGGGGGAGCGGGCGCAAGAAGTGGCTGATCAGATGCTCTCCCAGATGACCAAGCCGCTGCAACTTAGCGGGCTGCCGGAGGTCACCATCGGCGGCAGTATCGGCATTGCCATCTATCCCGATGATGCGGACGATGGTGACAACCTCATCACCCGTGCCGACATGGCGATGTATCAGGCCAAGCAGATGGGTCGGCTGCGCTGGCAGCGTTTCACCCCCAGCATGCAGCAAACTCTGCAGCGCAAGCTCAATCTCAAGCAATTTCTGGCCAAGGCCATCGGTCGTCAGGAGCTGAGCCTCTGTTACCAGCCGCAGGTCGATGCCGCCAAACGGCGGCTGATCGGATACGAGGCGCTGCTGCGCTGGTACAACCCGGTGCTCGGTCATGTCTCGCCGGTGGAATTTATCCCGCTGGCCGAAGAGATGGGGCTGATCCGCGAGATCGGCGGCTGGGTGCTCTCCACCGCGCTGGCACAGGTAGCCAGCTGGCAGAAGCGCTTCCATCAGCGGGTACCGGTCTCTGTCAACCTCTCCGGTTTCCAGCTCTCGTCGGCGTTGCCCGGACAAGTTCGCCAGCAGCTGGAGCAGCATGGGGTGGATGCTTCCCTGTTGACGCTGGAGCTGACAGAAACCGTGCTGATGCTCGATATGAAGGGGTGCCTCGATATTCTCGATGATTTGAGTGAACTGGGGATCAAGATTGCCATCGATGATTTCGGTACCGGCTATTCATCCCTTGCCTACCTCAATCGCCTGCCCATCGATACCATCAAGCTGGATCGCTCCTTCGTCACCGGTCTCAATCTGCCGGTGATCCGGGCGACCGCCGCTATGGCCACCAATCTGGGATTGGGGATCATGGCGGAAGGGGTGGAGGAGCCCCATGAGCTGGCCGCACTGCAGACTCAGGGGTGCCATGTGTTCCAGGGCTATCTGTTCAGCAAGCCGCTGACGGTGGCGCAAGTTGAGCAGAGCGGTTTCGTGGTGGAGTGTCAGGTTGGGCGTTATCCACTATTAGATGCCGTAATGACAGAGTAACAAGTGTGCGTTAGGCCACAACTTGGCATTTTATCCCGCAACATTTAATCGAAATTAATCATTCTTTTGCGATCGGTCATGAGACGGATTGGCTGGAATTGCTAGCATGCGACCTCGTTTCTAGGGAAAGGAGTATCGCAATAATGAGTCATGCTGCTGTCAATGACCGTCCGGCCAGCCCTCCCAAGGGTTGGCTGAACCGTTTCCTCAATGGCGTCGAGAAAGCCGGGAACAAATTACCCGACCCCGCCATGCTGTTCCTCTATGCCTTGCTGATCGTCTGGGTCGGCTCTTGGGTGTTGTCCCAATTCCAGTTTGATCTGGTCAATCCCCGTACCGGGGAGGCCGTAGTGGTCAACAACCTGCTGACCGGTGCCGGTCTAGCCGAGTTTCTCTCCACCATGGTCACGACCTTCACCGGCTTTGCCCCGCTGGGGATCGTGCTGGTGGCCATGCTGGGGGTAGGGGTGGCCGAGCAGTCCGGTTTCATCAATACCGGTCTGAAAAAGTTGCTGAAAGTGACGCCTGCCCGTTTCCTCACCCCCATGCTGATCCTGGTGGCGATCGTCAGCCATACCGCCGCCGATGCGGGTTATGTGCTGGTGATCCCCATCGGTGGCATCATCTTCCACGCTGCTGGACGCCATCCGCTGGCGGGTATCGCTGCCGCGTTTGCCGGTGTTTCAGGCGGTTTTGCCGCCAACTTCCTGCCATCCGGTGGCGATGCCTTGCTGCAGGGCTTTACCCAGTCTGCCGCGCAAATTCTTGACCCAGAGTACATGGTCAATACCCTGTGCAACATCATCTTTACTGGTGCATCCTCCCTGCTGATCATCTGCGTCGGCTGGTTTGTCACCGAGAAGGTGGTGGAGCCGCGTCTCAAGCATGTCGAGCTTAATGACGATCTGGAGAGTGCTGACGAGATGGGCCGCTACACCGCTCAGGAGAGCCGTGCCTTCAACTGGGCTGGGTTTGCCATGCTGGCGGCCATCGTGCTGCTGGCGCTGGCGCTCTCCCCGAGCGATTCACCGTTGCGTGCTGCCGATGGTTCACTGACCACCTTTGCCGCCCCTGTGATGAAATCCATCGTGCCGCTCATCTTCCTGCTCTTTATCCTGCCGGGGATTGTCTACGGCTTCGTGGCGGGCAACTTCAAGAGTGGCAAGGATGTGATCGACGCCATGTCGGCCACCATGAACAAGATGGGCTCCTACATGGTGATGGCCTTCTTCTGCGCGCTCTTTATCAAGGCGTTTGGCGATTCCAATCTGGGCACTCTGCTGGCCCTTTCCGGTGCCGAGGTGCTTCATGCACTGGCGCTGCCCGGTGAGATCACCATTGTCGGGATGATCCTGCTGACCGCGACCGTCAATCTGGTGGTGGGGTCGGCCTCTGCCAAGTGGGCGCTGATCAGCCCGATCCTGGTGCCCATGCTGATGGCTGTCGGGATCTCCCCCGAGCTGACCCAGGCGGCCTATCGGGTCGGGGATTCCGCCTCCAACATCATCACCCCGTTGATGGTCTTCTTCCCGCTGGTGGTGGTCTATTGCCAGCAGTATGTGAAGAGCACCGGGATCGGCACCCTGGTCTCCATGATGCTGCCTTACTCGCTGGCCTTCCTGGTGAGCTGGACCATCTTCCTGCTGCTCTACTGGGCGCTCGGCTTCCCGCTCGGGTTACAAGCACCGTATGTCTATCCGGCCCCCTGAACGGGGTATGCGAGGGAGCCTTGGGCTCCCTCGTTTTTTTCGTTATGGTGTTACCTCACTCTGGAGGTGCCATGAATCAGACCATCGATCTTATCCTTTCCCATCGTTCCATTCGCCAGTTCACTGCCGAGCCGATCGCCCCGCAGCAGCTGGATGCCATTCTCGCCGCCGCCCAGTCCGCCTCAACCTCGAGCTTTTTGCAGGTGACCAGTATTGTGCGAGTCTGCGAGCCCGAGGCGCGTCAGCAGTTGGCAATGCTGGCGGGCAATCAACCCTATGTGGTGCAGGCGGCCGAGTTTCTGGTGTTCTGCGCCGATTACCACCGCCACACCCAGATCGTGCCCGATGCCCAGACCGGCTATGCGGAGCAGCTGCTGATCGGTGCCATCGACGGTGCCATCATGGCGCAAAATGCCCTGCTGGAGGCGCAGTCGCTGGGGCTGGGTGGGGTTTATATCGGTGGACTTCGCAACCATCCGGCAGAGGTGAGCGAGCTACTGGGCTTGCCTGATCGGGTTATCCCGCTTTTTGGCCTCTGTCTTGGCCATCCGGCCCAGCAGCCTGAGCAGAAACCTCGCTTGCCACGGGCGCTGGTGGTGCATCAGGAGCGTTACCAGCGCGAGCTGGATCGCGACTTGCTGGCTCACTACGATCAGCAGATTGAGGCCTACTATCAGGCTCGCAGCAGCAACAACAAGCTGCAGACCTGGAGTGGCCAGATCCGCGCCATCCTGAGCAAGGAGTCCCGCCCTTTCATGCTGGGCTTCCTGCAATCCCGAGGCTTTAACCTCAAGTAATGACGCGGATGGGCGATAATATAGGGAGGTGACTGTCATGGTCATCATCCCCTGATCCTGCAATCTTTCCCTGAGACCGGGGGCACAGCTTGGTGACAAATCGTGGGCAAGGGGGGATCTGCAGGCTACCTTAAGTTGGTAAGCTGTTGTAGGATCACGCAATTGGATTGGGACAGGGGTTTGGACATCCTATGATTTTAACTTTGGTATTGTTGTCTATCGGCGCGCTCCTGTTTTTGGTTATCGCCTATAACGTGGTACAGCAATATAAGCAGAAGGCGGAGGCTGAAAAGCGTCACGCCGTTGCCAGACACAAGACGGTAGCCGACGAGACCGAAGAGGTACTGCTGAACGTCAATCTGGTGCCTTTCTCCAAAAACATGGTGCTACTGCTACAGCACCGGATCCTCGATGCCTATCGCACCATCGCGCAGATCATGCCCAACAACCAGCTCAAGCAGCGCATCGCCGATGTACAGACTCAGATCAAGAACGTGCAGGAAAATTACAGTGCGCAGGATGAGGGGCACTTCAAGACCCCAGAGTCCGATCGTCAAGCGATCCAGATGCTGCAGTTGGTCAAGAAGTTGCGGGCCGTGCTGCGTGTCGAGCATAACAAGGGCAAGATTGACCCTCAGGGGTTTGCCCAGGAAGAGCGCCGCCTCGAGCTGATGCAGCTCAAGATCAACATCTCCAATCTGGTCAAGCGGGCGATGGATGCTCGCATTCAGGGCCAATATGGCACTTGCCGCCAGCTCTATACCAAGGGACTCTCTGCCATGGCGAGCGTGGGCGACAAGGATCCCTATCTGCTGGCCCGTGAAGAAGATATGCGTCAGGGGCTCAAGGAGCTTGAAGAGCTGCAGCAGCAAAACAGCGCGCAGGATCTGCAAAACATCAAGGACAAGGAAGCCGACGAGCTCGATGTCCTGTTTCAACCCAAGAAAAAATGGTAAGCATGTCCCACCCACTCGATTCCACACTGGGGCCAATGGCCCCATTTGTTTCTCAGCTGATGGCCGAACTGGCCGCCACTGGCGTCACAATTTCACAGCTAACAGTCGATCACCTCTGTTATCGGGCGGCTACCCTGCAGGAGTACCGCGCGCTATGTGCTGTGCTGGCTGAGGCGGGCTCCTTGCTGGTGGAGGGGATGATTGGCGGACGTCCCATCGCCACTTATCAGTTGCATCAGCCTCTGTTGGCTGGTGAGGTACAGGTACCCTGTATCGAGCTGGCTGCACCGAAACCGGGTCGCGTCCATCAGGCTGGGCTGGAACATATCGAGCTGGTGGTCGCTTCACTGCAAGATCTGGTAGTGCGCTATCCCGAGCAGCCATTCAAAACCGGCAACATGCAGGATACCCGCAACCCCGATATTGGCCTGATGTTGCCCTCCGGCCAGATCAAGTTTCACCTGCGCCCGCTGGCTGAGGTGATCGCCGAAGAGGTGGCGACCGACGCTGTGGTCGCGGTGCCTGCGGATTATTTCGATCAGGAGTGATCCTGCGTTCAATGCGGTGCGAGCCTGACAGGCTCTTGAATAACGCAGCAAAAGGGGTCACCGGTGTGACCCCTTTTGCTATCTGGCGGTGCTTGGTTGCGAGAGCGCCATCTGCTCGTGGGTGACCCTGTTTGCGCTGAGCCTGTTACCCGTGTCGGTGGGGTTGCTGGGCGGGCAGTGGCGATTGGCTTCGCTGCTTGAGACGGCCGAGCCAGAGGCCCAAGCCCGACGTCAGGATGAGGACCAGTTCAATCCCCATGACCAGACCGCCCAGCTCACCCTGCTCCCAGAAGGGGTGCAGGTAAAGCCCACCCAGACTGGCTCCCAGATAGTAGGCCACCAGATAGAGGGAGGAGGCGAGGGCGCGGTTGTGTTCGACATGATGACCGACCCAGGCGCTGGCGCAGGCGTGTGCCAGGAAAAAGCCGAAGCTGGAGATCAGCAAGCCACTCAGGATCCCGAGCAGGCTAGCTTGCAGCAGCCACAGACTGCCGAGGGCCATCAGGGCGATCCCGACCAGCAGCATGCGTTGTGCCCCCCAGCGGTTGGCAAAGCGGCCGCTCAGTGAGGAGGCCACCGTCCCCGAGAGATAGGTGAGAAACAGCATGCCGAGCCACTGGGTGGGCAGGGAGAAAGGGGGCTTGGCCAGCAGGAAGGTGAGATAGCTGAACTGGTTCAGAAACACCATAAAGTTGAGCCCGCCGATAAGGTAAGCCCCTACCAGCAAGGGATTGGTCAAGTGTTGCTGCAAGGCGCGGGCAAATTGACCGCGAACGGGGGCGCTCGCCACAAAGCGGGTCTGGTGGGGCAGCAGCCAGAAGACCAGCGGCAGCAGTGACAGGCTGATCACTCCGATCCCCAGAAAGGTATGCTGCCAGTCGCCAAACCAGCCCGCCAACAGACCGCCGACCACCCGACCGGCAATGCCACCGAGGGAGTTGGCGGCAATATAGACCCCCACCGCCGAGAGCAGCGCCCGTTTGCTGAACTCTTCCCCCATATAGGCAATCGCGGTCGCGGGCAGTCCTGCCAGCAGCGCGCCCTGCAGGATGCGCAGCAACAGCAGGGAGCCAAACTGCTCAACCAGCGGGATCAACAGTGAGAGCAGGATCGCCAGGGTGAGGGTACCCAGCATGACCTGCCGACGGCCATGGCGATCCGCCAGTCTGGCGCAGATCAGCAGGGAGGCGGCGAGGCCAGCAGTGCATCCTGCCAGGGTCCAGCTGGCCGAGAGGGAGTTGACCGAGAAGACCTCGGCAATCAGGGGTAACAGGGGATGGGTCTGGTAGAGGTTCAGAAACACCAGAAAAGAGCCTAGGCTGAGGGCCAGGGTTGCACGTATCCACTCGCGACTTCCAACTTCAATCATTGCGTATTGTCCTGACTACTTTTGGTCAGGGTAGAGTCCTTACGGCTATAAATATAATATATTTAAGTTATCCATCTCATAAGATGAATTGATACATGGATCTGAAACAGCTCACCTATCTGCTGGCGGTCAGGGATGCCGGCTCATTTACCAAGGCAGCCAATAGCTTGCACGTGGCGCAACCTGCCATCAGCATGGCTATTGCCAAACTGGAGCAGCAGCTCGAATTGCGGCTGTTTGATCGACAGGATCGGGCGGTACGGCTCACCCCGGAGGGAGAGGTGCTCTGTCGCCATGCCGAGCGTCTGTTGCTGCAGATGCATCAGGCCGAGGCCGAGATGGCCGAGCTCAAGGGGCTGGAGCGGGGGGAAGTGCGGATCGGGATCCCCTACATGATGGGCTCCTACTATTTCCCCCCTCGTCTGATGGCCTTCAAGCACCGCTACCCCGGCCTCAAGATCCGGGTCGAAGAGGCCGGCACCCGTGAGCTGCTCAGCCGGATGGTGGATGGCTCCCTCGATCTGGCCATTCTCATCACCAGTGATCTCCCCCCCGCCATCGAGGGGGCACATCTGCTGAGTGAAGAGATGTTGATGGTGGTGGGGGACGATCACCCCCTGCGCGGTGAACCAGCCGTCACCCTCTCGCAGTTCTTTGCTCAGGAGCTGGCGCTGTTTCGCCGCGGCTTTTATCACCGGGAGCATATGGAGGCGCTGGCCCAGAGCCTTGGCGTTGAACCCGATATCGCCTTCGAGAGCAATCTTATCCCTCTGCTCAAGGCGGTGGTGCGGCAAGGCTTTGCGGTGACCACCTTCTTGCGGATGGTGCTGGAAGAGGAGCCGGATCTGAGTGGCGTACCCTTCGACCCGCCCATCTACCTCGACCTCTGTGTGGCGTGGCGGCGTGGCGATCCGCTCTCCATGGCCAACCGTGCCTTGCGCGATTTTCTACTTAAGGATCGCCCGGCCTGATGGCGGCGGGCCATTGCTGAAAGTTTGTTACTATTAACGGTGGGTTCGCTTGAGGGCTACACCATGAAATTGCAGCAATTGCGCTATATCGTCGAGGTGGCCAACCACAGGCTGAATCTGTCGGCTACCGCCGAGAGCCTCTATACCTCCCAGCCCGGGATCAGCAAACAGGTGCGGATGCTGGAGGATGAGCTGGGGATCCAGATCTTCGAGCGCAGCGGCAAACACCTGACCCAGATCACCCCCATAGGTCGTGATGTGATCAAAGTGGCCGCGGAGGTGCTGGACAAGGTCGCCACCATCAAGGTCATGGCCAGGCAGCATGTGCATCCGGAGCAGGGAACCCTCACCATTGCCGCCACTCATCTGCAAGCCCGTTATATTCTGCCCGCCATCCTCAAGGGTTTCATGGCCCGCTTTCCCAAAGTTGCCGTAACTGTGATGCAAGGGAGTGCTGCGCAGTGCCGCGCAGCCGTGCATGATGGCGCGGCCGATCTGCTGCTGGCGGATGAACCGGAGGAGGGGAGCGATCTGCTCATGCTCCCCTCTTTTCAGTGGCAACGGGGCTTGGTGCTACCCAAGGATCATCCGTTGGCCAAAGCAACATCGCTGACCTCGGCCGAGCTGGTGGAGTTTGCATTGGTGACCGATGGAAGGGCGCTCTCTGCCGCTCATGGCACTGATTGCGCTCATGCCGAGAGCCGGATCGCCTGCTGTGCGAGCGACAGCGATGTGCTCAAGACCTATGTCAGACAAGGGATGGGCATCGGGGTGATGGCAACTTTTGCCTGGGAGCCCCAGCGCGATGGCGATCTGGTGCTCAAAACGGCGCCCTGGCTACCAGGCGGTGTGGCCGCTATCGGGTTGCGCAGAGGGGCATTTTTATGCGGCTATCTCTACGATCTGATTGAACGTCTCGCGCCGCAATTGACCCGCGAGCGGGTCGAACAATACAGTGCTGCCCGCACTGGCGAAGAGCTTGAAGAACTGTTGGCCAATCTGACCGTGCCACTTAGATAGCTTGGGTTGATGTGTGGTCATCCCAAGAAAAACGCCTCCCAATGGGAGGCGTTTGACTATCTGGCATTCGTCAATGCAGGCTCACTTCTTCAGCATATGATCCAGCTTGTTGGCCTTGGTCGACAGATAGAACTCGTTGTGGGGATTGCGTCCTTCCTGCAACGGAACCCGTTCGGCCACCGGAATACCGAAGGATTCCATCGCTTTCATCTTGCGCGGGTTGTTGGTCATCAGTTTGAGAGACTTGACCTCAAGCTGCTTGAGCATATCGGCGCAGATGGTGTAGTCGCGCATATCGGCGGCGAAACCAAGGGCTACGTTGGCCTCCACGGTATCGGCCCCCTGATCCTGCAGGTGATAGGCGCGGATCTTGTTGAGCAAGCCGATGCCACGGCCCTCTTGACGCACATACAGCAACACGCCACGACCGGCTTTGGCGATATTTTCCATGGCCGCCTGCAACTGGAAACCGCAGTCACAACGCAGGCTGAACAGGGCGTCGCCGGTCAGGCACTCTGAGTGGATCCGGCCCAGCACGGGCTCTTCACCGGTAATGTCGCCCATCACCAGTGCGGCGTGATCTTTGCCTGTGCCGGTTTCCTGAAAACCTACCAGCGTGAAGGTGCCCCAGGGGGTTGGCAATTTGGATTTGGCCACGAGGGTAACGCTGCTCATAGGTTGCTCCTTACTACTAACGGCTCAAAAAAGGGGGCCAGTTTAGCGCGCCTTATCAGGAACGACCATAAGAACAAGTCCCTGCATTGCTTAATGAAATCTCCAAATGAGATACAAGCACAGCTGTCCGGCGGGGTTTTGGCCCTTTGTGCGGATTGATGACTGCCAGGCTCACCACATTCGGGTATAATCGGCGCCCATTAACCCACCCCTTCGGGATGGGAGCAACACAGTGCAGGAGAGAAGTTATGCCTCAGATGGCCCCCGTAATGACAATTGATGGCCCCAGTGGTGCAGGTAAAGGCACCTTGTGTCAGCTGCTTGCTGAGAAGCTGGGTTGGCACTTGCTGGACTCGGGCGCCATCTATCGGGTGTTGTCCTTGGCCGCCCTGCATCACGATGTAGAGCTGGACAGTGAAGCCTCACTGGTGCCGCTGGCCGCCAATCTGGATGTGCAATTTCAGGTTGAGGGCGATCTGGTCAAGGTAATTCTGGAGGGGGAAGATGTCTCCCGCACTATCCGCACCGAAGAGGTGGGAAATGCCGCCAGCAAAATCGCCGCCTTCCCCCGGGTGCGCGAAGCCTTGTTGCGCCGCCAGCGGGCATTTCGTCAGGCCCCGGGTCTGATTGCCGACGGTCGTGATATGGGCACCGTGGTTTTCCCCGAGGCCGAGGTGAAGATTTTCCTCGACGCCAGTGCCGAAGAACGGGCCCAACGCCGCTATAAGCAGTTGCAAGATAAGGGCTTTGATGTTAACTTTGAGCGTCTTTTAACCGAGATTCGGGAGCGTGACGATCGCGATAGAAATCGCGCTACTGCACCCCTGAAAGCGGCGGAAGATGCTCTGGTGGTAGACTCTACCGCCATGACCATAGATGAAGTGCTGGCAACGGTGCTCGCCTATGCAGAGCAACAACTTGGTGATGCCAGCGCAAGCTGACATCCGGTCGTCTGCACCAAGGATGGCGCAGATTATTTAAAACAGCCCCGCTTGTGCAGGATTGCAAGTGGATGTTTCATTTGTGACATAAACAATGATCGAATCTTTTGCTCAACTCTTTGAAGAGTCCCTGAACGCCGTTGAAACCCGTCAAGGTTCCATCGTCAAGGGTACTGTCGTTGCTATCGAGAACGGTTTCGTACTGGTTGACGCCGGTCTGAAATCCGAGTCCGCTATCCCGGCTGAAGAATTCAAGAACGCCATGGGCGAGCTGGAAATCAACGTAGGCGACTCCGTTGACGTGGCTCTGGACTCTATCGAAGATGGTTTCGGCGAAACCAAGCTGTCCCGCGAAAAAGCCAAGCGCCACGAAGCCTGGCTGCAGCTTGAGAAGGCTTACGAAGAGCAAGCTACCGTTATCGGTATCATCAACGGCAAGGTCAAGGGTGGTTTCACCGTTGAACTGAACGGCATCCGTGCCTTCCTGCCGGGTTCTCTGGTTGACGTGCGTCCGATCCGTGACACCGCTCACCTGGAAAACAAAGAACTCGAGTTCAAAGTCATCAAGCTGGACCAGAAGCGCAACAACGTTGTTGTTTCCCGTCGTGCCGTGATCGAGACCGAGAACACCTCCGAGCGTGAAAGCCTGCTGGCTAACCTGCAAGAAGGTCAAGAAGTTAAGGGTATCGTCAAGAACCTGACCGACTACGGTGCATTCGTAGATCTGGGCGGTGTTGACGGCCTGCTGCACATCACCGACATGGCGTGGAAGCGCGTTAAGCATCCTTCCGAAATCGTCAACGTTGGCGACGAGATCGCTGTCAAGGTTCTGAAGTTCGACCGCGAGCGTACCCGTGTATCCCTGGGTCTGAAGCAGCTGGGCGAAGATCCCTGGGTTGCTATCGCCAAGCGCTACCCGGAGACCACCCGTCTGTCTGGCCGCGTGACCAACCTGACCGACTACGGCTGCTTCGTTGAAATCGAAGAAGGCGTTGAAGGCCTGGTACACGTATCCGAGATGGATTGGACCAACAAGAACATCCACCCGTCCAAAGTTGTTAACGTTGGCGACGTGGTTGACGTGATGGTTCTGGACATCGACGAAGAGCGTCGTCGTATCTCCCTGGGTCTGAAGCAGTGCAAATCCAACCCGTGGCAGCTGTTTGCCGAAACTCACGCCAAGGGCGACCGTGTTTCCGGCAAGATCAAGTCCATCACTGACTTCGGTATCTTCATCGGTCTGGATGGCGGCATCGACGGCCTGGTTCACCTGTCTGACATCTCCTGGAACAACCAGGGCGAAGAAGCCGTGCGTGAATTCAAGAAAGGCGACGAGATCGAAGCCGTTGTTCTGCAAGTGGATCCGGAGCGTGAGCGCATCTCCCTGGGTGTCAAGCAGATCGAAGAAGACCCGTTCAACAAGTACCTGGCTGACAACAAGAAAGGTGCTATCGTGAAGGGTAAGGTTACCGAGGTTGATGCCAAAGGTGCCGTTATCGAACTGGCTGATGGCGTAGAAGGCTACCTGCGTGCCTCCGACGCTGCTCGTGACCGCGTAGAAGACGCCACTCTGGTGCTGTCTGTTGGTGACGAAGTAGAAGCTAAATTCATGGGCGTTGATCGTAAGAACCGTACCGTAAGCCTGTCTGTCCGTGCTAAGGACGAGGCTGATGAGCGTGTTGCTATCGATAGCCTGAACCAACAAGAAGAAGTTGTGTTCAGCAATGCTATGATGGAAGCGTTCAAAGCCGCCAAGGGTGAGTAATCCTTGATGCAAGAAAAGGGCGGCATTGCGCCGCCCTTTTTTATCCTGGCAAAATGAATATTGCATGTGATCGGG
Source organism: uncultured Aeromonas sp. (assembly GCA_945957575.1). Lineage (GTDB taxonomy): Bacteria > Pseudomonadota > Gammaproteobacteria > Enterobacterales > Aeromonadaceae > Aeromonas. The sequence continues at coordinate 6,316 of CAMFLW010000001.1, read as the reverse complement.
GAAGGAGATTTAACGTTATGACCAAATCAGATCTCATCGAACAACTGGCATCCAGCCGCATGCATATGCCGGCCAAGGATGTCGAAGCCGCCATCAAGGAGATCCTTGAACAGATGGCGTCGACCTTGCAAAACGGCGACCGGATTGAAATCCGCGGATTTGGCAGTTTTTCACTGCACTATCGTGCGCCCCGTGTGGGACGCAACCCCAAGACCGGGGACAAGGTTGAACTGACCGGGAAATATGTCCCGCACTTCAAACCTGGTAAAGAGCTGCGCGAGCGCGTCAACATCATTGAATAATGCAGAAATGGGCATACCTCGGGTATGCCTTTTTTGTTTTTGGCACACAAATCGTGCCAACCATCTTGTTTATCAAACTCTTTTCCCATTCACTCTAGAGTCTGCCTGTGATTTTAAGGATAATCAGCCTCTCATTAGATACTGACAGGGAGCTCTTATGAAGCGTATTTTGGCCCTTATTCCGTTGGTGGTGGTATTTCTTCTGACCCTGGCGCTGGGCTCACAAAATGGCCAGTTGGTTCAGTTCAATTACCTGATCGCTCAGGGGGAGTTCTCGCTTGCCATGTTGTTGGGCTTCTTCTTCGCTGGCGGTTTTTTGCTTGGCTGGCTGGTATTTGGCCTGCTGTTCCTGCGTCTGAAAATGCAAAATCGCACCCTCAACCGTACCATGCGTCGTCAATCCCGCGAGTTGGAGCTGGCCCGGTCACCGGGTAAGGAATAATGTTCCTCAATGCTTGAACTGCTTTTCCTGCTGTTGCCCATCGCCGCCGGTTATGGCTGGTATATGGGGCGCAGGAGTGTTCGCCAGGACACCCAGAAACAGAGTAACCAGTTTTCCCGCCAATATGTAGCGGGCCTCAACTATTTGCTGTCTGATGAATCCGACAAGGCGGTGGATCTCTTTATCCAGCTGCTCGAGGTGGACAGTGAAACCATCGAAACCCACCTCTCCCTCGGCAACCTGTTTCGCCAGCGTGGCGAGGTGGACCGCGCCATCAAGATCCACCAGAACCTGGTGACCCGCCAACTAACCCGTGAGCAGCGTCAGCTTGCCTTGCAGGAGTTGGCTCGCGACTTTCTGGCTGCCGGTCTGCTCGATCGGGCTGAAGCGCTCTGGAATGAGCTGTGTGACGACAGCGATTTTGAAGAGACAGCGTTGGCACAGCTGTTGATCATCCATCAGCAGTTGCGGGATTGGGACAAGGCCATTGATGTGGCGATTCGTCTGCAAAAATTTCCGGGCAAGAAGCTGGCCGAACCTATCTCCCACTTTTATTGCGAGCAGGCTGAAAGTGCGCTGCGCGAGGGCAAGAAAGGGGAAGCTTTGGCCAAGCTCAAGCGGGCGCTCAACGTCAATTCAGGCTGTGCCCGTGCCAGCCTGCGTCTGGCTGAGTTGGCAATGGAAGAGAGGGAGTATGAACAGGCCAGCAAGGAGTTGCTGCGGGTGTTCGAGCAGGATATCGATTTTGCGTCCGAAGCAATGCCTATGTTGCTCGAGTGCTATCAGCAGTTGGGCCGCACGCCTGCGTTGATCCCGCTGCTTGAAAAGGCGGTGGAAGATCATGCCGGCGTCAGCGTGACCTTGGCCCTTGCCAAGCTGGTTGAAGAGCGTGATGGCCTGAGCCAGGCCCGTTCACTGGTGCTGCGTCAGCTGCGGCGTCATCCGTCGATGAAAGGTTTTTACCAGTTGGTAGGTTTTCAGCTGGCCAGTGCGGAGGAGGGGCCTGCCAAGGAGAGCCTCGAACTGCTGCAACAGCTGGTCGGCGAGCAGATCAAAATCAAGTCAACCCACAAGTGTCGGCAGTGCGGCTTTGCCACTCACTCGTTGTTCTGGCAGTGCCCGTCTTGTCGCCAGTGGGGTTCCATCAAGCCGATCCGTGGTCTGGACGGTGAATAACAAGCAATAGGATGTGAGATGCAAGATCCCAAAGTACTGGTAGCGCTGGATTATCAGCGCGAGGCAGATGCCTTAGCGTTCGTTGAACGTATCTCTCCGGCCCAGTGCCGTCTCAAGGTAGGCAAGGAGATGTTTACCCTGTTTGGCCCGCAGTTTGTACGCCAGTTGGTGGCCAAGGGATTTGATGTCTTTCTGGATCTGAAGTTTCACGATATCCCCAATACCGTGGCCAAAGCGGTGGCAGCCAGTGCCGAACTCGGTGTCTGGATGGTCAACGTGCATGCCAGCGGTGGTGAGCGGATGATGCGAGCCGCCAAAGAGGCCTTGCTGCCTTATGGCGATAAGGCGCCCCTGCTGATCGGCGTGACCGTACTGACCAGCATGGAGCAGTCCGACATGATCCCACTTGGCCTGGATGTGAGCCCGGCCGAGCAGGTGATCCGGCTGGCTACCCTGACCAAGGCATCCGGTCTGGATGGGGTGGTCTGTTCTGCCAACGAGGCCCATGAGCTGAAAGCCTTGCTGGGCGCCGATTTCAAGCTGGTGACCCCGGGTATTCGCCCGACCGGTTCAGCTGCGGGAGATCAACGCCGGGTGATGACACCCAAAGCGGCGGTCGAGGCGGGTGCCGATTATCTGGTTATCGGTCGCCCCATCACCCAGGCTGCCGATCCTGCCGCCATGCTCGCCAGTATCAATGCCGAGCTGGCTGGTGCGTAACGGGCTCACTCAGTGATACGCGGTGCAGGCCGAACAACAGGCCTGCACCGGCCCCGATAAGATGAGAGCCGATGTGTACCCTGGCATTGATCAGGGTGGAGATCGGGCCCTCTCCTGCGTTGTAGAAGTCCATCACCAGTTTGAGCCCCATCCCTGCCAGCAGCAGCCAGCCCGATGTGCGGCGTCCGTGGCGAATATCCTGCATCGCTCCCCAGACAAACAGGCCATGCAGCGAGCCGGATAGCCCCATATACCAATGGGTCTGCGGGCACCACCACCAGATCCCCAAGCCCACAGCCAACCAGAGCAGCAACATCAGCAACGGTAGGCGAGCCCCACCCAGATAGTCGCGAAACAGACTATAGAGAATGGCGAGGCCACTTAGATTGAGCAGCAGGTGCCACAGATTGGTATGGGCCAGGTTGCCTGTTATGATCCGCCACCCTTCGCCCCCGGCGATCGAGGGCCGATCGAAGGATAACTGAAGATTGGGAACGGTAAAAAAGAGTAGCAAGCTGGTGAGAGAGAGCGTGATAACCCAGAGTAATCCAGATTTGTCTGACAACATGAAACAGTCCAGCGACAAGAACAGTCGATACTGTACACGTTGCACCCGTGCTCTCAAAGCCTGCCTGTGCGATTATATTGCGCCGGTTGACAATCACACGCCTCTCTACATCTTGCAGCACCCCAGCGAGGTGGCTCATCCCAAGGGGACCGCGGCGCTACTGGCAGCCTCTCTGCAGCAGTGCGATATCCATGTGGGGGAGGATTTTTCCCGCGATGAGTGGCTGCTCGGACTGCTCGCAGATCCTTCCCGTCGCTGCTATCTACTCTGGCCAGATGAGGAGGCCATTTCGCTGACCGATCTTCGCCAACGGTGGGAGAGTGAATCCCCTGGGTCCGCATCTGTCGCCTTTATTTTGCTCGACGGCACCTGGCGCAAAGCCTATCGCATGTTGCAGAGCAACCCGGCACTGGCCCGCTTGCCCCGCATCGGCATTGGTGCCATTGCCGGCCAATATGCCATTCGCAAGAAACCCTTTCCCGATGCCCTCTCTACCATAGAGGCGGGCTATCACCTCTTGTCCCGGTGGGAGGGGACGCCGGAGCGCTATGCGCCCTTGCTGACCCTGTTCAATCGGTTGAATACCCAGTGGCAGGACTTTGCCGAAGGCCGCCGCGCGTGACAATTCAAGGAGTTATCAAGATGAAAAAAGCAGTCGTGGTTTTCAGCGGCGGTCAGGACAGCACTACTTGTCTGGTGCAGGCATTGGCCCGGTATGATGAAGTGCACGCCATTACCTTCGACTATGGCCAGCGCCATCGGGAAGAGATCGACACCGCGCGCCGCCTGGGCAGTGCACTGGGGATTGCCGCCCACAAGGTGATGGATGTAACGCTGCTCAATGAGCTGGCTGTCTCTGCCCTGACCCGTGACGACATTCCAGTCAGCTGCGAGCTGCAGGATAACGGGCTGCCCAACACCTTCGTGCCGGGCCGCAATATCCTGTTCCTGACCCTGGCCTCCATCTATGCCTATCAGGTGGGTGCCGAAGCGGTGATCACCGGTGTGTGCGAGACCGATTTCTCCGGCTATCCCGATTGCCGTGACGAGTTCGTCAAGGCCCTCAATCAGGCGGTGTCGCTGGGGCTGGATCGCGGCATCCGTTTTGAAACTCCCTTGATGTGGCTCGACAAGGCCGAGACCTGGGCACTGGCTGATCACTATGGTCACCTCGACACGGTGCGCCAGCAGACCCTGACCTGCTACAACGGCATTGCCGGTGATGGTTGCGGCACGTGTCCTGCGTGTGAACTGCGCAGTCGCGGCCTGAACAACTATCTGGCCGACAAGGTGGGCATCATGGCTAGGTTGTTTGAGAAAACCGGGCTGGGCGAGAAAAGCGCAGAGTGAGCCTGCGTCTTGCCGTGGCTTGGGGTATAATCCGCGACTTTTGCAACAAGCCGTGATCGAGATGCACTACCCAATCAACGAGATTTTCCAGACCATCCAGGGGGAGGGCATCTTTACCGGCCTGCCCGCTATCTTTGTTCGCCTGCAGGGTTGCCCGGTGGGCTGTCCCTGGTGCGATACCCGTCATACCTGGGTTGTTGATCCGGCTCGTGAAGTGGGTAAGGAGGCGGTGCTGGATCGTTCCAACGAATCCGATTGCTGGAGCCAACTCAGCACCGCGCAGATTATCAAGAGCTTTTGCGATCTGGGTTATCAGGCGCGCCATGTGGTGATCACCGGGGGTGAGCCCTGCCTCTACGATCTGCACGAACTCTCGTCAGCCCTGCTGGCGGCGGGTTATCAGGTGCAGATTGAAACCAGTGGCACCAGCGAGATCAAGACCCATGAGCAGACCTGGGTGACCGTTTCCCCCAAAATTGGCATGAAAGGGGGGCTGCCTGTGCTGGCCTCGGCGCTGGCGCGGGCCAACGAGATCAAGCATCCTGTGGCCACCGAGCACCATATTGAAGAGCTGGATGCGCTACTGGCGACCGCGAACCTGCGCCCGGATGTGGTCATTGCCTTGCAGCCGATTAGTCAGAAGCCACGGGCCACCCAATTGGCGATGGATTCCTGCATCGCGCGTAACTGGCGACTCTCAATCCAGACTCATAAGTATCTGGATATCGATTGATATGGATTGGCTATCCGACGAACAGGTGCTGCTGACCCTGACCAACAAGATGCCTTACGGTAAATATCAGGGGCGGCGCATCATCGATATTCCAGAGCCCTATCTGGTGTGGATGGCGCGCAGCGGTTTTCCGGCGGGTAAATTGGGCCAGACGCTGGCGTTGGCTTACGAGATCAAGCTCAATGGCCTCGAGTCCATGATTATTCCCATTATTAACAGGATGTCGGTATGAGAATATATACGAGGCAAGGCGACAAGGGCATGACCCGGCTAGCCGATGGCACCTCATTGCCCAAGGACCATTTGCGGGTCGAGACCTACGGTTATATCGATGAGCTCAACTCCCATATCGGCTTGCTGATTTGTGACGTGCCGTCGCAAGAGGTCGGCTTATTGGCTGATTTACAGCTGTTGCAACAGGAGTTGTTTGATCTGGGAGGCGAGTTGGCATTCTCCAGCGATGCCCAGCAAGAAGCGATTTGGCAGGTTAATGCCGCCTGGACCACCCGCCTTGAACAGCAGATAGATCGTTATAGCGAACCATTGCCACCGTTGCGCCAGTTTATCTTGCCAGGTGGTTCCCGTGCTGCGGCGCAAGCGCATGTGGTGCGTACCCTGGTGCGTCATTGTGAGCGCTTGCTGCTGACCTTGAGCCGGGAGGAGCGGATCAATCCCGAGGTGCTGCCCTATCTGAACCGGATGAGTGACTGGTTCTTTACCGTTGCCCGCTATCTGGTGTGCCGGTCAGGGGGGAAGGAAGTTGTCTGGATCAAGGCATCGAAACGCCAGGGCGGGATCGCACGTTGTTAATGAAGTTTGAACAGGTCGCAGGCTTGTGATCTCATCACGCCTTCATGTGGGGGCCGCGCAACATGATCCTGATTGAACCGCTTATATGCCCGAACACTTGAAACTATTTGAGTGTTAAAAAATAAGGGTCTCTGTATGCCTGCAATAGGGGGGATTGGCTGTTGATGAGGCAAGGCCAGGGGAAAATAGCGTAAAAAGTGGTGTTGTTACGTCAT